>JAFPUF010000052.1 GCA_017395545.1 Treponema sp. | reverse complement strand
TCTGTATGAACCTGATAAGCACCAATTTTCTGAGTGATACCGCCGGCCTCGCCTGCAACAACGTTTGTCTTTCGGATTGCATCCAAAGTTTTTGTCTTACCATGGTCAACGTGACCCATGACAGTAACGATTGGCGGGCGGAACTTAAGGTTTTCTTCTTCACCCACATCGTGCTCAATAACAGTCTCATCATAAAGAGAGACAAGATGAACTTCACAATCGTATTCTGCTGCAAGAAGTGTCGCAGTATCAGAGTCGATTGACTGGTTGATTGTAACCATCATGCCCATGCCCATGAGCTTAGCAATGATGTCACCAGCCTTGAGGTTCATTTTTTTGGCAAGGTCAGACACAGAAATAGATTCCATAATGTCGATTGACTTTGGAACTACGCTTGCCTGAGTAACCTGCTTCTTCTTGTAAAGTTCTTCTTCGTCAAAAAGTTCTTCTTTATCTTTTCGCTGGCCATAGACCTGCTTTTTGCCTTTAAATTGCTTTTTGCCTGCCTGTGGAGCAGGAATTGGGGCGGGAGCAAAGCCACCGCGAGGAGCAAATCCACCGCCGCTTGGACGCGGACCTCCGAATCCCGGCCTACCGCCACCCTGGCTGCCAAAACCTGATCGATTGCCAAAGCCCGGCCTGCCCTGACCGCCCTGTCCATTGAATCCGCCACGGTTGAATCCACCCTGACCGCCATTGCGATTGAATCCGCCCTGACCGCCGTTACGGTTGAATCCGCCCTGACGATTGTTGTCACGCTCGCGGTTCTGATAGCCTTCACGTGCCTGTGCACCGGTAAATCCGCCGCTTCGGCCGCCGTTCTGACCATAACCACCACGATTGTTGTTATAGCCGCCGTTATTGTAGCCGCCACGATCACGGTTATATCCGCCCTGGCGGCTTCCGGAAAGATTTCCAGCCTTTACGTTCGGGCGAGCTGAATTCAACTCAAATGATTTCTGAGGACGAACTGTTTCTGGACGAGGCTTTTCCTGCTGTTCTGAAGTTTTTGGAGCAGATGGAGAAGCCGGAGTCGGCTTTTTAACGACGACATGAACGCCATTCTTAGCTTTCTCTTCCTGATTTGAGTCTGATTTGCCTTCACCATTTGCAGGCACAGGCTTCTTTTTGATGACAACTTTCTTTTTTGTCATAGACTGAGAAGCCTCAGTTTTAGCACTTTCCTGAGCTGGCTCGGCTTTTTTTTCTTTCTTGATTAAAACAAATTCTGGTTTTTTTGCAGCTTCTTCCGCCATATTCCTCTATAAACCTCTTATTCCTCGTCCTCTTCAAATTCGAATTCAACGCCACATGACGGACAATGTGTCATGTCCAGCGTGATTTTTGCACCGCATTCAGGGCAGAAATATTCCTGCTCTTCTTCAGCTTCATTCGATTCTTCTGATGGAGCAGCCTCAGATTCACCCTCTTCTTCTTCGACAAATTCTACCGTATTATGAACGATTTTGTTGACTTCGGCCAGCTCATCTGCACTTGCACCCTCAAAGTCAGCAAGCTCTCCAGACTCGTAAGCATCAACAAATTTTTCAATATCGTCATAGCCGGCTTCCTTAAGTTTTGCAGCAACTTCCTGATTTACGCCCGGAAGGTCTGCAATAACCGAAATTTCATCCGGTTCAATCTCAGCAGTATTGTTGCTGAACAATTCCTGTGCACGGCGTGTTGAAAGCTCGGTAAGATCCATCTCTGCAGCCTGCTCTTCAGTCTTAACGTCGATGCTCCAGTCACAAAGGCGGTTTGCAAGGCGAACATTCTGTCCGTTTTTACCGATTGCGACAGAGAACTGCTCGTCATTAACGATTGCAAGGGCTGTCTTTTTCTCGTCATCAAGAATAACAACACGGTTAACTTCTGCCGGAGAAAGAGCATTTTTAATGAAAACAACCGGATCATCTGAATAACGGAGAACGTCAATCTTCTCGCCTTCAAGTTCACGGATAACGTTCTGGATTCGCATACCTTTTGGTCCGACACATGAACCTACAGGATCAACGTCTTCTTTTGTAGTCGAAACAGCAATCTTTGTGCGGTAGCCTGCATCACGGACAATTTTTTTGATTTCGACAGTTTTGTCCTGAATTTCAGGAACCTCAAGTTCAAGGATAGACTGAACGAATTTTGGATCAGAGCGGCTCAAAACAAGCTGCAATCCAGATGAAATTCTCTTTAAGTCTACGATAAATGCCTTGATTCGGTCATTTTTATTGTAAACTTCGCGTGGAGACTGATATTTCTTTGGCAATACTCCTTCAACCTTTCCCAGATCAACATAGATATTGCCGTTGTATTCACGCTGGAAGTAACCGATGATGATTTCACCGACCTTATCCTTGTATTCGTTATAAAGTTTATCCTTGAAAGATTCGTTCAAGCCTTTGTGTGTTTCCTGTTTACCAACAGAAACAGCTGAACGGTCAAAAGTTTTGGGGTCGACGATAATGTCGATTTCATCACCCAATTCGCATTCCGGAGAAAGCTTAAGTGCATCCTCAAGTTCAATTTCGGTAACAGGGTCATACACACCGTCAACGATTGTTTTTCGAGAAGCAACGGTAACATCTGACATATCATCAGCGAAAGTAACAACGCAGTTATCAGCAGTTCCAAAAGTACGCTTGTAAGCTGCGCGCAAAGTGTTCTCAATAGTCTGTTTGACTGAATCCAATGAAAATCCTTTTTCTTGAGTCAGTTCACGGATTGCATCTGCCATTTCTGACATATCGAGCCTCCTACTATAAATGAATAAATTTTGCTTTTGCTATATTTTCAAAAGAAATGACCTTTGACTCCAAAGTGCCGTCTTCTTTTGTTTCTTCCAATGTTAGTGACTGGCTGTCTGCACTTTTAAGAATGCCACCTACCCAGTCAGTTACAGTTTTATCATAAACCCGAATTTGCCGGCCAAGAAAAAGCGGAAATTCAGCAGCATTCCTGATATTGCGCTCCATGCCAGGTGAAGTGAGCTCCATATAAGTGTTTTCCGTACCAAGCATTTCTTCAAGGGCCGGCAACAGAACCTTATGAACGCGGGAGCAGTCGTTGACGCCGATATTGACGCTGGAATCGGCTCCGGTAATCGTTGCAAGAATCTGCGTAACTCCGTTCTGAGGAGAAATCTTTAATTCAACGAGATGGAAGCCCAATCCACTGACAATTTTTTCACATTCGGTATAATGAGGATAAGAATCCAAGGCAATGTAATCCATCAACGCTCCGATAACAAAAATGGACTCGTTTTTGCGAGTCCATTAAAATATTTCTATTAAAATGTTGATATAAATTAACATTTTTAGATTTTTTTGTCAACTGTTTAATTTCTTTCTATTTTCCTACTTCTTCAGTCTGTCCGAATTCACAGATTGCGTCATTTATGTTTGCATGCTCAAGAAGTTCAAGATTCTTTTTGACTTTTTTGTAAACCCGGATTTCACCGTTTCCCGTTCCGCCCAAAACCTTAAGGAGACACCTTTTTCCCTGGGGCATTTCATAATCACGGACAAACATTTCGCTTGCCTTGCAATAAATATCAATGTCGATTACGAATTTTCCCCGATGGATACTCACAGACCAGTGAACTTTTTCACCTTCAGCCGTATCCGAAAGCTGAGAGCAGTCATGAATAATCACATCTTTTTTGAAAATTTTTCGGTTTGAGACACTGTATTTCGCACCCTCCAGATTTATGACAGCACAGAGTTTTCCTGAAAATTCACCCTCCAGGGCAAAACAGGAATTCAGCATCTGCCGGCCAGTAATAATACTCGTAAGTCTTCCTGAAGAAATATGAAAATAAGGCGAATTCAAGGTTTCGCCCCAACTTTTGTCTATGTAACCGTTTGAAGACTTTGGAAGAACCACATATTCCTGATTGTCAACAAGAACAGAGCCTGAAAACAGGGTTTTTGTTCCGATTGGAATCCAAAGATAATTTTTGCGGTTGTACAAAGGATTGTTTTCGATTGAGCGCTCAAATTTTAAGTCCCAGGACATTGCTCCGACATTACAAAGCAGTTCAGGCCGCACGCGCAAATCCTGGGCAGTGACCAAAACTGAACCTGAGAGCCCTTTTGAACTAAAAGAACACTCCCCGACTTTAAAACTGTCAGTATTTTTTACAAAGGCAAACTGAGACGAAG
>JAFPUF010000051.1 GCA_017395545.1 Treponema sp. | reverse complement strand
CAGTATTTTTGTCGTTTGCAAACAAAACAGATGCAGAAAAAACGGACAAAAACAAAACAGCAAGTTTTTTCATAGATTTTCTCCTCGTTTTTATCTTTGTTGCAAGAACTTTTACTAATGCTATAGCATTAGTGTGCCGCAAGGCGAAAAAAAAAGGACTGCTCAGCCTGAAGTGTCCAATAATTGGGGTGCACTTCACCGGACAGCCCCTTAACTTTTTAAATCAATTGGATTTTCTTTTTAGTTCAAAGCTTCCTTGAGGGCATCAAGGTTCTTTTCCATTGCGTTGAGATAAGTTGTACCTTTTTTAATCTGTTCTTTAGTTGTTGACTGAAGAGAATCAAAAGTTACAATCTTAGCCTTTCTGTTTTTGCTGTTTGAAATTACAGTCTTGGCAATTTTTCCGTTACCGCTTTCAATCTGGCAAACTCTCTGCAGGTTAAGTTCATTTACTTTTTCAGCAAGGAATACGATTGTATTGAAGCTGGCTTCACTTTCAGCAGAACATCCTGTGAAAGCTGCAAAATATTTCAAACCGTAATCTTCACTACTTCCAGAAAGAAGCAAAGGCTACCTTAGCCGCAATCAACAAAAAGCTAGGCAGCGACCTCACAAAAGAGCAGGTTCTCGACGCTTTGAGCCGCATGGACAACGATGTTAGCGCAAAAGATATTCCTGCAAATGAAAAGACAGCAAAATATTGCGCCGCAAACAAGACTGATGTTGAATTCACAGTTCAGCCGGCTCCATACCGAAACGACTTCCTCCACGAAGTTGATGTCATCGAAGACGTAATGATTGGTATGACTCTCGACTACTTCAAGCCACAGAAGCCGAACGACTTCACAATCGGTAAGCTTTCTGACGTTACACTTTTCAGCCGAAAGACAAAAGAAATTATGGTCGGCTTGGGCTATCAGGAGATGATTTTCAACTATCTCGGCTCAAAACGAGATTATATCGACCGCATGAATATCAATGCTGACAAAGTTATCGAAATCTTGAACCCGATGAGCGAAAACTATCAGTTCGTTCGCCCGTCAATCATCGCTTCATTGCTCCGTGCCGAAAGTGCCGCCGCAAACGCAATCTTCCCGCACAAGATTTTTGAAATCGGTAAGGTTGCCTTCCTCGACGAAAGCGAGAACACCGGCACAAAGACAATTCAGTCTCTGGGCTTTATGACTGCCGCAAACAACGCAAATTTCAATGACCTGGCTTCTGAGGTCTCAACCCTGCTTTACTACCTCGACCACAAATACGAAGTCAAAGAGTCAAACGACCCGCGCTTTATCCCTGGCCGTCAGGCTGCAATCATCGTCAAAGGCAAGCAGGTGGGAGTCTTCGGTGAAGTTCACCCGCAGGTTCTCGAAAACTGGCAGATCGCAGTTCCATGCTTAGCCGGCGAAATCGACATTGAAGAATTGATGTAATAGTAAAGCTAAACTTGAATTTTACGTAATTTTTCATTATATTTTAAGAAAACACTTTCCGGAGGTTTTCCGATATGAAAAAAATTGCAATTCTTTTTTTAGCGATGGTTTCTGCGTTTGGCCTGATTTCATGCGGTTCTACACCAAGCACAATGGATGTAACTTCTGCAAAACAGGCTGCAATCAACCAGTCTTTTGACAGAGTTTACGGGGCACACGCAAGCTCACTCAATCTCGACGGCGCAAAAACTTACACTGTTAGAAAGGGTGATACTCTTACATCAATCACAAAGAAATTTTATGCCGGCAAAGACGAAAACGGATATTATTTCCCGCTTATCATGCTTGCATCACGAAATGTCGTAAGTGATCCTGAATTTATTACACCGGGAATGAAACTTACAATTCCTGACTTTGACAAAAACATTTCGGACAAAAGAAATGCCAGAAAATTCAGCGCATATTTCCGGGATTTAACGGGTGTTTACAAAGAAAAGGATACGCCTGCAGCAGCAGACATACTTCCGCATCTTGTTGAAATTGCCGACAAACTTGCAAAAGACGCTGAGTCTATAGAAAAACCGGCGGGAGGTGCTTCTCCATCTCCGGCAGTTCCGAGTTCAGCGCCAGTTCAGGCAGACCCGAAAACATCAAACGAGCCGATGGCAATGCCAAGCTAATAAAATACTGATTTATTCAGAATTACAGCCGCACTTTTTATATTGTGCGGTTTTTTTATGGTCTTTTGTATAATTTCCTTTGCGTTTCTGAGAAATTGCATTATCTTTATATAAATCAAATAACAGGAGACGCAATTATGGAAATCACTCTTACAGAATCAAATTTCGAGCAGGAAGTTCTTAAGTCTGACAAGCCGGTTCTCGTAGACTTTTGGGCTTCATGGTGTGGTCCTTGCAAGATGCTTGCTCCCACGATCGCGCAGATTGCAGAAGAAAACGAGGGCGTAATCAAAGTCGGTAAAGTTAATGTCGATGATGAGCCTGACCTCGCTCAAAAATATGGAATCGTCAGCATTCCGACCGTCATTCTCTTTAAAAATGGCGAAGAGGCTGCAAAATCAATGGGATTCGTTCCGAAAGAAAATCTCGAAGCGATGTTCAAATAATCTTAGATGCTTATTTTTGCAAGTGGACGCACCGACATTCCCGCATTTTACTCCGAATGGCTTTTGAATCGTCTTAGTGCGGGATTTGTCGATGTGCGCAATCCATATTACGGAGAGCAGGTGACGCGTTATCGTCTTACCAAAGATGTCGTTGACTGCCTTGTTTTCTGTACTAAAAATCCTGTTCCCCTTCTCAAAAATCTCGATAAACTCAAATCTTATGGAATCCCGCTTTATTTTTTTGTTACGATAACGCCTTATGAAAAGGATGTTGAGCCGAATGTTCCGGATAAAAATTTTGTTATGGACGCTTTTTGTGAGCTTAGCGAAAAGCTCGGCAAAGAGCGTGTCTGCTGGCGGTACGATCCTGTTTTTGTCGATGAAAAATATTCTGTTTCGTTTCATATCAGAAAATTCCGTGAGATGTGCGGAAAGCTAAAAAATTTTACGAACCGCTGTGTAATCAGTTTTATTGACTTATATCAGAAGACTAAGAAAAATTTCCCGGCGGTAAAAGAAGTCTCTGAAAATGACCAGAAATTCCTTGCACAGGCATTTTCACGGATAGCTTTTGAAAACGGAATTGAAATAGAATCCTGCGCGGAAAAACTGGATTTGAGCGCATACGGTGTGAAAGCCGGGTGCTGCGTTTCTAAGGAAATTATCGAAAAAGCAGGGGATTTCCGTCTTATCAGTAAGACCGGAAGGCAGAATCTCCGGAAACACTGTGCCTGTCTTCCGACGCGTGATATAGGGGCATACAATTCCTGCCCGCATCTCTGTAAATACTGTTATGCGAATTATGATGCGCGCCTTGTCGAAAAAAACTATGGTCTTCATAATCCGGATTCAAATTTTCTTCTGGGAGACTCAAAAGAGGGGGACATAATCAAACCCGCATCCCAGAAAACGCTCGTAGACAAACTGTTGTATTTATTCTGAAAATAACCGATAATTAATCATCACAGGGGATAATTTTATGAAGAAATACTTATTTTTTCTGTTTTTA
Organism: Treponema sp.; assembly: GCA_017395545.1. Lineage (GTDB taxonomy): Bacteria > Spirochaetota > Spirochaetia > Treponematales > Treponemataceae > Treponema_D. The sequence goes on along the minus strand of JAFPUF010000051.1, from coordinate 3,096 downwards.
TCAGTAATCTTCACAAATTTAGTTTCTGCAAAAAAATGGACGAACAATGTAGGTGTCGGAGCGACGGTCTCAGCCTTGTCAATCGGTTGTGATGAAAAGGATTTAGACACGGATAACGTTTTTCAGCTTGGATATGGTATTTCCGGAACTTATATTGGTCTTCATGAATCCGGCTTTACTGCAAAAGTCGATGTCGCTGTCGGTCTTGCGACTTCAAAAGATGTTTCAATTCAGCAGAATAATACAATAAATCTCGGGGCTTTTGAAAATATCGCTCTTGGGGTTGGATATTCATTCATTAATAAACCAAAAATCCTTTTCGGGTCTGCACTGATGGTCGGTGTTGAAATGGGCCAGTATTCTGTTGAATCTGAAGACGAAGACTTTGAAGGAGTTAATTACGAAACTCTCAAAACGACGCTTTCTCTGTTAACTATGAGTACCGGTGTGGATGTTTTTGCTGTTTACAGGGTTTCTGAAAATTTCGGGCTTTTCGCGAATCTTGCTGCACGATATGTTATTTTCGGAAATTCGACTTATGAGCAGAAATATGAAAAATCTGAGACGGGGAAAAAAAGTTATACTATCACTGATATTTTTGATTTGAACGGCAATTACATTATTCAACCTGCAATCGGTGTAATCTGGAAATTCTAAGACTTCTTGGGCTAAAACTTGTGACTGAAAATAACTTCAAATGTAAATTCTGTAAAATCTGTAACGGCAAAGGCTGTATCTCGCAGCTTCCGGGAATGGGCGGCGTTCGTGAGAACGAAAACTTCATACTGAACTGCTCTGACTGGGAAGTTGTGCGAAAGAGAAATATTAAAAAGGTCGAAAAATTTCTGGATTTGCCTCCGGAATTCAGGATTCCTTCAATCAGTATTGCGCCTATGACAGGGGCTGTTGAAAATATTGGTTTTGCCCGTGAGTCTGATTTTTATGACCAGATAATTCTGGCGATGCACAGGGTAGGGGTAGGGCTCTGTATTGGCGACGGATACCCTGACGAAAAATTGAAGTTTGGAATAGAGGCGCTCAAAAAAGTAAAAAGGGAGGCACCGGATGCCCGGACTTCGGTTTTTATAAAGCCGTATTCAAACGAAAAAATCATTGAACGCTTTGAATGGGCGAAAGATTCCGTAAAAATCACCGGAATTGACATCGATTCGTATAATATTCTCACAATGAGGAATCTTGTTTCACTCGAGAAAAAAACGGCCGCACAATTAATCGAAATTAAAGACCATATTCAAATGCCGTTCGCTATAAAAGGCGTTTTTACGAAGGAAGATATAAGTCTTGTAAAAGAAGTTATGCCTGACATCGTTTACATATCGAATCACGGCGGACGGATTGATACAAGACGTGGAAGCACTGCGGAATTCCTGTCAAAGTATGGCGAAAAACTCAAAAAATACTGCGGTGAGCTTTGGGTGGACGGCGGAATCCGCTCCCCGAAAGATGTGGCGACGGCAATGGCTCTGGGGGCGAACTGTGTTCTTGTCGGACGTCCTTTTGCAAGCGCGCTTTGCAAAGGAGGGGCTGATGCCCTTTGCAAGAAAGTCCTTGATCTGAGTCTTCTGAAGTACGGTTTCGGAAATTAGGTTACAGAGATTATGGAAAATCCCGAGACACTTTTTTCTTTCTGGAAAGAATTAAATCCTTCTCAGGCGGCTTTTCTGGGGCAAAACCTGCGGACGGAAGTTTTTTCTGCGGGAAAACTGATACATCGCTCTGACGGTGAGTGCCGCGGGGTTATGGCGGTAGTTTCCGGGGCTTTGCGGGTTTATTGTGTCTCGGAAGAGGGGCGGGAAGTCACACTTTATCGTGTTGAGGCGGGAGAAGTCTGTATTCTTTCGGCTTCGTGTCTCATGGACTCGATTGTTTTTGATGTTTTGATTGAAGCAGTTGAAGAAACTGAAGTCTGTCTGATTCCGTCCCAGGCCCTTCACAAAGTTGAGCTGGAAAATCCGCTTGTTGAACTTTACATTTACAAAAACGCCACTGAGAAATTTTCCGAAGTCTTGTGGACGATTCAGCAGGTTCTTTTTATGAAGATTGACCAGAGAATCGCACTTGCCCTTCACGATGAAAGGTTGCGTCAGAAAAGCGATGTTCTTTCGATTACGCATGAAGACTTGGCGAAGCAGATTGGAAGTGTTCGTGAGGTCGTGAGCAAGACACTCAAATATATGGAAGAAGAGGGCGTGGTGCGTCTTGGTCGCGGGAAGATTGAAGTTTTGGACAGGGGATTTTAAGGGGCTTGCCCCTTAGGAGAGTGGGTAGCGGAAGACAGCTTGCTGGCTGTAGCGAGGGAGAGACTTCTCCCTTTGTGTAACATTATCACATACACTTCCTGATTTTCTGTTTATCTTTAGAATCAAGAGGTGTCTATGAAATCAAAAAAATATGCCCGTGTCGATGAAAGCCGGTGCGTGGCTTGCGGCGCTTGTGCGAATGTCTGTCCGAGGGGAGCGGTTTCGGTCGTTCACGGATGTTTTGCCCGGGTCAATTCTGAAATCTGCGTAGGATGCGGTTTGTGCGGGAAAACCTGCCCGGTCGGATGCATTTCTCCTGTTGTGCGGGAGGTGGTCGCATGAAAACAAAACGCTGGTACAATTATCTATGGATATGGTCGATTGTGTATTTTGCGCTCGGCTTTTTCAACATCCTTTTTGCGTGGCTTGGAATGATTGACTTTATTCTCCCGCTGATTTTTGCGATTGCGGGCGGAAACAAGGCTTTCTGCAACAATTTCTGCGGGCGGGGGCAGCTTTTCAACCTGCTCGGTTCAAGCCTCAAACTTTCCAGGAATAAGACTACTCCGAGAGCGATTACTTCAAAATGGTTCAGATACGGATTCCTTGCTTTCTTTTTGACTATGTTCGGATCGATGGTCTGGCAGACATATCTCGTTGCAAGCGGGGCACAGAATCTCCGGCAGGCAGTAAAACTTTTCTGGACTTTCCGTGTTCCGTGGAAATGGGCGTATAATCCGGGATTACTTCCCGAAACCCTTAATTGGGTGGTACAATTCAGTTATGGATTTTACAGCCTTATGCTCACTTCGACACTTATCGGGCTTATCGTGAT
>JAFPUF010000050.1 GCA_017395545.1 Treponema sp. | reverse complement strand
TTGTGACAGAAAGCAGAAAATTCAGGATTGTAAATCTTTTGTCATCTGTTCGGTCAGAGCCTGTACAGAATCGAATTTCATTTCCGGCCGGATAAATCTCAGCAGAGTGACTGCCGGTTTTTTTCCGTATAAATCACCGGAAAAGCCTTTCAGGTATGTTTCTGCAAGAGGAATTCCCTGATAATTCACAGTTGGCTTCATGCCGATATTTGTCAGAGATGAAAAAAATCTGCCAGTGTCCAGTTTGGTTTCAGAAGCATAAACGCCGAAATTCGGCACAAGCTGACCGGCTTCAAAAAATTGGTTTATTGTCGGAAATCCGATAGTTCTGCCGAGCTGTGCGCCGTGTGTGACTTCCTGCCGTATCTGATACGGTTCGCCCAGAAAAGCATTGGCTTTCCGGATTTCGCCGTTCAGCAATAATTTCCGGATTTCGGTAGAAGATACTTTTATGCCGTCTTTGAGAACATCCTCAATCAGATGCAACCGGAAACCGAACCACTTCCCAAACTGTTCCAAATCGTGAATATCACAGGAAGCTTTCTCCCCGAAACGGAAATTTTTTCCGCAGCAGCCGGCTGAGCAACTGTGCTTAATCCGAGTCTTACCGAGCGTTCAAGCTTTTCTATTCTTGAAATCACGGCGCCGATATCGGTAGAAAGCTTCGGGTTGCAAAGCTTTATCATGCAGGTTTCAAACTCGATTTTGTTGTTTCCGCCCCGGAACATTTTTTCGAGCGAAGCCTGAAGAACGTCAATGCAGTAGACGATCTGAGTAAGCGAAATACTTTCCGCCTGGAGCCTTGCCTGTTCGATTTCCTCGGGCGACATGATGATCAGTTCCGAAGCGCTCTTTTTCATCGTTTTGAGAAGCATAAGAGTGCGGAAATGTTCGGTAAGTTCCTCACAGAGACGTGAAATACTTTTCGAAGCCTTGTGCAGCTCATTGACCGTATTTATCGCAAGCGGAACATCCTCGTTTTTTACCGCCTCGGCAAGAGTGAAAAGATAGTCCCTTCCGGCAAGTCCCGTTGCTTCTCTGACGACCGCCGAATCAATATTTTCCGACAGTCCTATGCACCTGTCCAGAATGGGAAGAGCGTCACGCATGGCGCCGTCTGCGACCGCAGCGATAAGCATAGCCGCATTCCGGTCAAGCGAAACTTTTTCTTCGGAGGCGATATATTCAAGTCTGTCGGCAATGTCCTCGGGAGAAATTCTGTTGAAATCGAATCTCTGACACCTTGAGAGAATTGTTGCAGGGAGCTTGTGAACCTCCGTTGTTGCGAGAATAAAAACGACGTGTGACGGCGGTTCCTCAAGCGTTTTCAGAAGCGCATTGAAAGCGCCTGTCGTAAGCATGTGAACCTCGTCGAGAACGTCACGGATATTGTTGACGCTGTTGTTCGAAGCGGCGTCCATTTCGACAACGTCCATGATGCTGCCTTTTGAAATTCCGGCGCAGTTCTCACATTTTCCGCACGGCTCGCCATCGGTGAGATTAAGACAATTCACTGCTTTTGCGAGGATCTTCGCACAGGTCGTTTTTCCGGTTCCTCTCGAGCCGGTGAAAAGGTAGGCGTGAGAAATCCTTCCGGATCTGATCTCGTTTTTGAGTGTTGAGGTAACGTGAGGCTGTCCGATTACGTCGGCGAAACCCATTGGCCGCCATTTTCTGTAAAGAACACGATACAACATCATCACCTCTTTGCCAAAATAAAAAATCCATATACTTTGATATACGAACGACAGACTTACTGCATCGCAGAGGGCAACTCCGTTTAATGCTGCTCGGTTCCCCGCCTGACATGGTTCCCGGCGCCCTATCGCACAGGACCTGCCGCCCGCATATAAAAATATATGGACTTTTGATCGCTTTTTTATTATACAACATAATTTCTAAAAAATCAATAGTTTTCTGAAATTTATTTTTTATTTTTTTGAAACTGTTTTTTTATAAAATCTTAAAAATATAATTTAA
>JAFPUF010000049.1 GCA_017395545.1 Treponema sp. | reverse complement strand
AATGGAAGCGTCTGCCCGGAAGGGGACTTGAACCCCTATGAAGTTGCCCTCACTAGGACCTGAACCTAGCGCGTCTGCCAATTCCGCCACCCGGGCGAAAATGTTATTCTATTCTATAGTAAAGCTCTTTCTGTGTCAATTTGCAGAAGAGCTGTTTTTAAGTATTTCCGATATATTTCATTGCGCAAAAGACAAATCCTGCCAAAATCGCGAGAATAAGAAAGAATGACCAGATTGGAAGAGTGCCGTCCGCGTTTTTGCGCCTTGAGCCACGGGGATTCCGCGAGTCTATGGCATTTAAAAGCGCTTTCTTTGATTTGCGCGATGCTTTCGATTCTTTTTGACTGGGAGGAAGAACAGTATTTCCATTGCCAACTGCATAGCCACAAGTTGGACATCCATTGCTGAACTTACTCGGCATTCCAGTTGTGCCACAGACAGGGCAGCGCACTGAAGAAAAGAATTTTCCGCAGTGCTTACAGACCCGCGCATTTTGGGGAACTTCTGCACCGCAATTTTCGCAGAAGAATTTCGCAGTTTGTTTTTTCATTATTTTTTTATCGCGAGGGCAAGTTTTTTCGCATCATTTGACATAACTTCTGCAAAGACATTCTCAATCTTGTCATCGATTTTCATTGAAGCTATGCCAATTTTTGTACCTGGAGAAAGGTTAAGAATGAATGACGGAATATCTGGTGTGAATTCAAGAACAAGTCCATTGTAATTGCGTGCGACACCTGAAACCATAGCAAGAGTGATAGGATTAGTGAATACAAATGATACTGAACTTGTACCTGTGTCAAGTTTGAGAGCTTCTGCTTTTTCTTTTTGATCGGCTCTGTTTGCGTTCATGATTGCAGCCAATTTTTCTTCAATATTCTGTTCGTCAGCCATTGGTGAATTCTCCTCAACTTTTTCAATTATATCATTACTTTCAGATTCTTCAAAGACTTCTTCACTTTTCTCTGCAAAATTATTTTCTGCAAGGAGTCTTTTTAGTTCGTCTTCACCGGGGAGAGTAGTGGATTCTGACTCGTCATAAGTATCGTTTATAATATCCGATACTGTTGGAATTTCTTCGTTTCCTGTAATTCTTTCCAGTTTATCAGCGGCTTCTTCATCACCGCTTATTTCCTCAAGACGGTCAGCGGCTTTTTCATCTGCGCTTATTTCTTCTAGACGATCCGCCGCTTTTGCATCGCCTTCGGCTTCCATCTGCGCTTCTTCAATTTCATCGAAAGTTTGTTCATTTATTGTAAAATCTTCAGTTTTTTCATTTGTTTCCTCGAATTTTGTCACGAGTTCATCGAAACTGTCTTCTTTTTCTACACTCTCATTTGATTCTTCAATTTTTGCATCGACAAACTTTTCCGCATTGGGAACCAGATCGTCTACAGAAATTTCTTTTTGCTCTTCTTCTGTAAGATATCCTGAGAAAATGTCATCGGTTTTTGCAAGAATTTCTCGAAGTGTGTCCAGGCCTTCTACTTCGACTGAATCAAAAGTTCCCCGTACATGAAGGGCTTGTGCTTTCTTTTGTTCCTCTTCGTTGAAATTTTCGTCGGTATAAAGAATGACTTGGGGCAGGTAATCGCCGAAACCGCTAGAAGCATATTGTGCTAGGGTTTTCCAATGTCGAGGGTAATCTGCTGTGCTTACAACGATGAGATGGGGCGCGATTTCTTCGATGTTATCCAAAGCTTTTAAAAGCCACTTATAGACAATCGTGTCATAGCCTGCTGATTTGAGAACTTCCGAAATATTGTTGATTGCCTTTTCATCATCGGCAACGAGCAATGCCTTCATTTGTTTTGCCCCTTTTTTATTACTCAGTACCGAGATTTGTGACAGAATAGTCGTAAATCTGCCAGATTCCGTCTCGCTGACGGACTTTGTATATGTATCGTTTTTTCTCGCTGAAATTAGGATATCTGAACCATTCCAGGACTGAAACTGTGCCCTCTGTCTGAGAATATGATGTGTTTTCAATCTGGAATCGTTCTGGAATGCTTACGATGTCATAGTCAATGCGATTTTGCATGAGATCAGCCTTGTATACCTGTAACATTCGGTTTCGTTCGTCTGCGCTTGCATTCTTATATTTGCGGTTGACTTCGCTGTTTCTTACCATCATTTGTTCAATATCCATATAGAGGAAGTACTGATCCCAAAGTGATTTCTGCCGCGCAGTGATTGTCTGCTCAACGACTTTGTCAGGAGAAATTGCTTCTGGCTTTAGGAGAGAGGTCGTTTTGTTCTCGACAGGGAGAATGCTTGAAGATGATGCGGATGGTGCGGGTCTGATGTCGAGGCTGAGACGGTTT
>JAFPUF010000001.1 GCA_017395545.1 Treponema sp. | reverse complement strand
CTAAGAAAAGCGGGGAAGACTCGGATTCCGGCAGCAATGCATTTTTTATGATTCCCGAGAGTTCTGCGTTTGACGGAGCGAATCTTGTGGTTAATGCGAAACCCTTTGACCGTGAAAAAAATATCGACAAAAGACGGCGATGGATGTACACGGCGTACACAGGCCTTATTCTTTCTCTTCCGTTCACTTTTTATTACAAGGGCGAATTTACTGCAGAAAATATAGCATATTCCCAGGGCCGGGCTGATTATGACAGACTTGTTTCCCTTCGTGACAAGGCCAATATCTGTGAAGGCATTTCCATTGCTTTCGGGGTCTGGAGTGCTGTCGAACTTGTACGCTATCTCTGGGCGGCAGACAGGGTTCTTCCGACAAAAGCTAAAATCGACAAAAATCCGGTGGATTCTTGTACAAAGATGACTAACGAACCTCAGAAAACAGAAACTGAAGTGATGACTGAAAATGATACGGAAGTTCTGGAATCTGGAGAAATCGATGTTAATCCGGAAATCTGACCTGACAGAAAGGAAAGTGCATTCTCTATTTTCTTTTTATATGATATAATTCCGCACTTTATTATCGAGGAAAAATATGAAAATTTCGTTTGCGCAGCGTTTTAAAAATCTTTTCAGTTCAAAAAAAATCGATGATGAATTTTTTGATGACTTGACAGACGCTCTTGTTGAAGGTGATATGGGCGCAAAAATGGCTTATGAAATCACGGAAAAACTTCAGAAAATCTGCCGTGAGAAAAAAATCTATGAAGAAGCCGGAATAAAAAACGAGCTTAAGGCACTTCTTCTTTCGTTCGTAAAAAGCTGTGAGTTCGTGCCTGAAAAGGGCAAGGTGAACATCTATATGATGCTCGGTGTAAACGGAGTCGGAAAAACAACGACCGCAGCAAAAGTTGCGAACCTTTACAAAAAACAGGGGGAGAATGTAATTCTTGCTGCAAGTGATACGTTCAGGGCTGCCGCTGAAGAACAGCTTGAGATGCACGGGGAACGCCTTTCAATCAGGGTTATATCGCATCAGCATGGAAGCGATCCGAGTGCGGTTGTCTTTGATGCGGCTGAGAGCTGCCGGGCAAACGGCGGAGGACTCATTATCGCCGATACAGCGGGAAGACTTCATAACAAAGAGAATCTTGTACGTGAGCTTCAGAAAATCGACAGAATTGCCGCCCAGAAAGCCGACGAAGGCTGTTTCAAGAAAATACTTGTAATTGACGGAACTACAGGGCAGAACGCTTTGCGGCAGGCTGAAGTTTTCGGTGAGAGTGTAGGAGTTGACGCTATCGTAATCACAAAATACGATTCCACGGCACGCGGTGGCTGCGCTTTTTCAATCGGAAAAGAATTCGGTATTCCCGTTCTTTTTGTCTGTACCGGAGAAAAATACGAAAATATTGAGCCCTTTAACGCAGAAAAATATGTTGAGGAATTTTTAGGATAAAAATATGAATCTTGAGGCTTTTGTTCTTGGCTGCGGCGGTATGATGCCGCTTCCTTATCGTCATCTTACGTCAGTTTTGCTTCGCCGTGACGGAGATCTGTTTCTTTTTGACTGCGGCGAGGGTACTCAGGTCTCCTTAAAAAGACTGAACCTCAAATGGAAAAAAATCGACGCTATTTTCATTTCTCATACACATGCGGATCATGTTACGGGCTTGCCGGGAATCCTGATGCTTTCCGCGCAGGTTGACCGGACTGAGCCGCTTTATATTTACGGGCCTCCAAAAATCAAAGAGTATGTCGAGACAAGCCGGAGTGTCCTCGATATGTACATAAATTATCCGATTGTAATAAAAGAAATCACCGCCCCCTGTGTCGTACACGAGGGAAAAGATTTTTATATCCGGGCTTTTCCTCTCTCTCATACAAAAACCTGTGTCGGTTACACCCTCGAGGAGCTTGACCGTCCCGGAGAATTTAATCCTGCCAGGGCAGAGTCTCTGGGTCTTCCGCGCGGACCTTTGTGGGGAAAACTTCAGAAAGGTGAGGAAGTCACCAGTCCTGATGGAAAAATCATAAAGCCTTCCGACGTAATGGGAGAAAAACGAAGCGGACGGAAATTCTCATTTGTGACCGACACCCAGTATCTTCCGACCATTGCAAAAGAAGTGCAGGGCAGCGATCTTCTGATTTGCGAAGGAATGTTTGCAGATGACTGTGCAGATCAGGCAAAAGAAAAAAAACACATGACAGCCCGTCAGGCAGCGACCATTGCCCGAGATTCTGATTCTGCAAGAATGGCAATGATTCACTATTCTCCGCGCTATACTGACCGTGAGCTTGAGGTTCTTTTAAAGCAGGCTCAGGAAGTTTATCCTGAGGCAAAACTCACTAAAGACCGGATGATTTTCGACATTCCGTATGTTGACTGAAAAATGATTGAACTGATTGACTTTTCAAAATCTTATTCCTCAAAGAGCGGCTTTGTTGTAAAAAACATAAACATGACCTGCAATAAGGGGGAGATTACAGGGCTTTTAGGACTCAATGGTTCCGGAAAAACTACGATTCTGAAAGCCGTAACAGGGCGTCACTGCGCCACAAGCGGAAAAGTTTTTGTCGAAGGCGTTGAGTCCGGGGAGAATCTTGAAACGGTAAGAAATCTTTCAGGTTTTGTCGAAGAAGAACCAGAGCTTCCCGGGGAGTACACTGTAAAAGAATTTCTTGTGATGAGTGCAATGCTGCACGGACTCCAGAAAAAATCTGAATGGCAGGACTTAACTTCTCTTTCCCTTGATGAGATTCTTTCAAAAAAAATACGGACTCTTTCAAAGGGCCAGCGCCAGCGCCTCAATTTCGCGCGTTCCCTCATTTATAATCCGCCTGTTCTGGTTCTCGACGAGCCTGCGACAGGCCTTGATCCTGCCCAGATCTTAAACATGCGTTCTTTTGTAAAATCACTTAAAACAGAGCACACAATCCTGCTTTCAACCCACCTTATGCAGGAGGTAGAGGCGCTTTGTGATAAAGTTTATATCCTGAATCAGGGGACAATCGTCGCTTTCGGAACTCCACGGGAAATTTCTGAACATAATGACTCAAAAACTCTTGAGGAAGCGTTTTTTAAGCTTGTGAAAAATAACCAGGAAAAAAACTGAAGTTTTTAGCATTTTTTTTACATATTCCAGTTGTTCCAGTCTATAGCGAAAATTTCATCGTATTTAGACATTACGCTTTCAAGACGCTCATACCATTCAATTGTGTGAGGGAGAAGGGATAGTCCGAATGATTTCAGGGTAATTTCTTCTTCCTTTTTTCGTTTTACTGCAAAAAAGATGTAGGCAAAACTCATAAAAATAAGTGTCCACGGAAGCCAGTCGCCGAAACGGGCGTAAACCGTCATTTTCCGTTCATAAACCGGCACTTTGTAAGAAAGAGCGCCTTCCTCAAAAAGCGGCAGGTCTGCGAGAACTTTTCCGGCCGGGTCTATTACGCAGGTATAACCCGCGTTTGCGCTCCGGATTGTGGTTGTCCTGTATTCTATTGAGCGGTAGTGGGCGACTACAAAATGCTGAATCTCTGCAGAATCTGTTTTTGACCAGGAATCATTCGTGATGTTTACGAAAACTTCGCTTCCGGAATTATAAAGGGCATGACATACTTCATGGGCTGAGTCGTCAAAGCAGATTGGAGTTGAGAATACTACAGATTTCGGCTCATCGTCTTTCTTTTTGTTTTTTTCTGGAACGATTGATACGATGTCGCAGGGAACTGGTGGTTTCAGTTTCGATTCAAGTGGAATTTCAAAAAGAACCGGTTTTTTCCCCGGGGTCCAGCCGTAAGAGAAACCAATCATTCCTTTTATGACTTTTCGCACTGGTTCGTATTTCCTGAGAGGAATAAGCTCTGCGAACGGAACGAGGTGCATTTTAGTGTAGCTGCCATGGAATTTTCCGTTTTTGTCGAAGAGAAGGGCTGAGTTGCCGTATTCGTGATTCTCGTCGCTAAAAATGACAGGTCCTCCGATGATAAAAGGCGTATGGTTCTTTTTTATGAATCTTACGAGCGGATTGTCAGATGGAAAATAATTGTAGTAAGTTTCAGCGTTCGGAAATCTTTTTGAGAGAACGGCTTCACTCCAGACGACGAGATCGCATTTTTCTTCGGATTCTGAAAGTTCATCGAGTTTATCCTGGGTTATTCTCTGGGCTGAAAGAATGTTTTCTTCTTCGTCGCGGCGGTTCGGGTTACGGTTCTGCTGTACGAGAATCGTGTTCATCAGTTTGTCGGGGAATCTTTCAAGAGTGTACTGGTATGCTCCGTAAATTGCGGAAGGAAGAAGAAGTGCCAGAAGAAGAATAAAAGTCTGTCTGTATGATTTGAAAACCGCTTCTCCCTGGAGGGATTTTCTGTTGAGAGGGGCCGAAGCAATAAGATTTGTTCCTTCTCCAAAAAGGGCTGAGAAAAACGCAAATAAGAAAGTGACTCCGTAAACACCGGTAATGTCGGTAATCTGCGTGATGAGCGGCCAGCTGTAAGCGGTCATTGAAATTGTTCCCCAGGGGTATGCAAGGAAACCTGTTGACTTACAGTATTCCCAGATTGTATAGACTGCGGAGAACCATAAAATTCTGAACGGTACGGCGAAGTGATTTTTACATGACAAAAAAACAAGCCCGGAATCTTTTTTTGAGAACATTACCGGAAAATAAAATGCGAGGCCGAAAAAAGCTTCGAAAAATGCAGTGCCTAAGTCAGAGGCACCGAGAGTGAAGACTGCGAATCCCGGAAAATTACCGAGCCAGAAACTGGAGAGAAGATGCGTGACTAAACCGTGCAGAAAGGACAGCCAGAAAGATTCAGCGTATGATTTTGAGCGGGAAAGAGCCAGGTAAAAAGGAAACAGTGCGAAAATACCGATGAGAGGCGAACCGAATTTTATGAACTCGTTTGGAATTGCAAGCGCGATTAGAAAAGAGGACAGCAGGACAGAAAAAATTTGAAAAAAACGGGACATTGTGTTATTATTCTATTAAGTTGATTTGAAAAATTCAATTGAAAAGAAGATTTTTTGCGGTTGGTGAGTTATGGATCTTGTTCAAGATGTTCACAAGTTAGAGTACGGAGAATCAGCTCAGGTCGTTGTCTGCACGCCCGGACGGTTTCATTTGATTGGAGAACATTCGTGGTTTTTTAAAGATAAAACCCTTTCTATGGGAATTAACCTCCCTGTCTATGTGGCAGTTTCTGCGCGCAATGACGATTCATTCCATTTTTTCTTTCCGCAACTGAAAGACCGTAAAAAGATTTCGCTTTCGGCATTAAAATTCCGCAAGGAAGACCGGTGGGCGAACAGCGTAAAGGCTATGATATTCGGCTTCCTTGAAGGCGGGTATAGGGTAGGCGGCTTAAATTTTACGATTTATTCTGATGTCCTTCCTTCCGGCGGTTTCGGAATCACAACGGCAATCAAGGTCGGTTCTGTCTACGCCATCAACGAAATCTGCGGTTTTAAATGTGATGAAAACGCCCTTATTCAGGTCATCTCCCGCGGAAACCTCAAATTCCTTGGTTCAAACAATTATCTTTCTGCCGTTCTTACAGCAATTCACACTGAGGAAAAATCCCTTGTCCTTACAGATTATGCCACAAAATCATACGAGCTCCTTCCTTTTGATTTCCCCGAGAAAAAAATCATCCTTGTCGATGCAAAAGTTCCCCGCGTAAATATCTGGAACGAAGAGATTATCAGGGAGCCTGAGAGCGCCCTCCTCCTGGGTGAACTAAAAGACCGCAAGTCTTTTGTCCGTGGCGGCTGGCGTTACGAGGAAAATCCGCACGAAGTCAATCTCGTCCTGTCCGTAGCTCCTGAATTTATTCATCAGAAATTGAATTCTGTCATTATGGAGCATAAATATGTTCTCGACGCCTGGGACGGTCTTGAAAAACACGCTTTCGGAAAATTCGCAAGGGCCGTCAATCACAGCCACGAGAATATGCGTGATGAATACGACATCTCATGTCCTGAAATCGACTGGATTTTAAAACGTCTTTCTGAAATCAATCCGAACAACGACGATTCGCGCAATCCGTTCAACTGCGGGCGAATCTCCGGAAAAGGTTTTGGCCGCTGTCTTTATGCTATTCTCGACGAAAAGGATGTCCCCGAATTCGACAAAAAACTTACCGAATTCACGAAAATCTTTGGTTTTAAAACAAGCAGTTATACGGTAGAACCTGCCAGGGGAGTCCACATTGTCTCTTAACGCTTCCAGGAAAAAAATCCTGGTAACAAATGATGACGGAATAGAAGGTGAGGGACTAAAAGTTCTCGTGGAGTCCCTCAAAAATGTCTGTGATGTCTACATCCTTGCGCCGGATTCAAACCGTTCCGCCGTTTCAAGCAAAATCACAATGGACAGGTCTCTCACTTATTATAAGCATGGAGAAAAAACATATTCGTGTACGGGAACACCGGCCGACTGCGTGATTTCAGCTTTCACTTCAAACCTCTTTGGTTTTAAATTTGATGCTGTTGTTTCCGGAATCAATGCCGGTCCGAATATGGGAACTGAAGTCGTTTATTCGGGCACCTGCGCCGCTGCCCGTCAGGCGGTTTTAATGGGAACACCTGGAATTGCCGTGAGTCTTGAGTCAGAATTCCTGGACTACGCACGGGACGGATTTAATTTTAAGCCGCTTGCTGATTTTACGGCTAAAAACCTTGATACTCTCATCTCTTTGTGTTCTGGAGATGTCTTTGTAAATCTAAATGCTACTTCTGCCGATAATTACAAAGAAGCGGTTTTTGCTTCAGGTTGTATCCGTGACTACGGCGACGAAGTTCAGTTTGAGGGGGACGGTGACTCTTTTACAGGACGCTGTTCAACCCAGAAAATAAAAATTTCAGGAGAAAACGACTGTGACTACAACATAGCCCGGTCCAGAAAGATAGCCGTTTCGCTGGTGTATGCCGAGCCTGTCCTGAAAAAAATGAACGGCACTGTAAAATTTAAATTTTAACAGATTGTCATAAAAATATGGCAATGACAGAAATATCACGCGCGGGGGGGCGTATGGCTGATATTCTTCAAAACGGTATTTCAATGTACCATAAGGGCGACTACAATGGTGCGCTTGCATTTTTCCTTTCTCTGCCGGAAGATTCCGAAATTGACAGCATGAATCTTGCTTACTACATCGGGCTTTGTTATGCCAGGTTAAAACGCTATGATGACGCACTTTTGTATCTTGAGCAGGTTGTTACGGGCGGTGTGGAACTTGACCGCGTACTTCAGTGCCGGTATGTTCTTGCGGTGATTTATGCAAACAGCGGCAGAAAACGTCTTGCAGAATTTGAGCTTAACAAACTTCTGGAATCAGGCTACAAACCTGCTTCCGTTTATTCTTCCCTTGCTTATGTTGCCTGGAAACAGGATGATGTTGAAAAATCCCTGGAGTTCTACAAAAAAGCTATCGAAATTGACCCGGATAATCCGACAGCTCTGAACGGCATGGGGTATGTCCTTGCCTGTGAGAACCGCGACCTGACCAAGGCCCTTTCGTTCTGTAAAAGGGCTCTTGACAAAAGTCCGAAATCTGCGGCCTTCCTTGACAGTGTCGGCTGGGTATATCTCAAGCTCGGGCTTATGAACGATGCCTTTAAATACCTCAATCAGGCTCAGGAACTTCTTCCGGACAACGAGGAAATTGCAGGGCATTTGAGAATCGCCAAAGAAAACTGATAAAAGTTAAAACTTAGAACGGAAAATACAAAATGAAAATAAAAAGTAAGAATCTGAAAATTGCAATTTTTCTCTTGACTTCGGCTTTTTCGGCTTTTGCACAGCAAAGCGGTGCATTTAAGAGTGATGAGGCGAATGCAAGGTCATCAATCGGAGCCAGAACTGCCGCTTCAGGGCTTGCTGAACAGGAATTCAGACGTGGAGTTCAGGCATATTACCGTGGTGCATTTAACGATGCAATCCTTCAGTTCGAGAAGGCGCTTTCTTATCTTCCCGAAGAAAATATTATACTTGACTGGCTCGGAAAAGCATATTACCGTTCTGGCGTTGAAGGTGCTGCCCTTGAACACTGGAATTATGCCGCTTCCCAGAATTATGGCGGACTTTTGCTTCAGAACCGTATTGAAATTGTACACGACAGACGGCTTCTTGCCGGAGGTGCAATCGATAAGCCTGTTAAATACACTGAATCTGGAAGTTACTCTGGAAAAAATGAAGATGGAATCCTTGTTTTTTCTCATCCGGTCTCAGTTTTGCCGAATAATGACGGCACTATGTGGCTTCTCTCGTATACAATGAACGAACTCTTAAAAATTGACCAGAACGGGCTCGTTATTGACAGGAACGGCGGAAATTTCAACGGTTTTGACCGGCCGATGGATTTAATCCGCATGCCGAACGGAAATCTTCTCGTAACAGAATTTGCCGGTGACAGAATTTCAATGTTCGACTCAAAAGGAAAATTTATCAAATCTTTCGGAGAAAAGGGGCGTAAGGTTGGTCAGATGGTCGGGCCGGAATATATGGCTCAGGATTCTGACGGAAACATTTTTGTCACTGATTTCGGAAATTCCCGCGTTGACGTTTTTGATCATGACGGAAACCCTCTTTTCTTTTTCGGCGGAAAAACTGACGGATTTTCGGGACTTAAGGGACCAACTGGAATTGCAGTCTATGAGAATATTGTATTTGTAGCTGACTGTCTGACTGGCGCTGTTCACCGTTTTGATGTCTCCGGAAACTATCTGGGCCTTTTGTGTAAAAACAAAACCTTTAAAAAACCGGAGTCAATGAAAAGATGGGGGAAATATCTGGTCATCTGTGATAAAAACAAAGTGTATTCAATCGACAGTGATACGGGCTCGCTTTTTGAGAACGTTACTTCCGGAAACGCTCCATCACGTCTTACAAGTGCAGTTCCCGATATAAACGGAAATATTCTTGTAACTGACTTTACATCGAACGAAGTCTTCGTTATGGCAAAGCTTGCGGAAGTTGTTGGCGGTCTTTTTGTTCAGATTGAGAAAGTCACTTCAGATTCTTTCCCGAAAGTAACTCTCGAAGTTAAGGTTGAAAACCGGAGCCGCCAGAGCGTTGTAGGCCTTAAGGAGAATAATTTCCTTGTCACCGAGAATAAAGCGCCTGTCAAAAATTATAAATTCGAAGGGGCTGCCTACATCGACGATTTCGCGGATATAACTCTTTTGATTGACCGTTCTCGCTCATCAGCAAACCTTGATGAACGGCTTGAAAGTGCTGTAAAAGAAATAGCTGCCTCAATGCAGAATAAAGGTACTTTGCGAATTGTGAGTGCCGGAACTGTTCCTTTAATCGAATATGAAGGAACTCCCGACGGAGCCGTTAATTTCAAGTCTAAAAACCTCAAGAATCCGGCTTCATCCACTGTTGCACTTGACGTAGCAGTAAGGATGTGTGCGAATAACCTCATCAATGCGGCAAAAAAATGCGCGATTCTGTATATCGGAGACGGAAAAGTTACGCAGAATGCCTTTGATAAATACGGACTGTCAGATTTAACTTCTTACCTGAACAACAATTCAATCTCATTTGCTACTCTTTTGCTGGAACAGGGAGCTGCAGCAAGCGAAATTAACTTTTTGAGCGATAATACCGAAGGCGGAGAATATTACGTTTACCGGGACGAAGGTCTTTCAGGAATTGTAAGCGACATAATCGACATTCCTTCTGGAATTTACGTGATTTCGTATGAGTCTGCTCTTGCCACTGATTTCGGACAGAAATATCTTCCTGTTGAACTCGAAGCATTCATTATGAATAGAAGTGGTCGTGACGAAACCGGATATTTTGCTCCGTTGCAGTAGACGTTTTTCAGAAACTGCTGTTACTGGTTCTGAACCGGGATTTTGTAAAAGTCAAGGGTAGAATCAATCCATTTTTTTGAAAGTGAAGGGTATTCGTCTTCGATAAAAAGAAAAAGTTCAAGCGCATTCCTGTAGTTTTTGCAGTAATACTGTGATTCTGCAAGATAAAAGACTGCTCTTGTCATAACCTGAGGCTCCCTTGTGATTGCGAGAAACTGCCGCAAATCTTTTACGGAGCCTTTGTAATCTTTTTTCATAAAATATTTTTTTAATGATTCGAAAAGAAAATAATCGTCTCCTTCCGGTGAAAGAATCATATCTTCCTGAAAAACATACGGGTTCAGAAGTACAGGCTTTTTGACGGCATATTTTCCGGAAAGCTCAGTTCCTGCTTTTTTTGCCTTTGCGGACATCGGTGTGGCTTTTATGTCGAGGTCTGAAATCAAATCGAGATATGGAAGCGGAAGTTCCCTGAGAAATCCGGGTACATACTGCTCTTCCTGTTCGCCCTCAATTTCAAGATAGTCATTCGGAGGAAAGAGAGAGACGGCCTTTACTGTTGTGTTTACAGTCGGAATCAGAATGTTGAAAAGGTCTCCGTTTTTATCACGCGCTATGAGTGCATAATAATAATCTCCGAAATGCTTGAGGTAGTCAGTGAAGGTCGTTGTGTGTGCAGGAACTTCTGCAACAGGTTTTTCTGCTGAGATTTTTGATTTCTGCTCAATCTGGCTTGTAGAACGGAAAATTGCTATGCTGGCGGCATTAAAGTCTTCCGGAAGTTTCCAGTTGAGTTCTATTTTGTTTACGCCTGTTTTTCTGGCGCTTATTTCCGAACAGACCGGGCGCGAAGTAATTTTCTGTGAAAAAACTGAAGAAGATATAAAACAGAGAAAAAGGAAAATTAAAGAATATTTCGCACGGAAAGACATAACGTTTTTATTTTGAACTAAAAAATGGCGTTTTGCAAGAGTTTTTCAACTTTCATTTTTTTGTCTGCTGTGTTATACTTTATTGACTTTAAAAAACTGAGGATATTATGAGACTTTATGTAGGAAATCTGAGCTATGCTACAACCGAGGATACTCTCCGTGAAAAATTTTCAAATTATGGAGAAGTCGTTTCCGTTCAGATTATGAAAGACCGTTTCACTGAGCAGTCAAAAGGCTTCGGCTTTGTTGAAATGGCTGACGATATTATGGGCGAGCGCGGTATAGGCGGAATGAACGGCAAGGATGTCGACGGACGCAGAATCCGTGTGAGCGTAGCCGTAGATAAGCCGAAAAGGGAAGGCGGCGCAAGAAAATTCTTTAAAAGAGATGATGAGCGCCGGGATTCAGACGAAAGACAGAATTTCAGCAGAAACAGAAATGACCGTAACTTTGAACGCAAAACCGAAAAAAAGCACTTTGACCGGGAACATCCGGAAGAATATTAAACCTGTCCGCATACTCTGTTAAAATTCTTGAAAAATACATCTTTTGGACCGATAATATAGAGATATAAAGTAAAAAGTTTTGGGGGCTTTATGTATAAAACACAACGTCGAATCGCTTTGATTTCGATAAATCTGGTTGCTGCTCTGGTTTTCATCTTGATTGCTGTAAACCTGGCTCCTCAGACGAAATTGACCGACTACCGTACCTATTCAAACCTTTTCCCGATTGTCGTTACGGCTCTCGTTTTCGCCATTCTGTTCTTTACAAGCCTTACGGTATTTGAGAATGCCCGAATCCGTATCCAGAAGAAATCAATGGAAACCGGCGTAACTGCAATTCTTACAAAATTTATTGAGCGTCTCCGTTTCTGTTATTCTCTTGAAGACTTTACTAACGCAGTATCTGAGATTCTTGAGCTTCAGGCAGACTGTGCTGTTCTTTATGTAGACCGGAATGCAAACTATGTTCTCTATAATAGTTCGAATAGAATTACGAATGACCCTAAAATTCTTACAAAACTCGAGCAGAACTATGCCGTTGATTGGCATGACCCGATTAACTTTTTGAACGACAGCCTCGGTCTTTGCCCTAACCAGAAAAAAGCCCGCGGATTCTTCTTTGCGAGTGACGGTGAGCACCTTTACATTTTCAACCGCTATACATATCTTTTTGATACTGAGATTTACAAGCAGCTTTACGAGGAATTCGTGCGATTCCAGAACCGTTCACGAATCATCTCCAGCCTTTCTGAAATCTCCGAACTTTCAACGGAATGGCAGCAGCTTGCTGACGCTCAGGTTTCCTTCCTGCCTCGAAAAATGCCGGAAATCAAGAATCTTAAGCTCGGCGCATATTTCCGTCCGCTGATTAACGTTTCCGGTGACTATTATACGGTTCTTCCAATCGATGAAAATAAAACCCTCCTTATGCTTGGCGACGTTTCCGGTAAGGGACTTGCAGCCGCTCTTGTCATGGGCCTCGTAATGAACACTGTAAAAATCAAGGAGAATAAAGAGGATCTTGTCGGAATGATTATTTCCGTCGATGCGGCTATCAAAGGCATGCATCTTCAGGATAAATATACCGTTCTTTTCATCGGAATCGTCGATACCGAAAAAATGAAGATTACCTACGTTAACGCATCCATGTCAGACCCGATTATCGTTACACGCTCTCCGGATGGTTACAGAATCAAGTCTCTTTCTTCAAACTGCTCTGTCGTTGGAATCATTCCGATTGATGAGAGTGATGTTCAGGTTTCTGAACAGAGGCTTTTCTCCGGTGATTTGATTATGATGGCTTCGGATGGTGTTTCCGAGGTTATGAATGAGGATAAGGTAGAGCTCGGTGACACTCAGCTTTTCACTGATACCATAAAAGCGAGTGCTTCAAAAGACCCTCAGGATTTTGTCACTGACATAGTAAATCTTGTTTTGAGTTACAATGCCGATACAAGGCTTCACGATGACCTTACGATGCTTGTTGCAAAAGTTGAGAGATAAAGGGGAGATAGATTTATGATTTACGCTTTTATTAATATTGCTTGTGCCCTTTTCTTGACCTGGCTTGCTATTTTCGTTGACTCAAAGACCGGCAACGAAGGTAAAAATCCTGTCATTTCTCTGAATGTCCTTCTTGCCCTTGCCTGTGGTGCGATGGGACTTACAATTCTGTCTTCAATCGCAATGCCTGAGCGAATCACCACATTCATGGCGAACCTTACATACATAATTTTTGGAATTTACTGTGTGCATTTCAGTGTTTACTGTATCTTCTACCCGATGATTGAAAAACCGTTCATTGTTCAGGCGATAGGCTGGGCTGGAGACATCTGGTGTATCTGGGCAGTCCTGTTCCACTTCACTGGGGTGACTGTAACAAATTTTGTCGGTATCCGCATTGAGGCCATTTCCCTCTTTATGGACGATTTTTCTGTAATTTTCCCGTACAACTGGTTTGACTTTTACAGAATCGTAGTTTTCTTTATTGTACCATTTTTCTCTGTTATTGTTCTTCTTTTGCGTGCCGAGATGCGTGAAGGACGCCTTGATCATCAGAAATCTATTTTGAATGCAGCATCAATTTTTGTCGCCTGGTTTACTCTCGGAATGATTCAGCTTGCAACTAGACGTGTAGCAATGTTCTCGACACTTTTCCTTGTTCCTTATGTACTTGCACAGTGGATTGTTATGCGTGCGACAATCATTGACTTCCTGTATGATTTCTTTTCGCTGCTTGGTTTTGTCCTCAAAACTGTCATCTGTTACTTATTCCCGGCCTTGCTAGTAGGTTTCGGTTTTGCTGTTTTGTGGTCACGAAGCGCTAATCACGGTATCGGATTCTATTTCTCCCTTATTTCTCTTATTGTTCTTGTTGTAGGCGGTGCCTATCAGCTCATGAAACTCTTTAGCCGCCGTTCAGGTTTCCGTACTCTGCAGTATGCGAATATTTTCGAGGAAGATTTGTCAAAATTTGACTTCTCTGATGACCCTGAGAACATTCTTCGTAACATGCAGAATATCTTTACGAAAAACATCGGTATGTCGTTCATGAGGATTCTCATCGAAAACGGCAGTGAAGAACTGGAATCAGTTTATGACAAACCAGAAGAAAAACGTATCAAAGTTTCAATAAAAGACAATAAAATGTTCGACTCTCTCCTCAACCAGAATCGGCGCATTATCTTCAAAACTATTCTTGATTCAGGATACTATTTTTCTGCTTCCCGTTCAGATCTGGTTAACTTCTTCAATGCAACAGGTTCTGACGCTTTCATCATCCTTAATGAAGGCCGCCATATCCTTGGTGTTATTATCCTTGGCCAGAAAGCCGGTGGAAACGTCTACAACAATTACGACTACGAAGTATTCTCAAAACTTTATTCTTACTTCTTCGTTTTTGGTTACTACATGAAGAACATTGGTAACGAGTCGATTGTCGGTGTCGTTAACCGCGAAATTCGAATGTCTGAGCAGATTATCGAATCAATTCAGGGAAACATCGACCCTATCAAAAATAAGCGCTACGATTCCGGAATGACGATGATTCATGCGCATAATATCGGTGGTGAGTTCATTGACTTAATTAAACTTACTGAGGATAAGCACATCTTCGTTATGGGCGACTTGTCAGGTAAAGGTATCGCTGCCTCGATGAGCATGGTTATCGTTAAGTCTGTTATCCGAACCTTCCTTCAGGAAACAAAGGATTTCAAACTTCTTGTCGAAAAGGTTAATCATTTTATCCGCTTTAATCTTCCGAGAGGAACCTTCTTTGAGGGAATTTTTGCCCTGATTGATTTTAAGGAAAACACTGTTTACTACATAAACTGTGCAGTTCCTGCATTCTTCCTTTATAACAGGTCATACAACAACGTCATGGAAATTCAGGGTGAAGGTCATGTCCTTGGCTTCGTAAAGGATATTTCTCCTTACATTAAGGTCAAAAAGGTTAAACTGAATCCTGGAGATATTCTTTTTGCTTGTACTGACGGTATGCTTGATTCTAAATCACTTCGAGGTGAGCCTTTCGGAAAAGACCGACTTCAGAAGTCAATCATCGAGAATACTCAGATGAACGCTCAGAATATGATTTCTTCTTCTTACAACGCATTGCTTGAATTCCTTTCAAAGGAACTTGATGACGATGTAAGTATCTTTACTTTAAAAATGTTGAGGGCATAAAAATGGAACAGCTTTCGATAACTGAAAAACAGGGTGCTAACTACATTCTTTACGAAATCTCGGGAGTAATGAACACTTATACTATCACTGAACTTGCTGAAAAACTTGACGAAAACATTAAAAAGTCAAATATTGTCCTTGATCTCGAACGTGTCGAAAATGTAGATTCTGTCGGAGTCGGTCTTATTATGGCAACACACAATGACGGAGAAGACAATAACCATCGTCTTTATATCATGAACCCGTCTGCTCCAGCCAGAATTGCACTCGAAGATACAGGATTTTATGATGTCTTTGAAGTAATTCACGCTGTAACTGAGGTACAGTAAAATAAAAAAAACTATGAAAAAAACTATACTTTCTTTGTTGTTATGTTTGACTTTTTTTGTTTCCTGTAAAGAAAAAGTTGCTTATGCACAGACAGAAAAAAAACAGCAGGATGTTTCTGTGCCTGAACAGCGGGTTAATCCTGAAATCGAAAAACTCAGAGTTGTTCTTTCATCCATGTCTGACAGATGTAAGGCTGCCATTCCTAACGGAAATCCCGAAGAATTTCTTTCGGATTTGCATAAGGTGCTTTCTGAAGAAAAGAAGAGTAGCCGGAGTGACGAGCTTAGTCTTCTTTACCTCATAGATAAAAAACATCATGTCGGCTCAGATTATGTTCCGAAAGACTTAAAGCCGGTAAAAAACAATGATTTATGGAATGTCAGCCGTAATGATCTTTCTCTTCGCCCTGAAAGTTATGCTGCACTTGAGAATCTTTCCCGGGCTGCTCTTTCTGACGGAATTAAACTGATGGTTTCATCAACATACCGTTCTTACAAGTATCAGGAAGGACTTTTTAACCGTTATGTAAAACAGGATGGACTTGCAGAAGCTGAACGTTATTCTGCCAGACCGGGAACAAGCCAGCATCAGTTAGGTTGTGCGGTTGATTTTGGTTCTATTACTGATGACTGGGGTGACACAAAAATGGGAAAATGGGTTTATAATCATGCTGCGGAGTATGGCTGGAGCCTTAGTTTTCCTCAGGAATATGAAGATATAACTGGTTATATGTGGGAGTGCTGGCATTTCCGGTATATTGGAGTTGAAGCCTGTCGTTTTCAAAAAAAATGGTTCAGCGATGTTCAGCAGTTTATGCTGGAATTTATGGATGCATGGCTAAAGTCAGAGTAGTTAATCCAGATATTTAAATATTGCTAACTCTCAAAATTTATGGTATTCTAATTTAATAATCTTTTTATTGTAAGGAGTCACTATGACTTACACAGCAGAAGTGGAACACATGTGTCCTTTGGCTAAGGGCGCATATCATGGTCCGGCCCCAATCCCTGAAGAAGGTGAGTGGGTTCAGGTTAAAAAAATCGAAGATGTATCGGGATTTACCCACGGTATCGGTTGGTGTGCACCGCAGCAGGGCGCATGTAAACTTTCTTTGAATGTCAAAAAAGGCATCATTGAAGAAGCTCTGGTTGAGACAATCGGCTGCTCTGGCATGACTCACTCAGCTGCTATGGCTTCAGAAATCCTTATCGGTAAAACTTTGCTTGAGGCTCTCAATACTGACCTCGTTTGCGACGCTATCAACACAGCTATGCGTGAGCTTTTCATGCAGATTGTATACGGCCGCACTCAGTCAGCTTACTCAAAAGACGGTCTCAAAGTTGGTGCTTCTCTCGAAGATCTCGGAAAGAACCTCCGCTCACAGGTCGGAACTATGTTTGCAACACGCAAAACAGGTCCTCGCTACCTCGAAATGACTGAAGGTTATGTTGAGCAGATTGCTTTGGATAAAGACAATCAGATTGTCGGATACAAATGTATCAACTTCGGTAAGCTCATGGACGCTCTCAAAGCAGGAACAGATCCTAAAGAAGCTATCGAAAAGGCTCGCACACACTACGGTCGTGTAACAGAAGATCAGGGCGTTGTAAAATTCATCGACCCACGCAAAGAGTAGGAGGAATAGACTTATGGCATTATTTGAAGATTTCGCAGGCCGCATTCCTCAGGTGAATAAGGCTCTTAAAGAATATGGTTTCAAAGAGGGCGAGGCTGGTCTTAACGAAGCCCGTGACCTCTGCAAAGCTCGTGGTTTCGACCCATACGAGATTTGTCAGTCAACACAGCAGATTTGTTTCGAGGACGCTAAATGGGCTTATGTTCTCGGTTCAGCAATCGCTATCAAAGAAGCAGAGAAAACTGGTGACAAAACTGGTTCAACAGCAGCTGCCAACATTGGTAAAGGCCTTCAGGCTTTCTGTTTGCCAGGTTCTGTAGCTGACGACCGCAAAGTTGGTCTTGGTCACGGAAACCTGGGTGCACGTCTTCTTTCTGAGGAGACACAGTGCTTCGCATTCCTGGCTGGTCACGAGTCATTCGCAGCAGCTGAGGGTGCAATCAAAATCGCTGCTAACGCTAACAAAGTTCGCAAGAACAAGCTCCGCGTTATCCTTAACGGTCTCGGAAAGGACGCAGCTCAGATCATCAGCCGAATCAATGGTTTCACATACGTTCAGACTAAGTTCGACTATTTCAACGGCCAGGGAACTGACAAGGCTCTCACAGTCGTTAAAGAAATCCCATATGGTTCAAATCCTGACCGCCTTATCGTAAAATGCT
>JAFPUF010000048.1 GCA_017395545.1 Treponema sp. | reverse complement strand
TCGAAGAACTTAGCCATTTGAGCGAGGCTCTGGCAACGGTCTGTATCTGCGGAACGCTTGGAACTTATCTTGGAAACGCCCTTGAAGAGACTTACGGCGTGCCTTATGTCCGCACAATCAACCATTCTGGAGTCACCGGCTTTGAGACCTGGCTCCGGGGAATCGGGGACGCAATTGGCCGCCGCGACCAGGTTGAAGCCTACATCAAAAAGCAGCGGGAGATTTTTATTCCTCAGATTGAAGAAGCAATCAAGCCGCTCCGTGGTCTTCGCGCCGTAATCGGAATGGGACCGGGCTTTACTTACGAAATTGCCCGAGTCCTGCAGGAATTCGGCATGACAATCGAATACGCCCTTGCATGGCACTACGACTATAAGTACGACAACGGTCAGGTTCCACCTGCCCTTGAGCATTTGCTTAAAAACAGCCCGAAAGACATGAAGGTTGCCGTTGCCGACCAGCAGAACTACGAGGTCTTAAACATCTTGAACCGCTACAAGCCTGATGTGTACTTTAGCCGCCACCCTGGAACCACTGTTTGGGCAATCAAGCAGGGCTATGCGGCAGTATTCGTTGCGGACGAGTACACGGTCTTCGGCTACGAGGGAACTTTGAGCTTTGCGAAACTGATTCGCGACACGGTAACAAACCGTTCATTCGAGAAAAACCTTGCCGCCAGAATCAAACTGCCTTACACAAAATGGTGGTACGAGCAGAGCAACGAAAAATTCATCAACCCTGAAAGCAAAAAGTAAAATAGGTATTAAAATGGCAAAAATATATGAATCATTGACCGAACTTGTCGGACATACTCCGCTTGTCCGCCTGCACGGATACGAAAAAAAGCTGGGCTTGAAGGCTCATATTCTCGCAAAAGTCGAGTATTTTAACCCGATCGGCTCAATCAAAGACCGAATCGTTCTGAGAATCATCGAGGATGCTGAAAAAGCAGGGAAAATCATTCCTGGAAAAACAACCCTCATCGAGTACACAAGCGGCAATACGGGAATCGCTGTTAGCGCAATCGGTGCGATGAAAGGCTACAAAGTCCAGATTTACTTGCAGGAAGGCGTAAGCCGCGAGCGATTGCAGGTAATGAAGGCTTTCGGCGCAAATGTTACAAAAATCGGCGATGTTCCTGAACTTCAGGAAAAACTCCGTGAGACAAACAATGACTTCGTTGCCGCAACAAACCTTTTGAAGCAGCACATCCGTGAGAGACAGGCAGCAGGCGACAGCATTTATTTCGTTGACCAGATGATTAACCCGTTGAACCCGGTCGCTCATCACGACACAACCGGAAAAGAAATCTGGGAAGACACTGACGGAAAAGTTTCTGCAGTTGTCGCTTCTGTCGGAACTGCGGGTACAATCCGCGGAATCAGCGATTACATCCACGAGCAGAGCAAAGACGTAAAAATCTTTGCAGTTGAACCTGCAGAAGATGACAAAGTCCTCACAGGAATCCATAACTTCACCGACGTTCCGATTGAGCGTGTTCCTCCGAGCCTCAAAGAAAACGACGCACTTTTGAAGGGCGTTTATGACGAAGTTTTCATCGGCGACCCGAAAGGTGCATTCCAGGCAGCGCGTGATGTTGCAAAGGCAGACGGAATCTTAGTCGGAAACTCAAGCGGAGCCGCTCTCTGGGGAGCAACAAAAATCGCACAGCGCCCGGAGTTTGAAGGAAAAGACATCGTAGTCGTTTTCCCGGACACAGGCTTACGCTACTTGAGTACTGATTTGTTTGGAGAGTAAAAATGGCAAAAATATATGATTCCTTGACCGAGCTTGTCGGCCGTACACCGCTTGTTCACTTGAAGGGCTATGAAAAACTTCATGGGCTCAAAGCAAATATTTATGCGAAAGTTGAATATTTCAATCCGATTGGAAGCGTAAAAGACCGGATTGTACTGAAAATCATCGAGGAAGCTGAAAAGGCGGGAACAATTTCCCCTGAAACAACAACCCTCGTTGAATGTACGAGCGGCAACACCGGTATCGCCGTTTCTGCATTCGGTGCAATCAAAGGCTACAAAGTCCAGATTTACATTCAGGACGGAGTAAGCAAAGAACGCACTCAGATTATGAAGGCTTTCGGTGCTTCAGTTACAAAAATCATCGATGTTCCTGAAGTCAAAAAAGTCCTCGAAGAGACTGGCAATGACTTCGTTGCAGGAACAACCCGTCTTAAGGAAATCCTGCGTCAGGAAAAAGGCATTTTCTTCGTTGACCAGCTGATAAACCCGAACAATCCGCGCGCTCACTACGAGACAACCGGAAAAGAAATCTGGGAAGATACAGACGGAAAACTCGATGTTGTCGTAAGCGCTGCCGGAACAGGCGGAACCCTTCGCGGTATCAGTGATTTCGTAAAGGAAAAAAATCCTGGCGTAAAAGTGATTGCCGTTGAGCCGACTCCAGACGACAGAATCCTCACCGGAATCCACAACTTTACCGAAGTGCCGGAAGACCGTATTCCTGCAAACCTTAAAGGTAAAGAAGGAATCTTCGATGAAGTTCTGATTGCACAGCCTGAAGGTGCATTCAAGGCAGCTCGTGAAGTTGCAAAATCGGACGGCGTCCTTGTCGGAAACTCAAGCGGTGCGGCTCTCTGGGGAGCAACTCAGATTGCACAGCGTCCAGAGTTTGAGGGAAAGAAAATAGTTGTTGTCTTCCCTGACACAGGCCTTCGTTATCTTACGACGGATTTGTTTAACGAATGACACTTCAGCAGATAAAGTATATTCTTGGCGTAGCAGAATGCGGCTCTCTCAACAAGGCTTCGGAAAAGCTTTTTATATCCCAGCCATCACTCTCAGCCTCTGTGCATGATGCGGAAGATGAACTGGGCTTCCAGATTTTCAACCGTACTGCCCGGGGGGTAAAAGTGACTGAGCGGGGGGCAAATTTTATCCGTGATGCAAGGGATTTTTACGCTCATTACGAAAGATTTCTCAAAAAATTCACGGGGTCGGAGAAGAAAAGATTTTCGGTCTCTGCTTTGTATTATGCTTTTGCACGAAAGGCATTTGTGGAGATTGTAAAAGATTTCTCTGATGAAGAGTACGATTTTTCCTTTTGTGAAAGAAAAGCTTCTCTTGTGATTGCTGATGTGGCTCTGGGAAAAAGTGAAATAGGAATTTTGTATCTGAGCGATTCCAACCGTGATTCCATTTCAAAAAGTCTCAAATCCAATAATCTTGACTTTCATCATCTGACTGAATGTAATGCCTTTGTCTATCTTCATGAAAAACATCCGCTGGCAAAAAAGGAATCAGTTTCGCTTGATGAGCTTTCGGCTTACCGTTTCGTGACTTTTGATACTGACGATGTAAAATCTTTTTTCCCGGAAGATGTAATTGAACGCTATGGTCTGGATAAGGCGATTACGGTTGCTGACCGTTCCACAGAGCTGAATCTTCTCAAAACTCTTGACGGCTACACATTTCTTTCGGGGGTTTTTGCAGAAGAGACCAACGAGGATTTTGTTCTTGTTCCGCTCCAGAATCCCGATGACGGCCAGAGCCACAGCTTTGAGCTTGGTTACATCACAAAAAGCGGACTAAAAATGGACGAAATCAGCCTGAGTTACATCGATGCAATACGCAGAATCCTTAATATAGCCGGATTTTTGTGCTAAGAAAACTTTGATTTATTCGATTATTTCTCTGATTCTGTAATTCACCCCGATTTTTCTGCACAGTTCACGGCAGTTTTCTTCATCTTCGTGCGTGATTGTCGTTGAAACCGTGGTCATAGTCACATTTTTCTTTAGTTATCGAAAAATTTTATAGCTGATATAGGAAATTTGTATTAGGCAAGAATTGTAAAAGAGGATATACATATCGCAAAATTGGGGAATGGAAAATACCTTGCATTATGAATATGAAATCTCTTTGTAAAACTCCCCATGTTATCGATATGACACGGGGAAGAATCCTGTCTCATATAATTATTTTTGCGTTCCCGCTCTTTTTGGGCAATATTTTTCAGCAGCTCTACAACACGGCGGATTGTTTTATCGTCGGGCGTTTTTTGGGGCGGGATTCGCTGGCGGCTGTCGGCTCCACGAGTCAGCTTGTTCTTACTGCAATCGGATTTTTTAATGGACTTGCAACCGGTGCACAGGTCGTGATTTCACAGAGTTTTGGTGCAAAAGATAAAATATCTTTGAAGAGAGCAATTCATACGGCTCTTCTTTTTTCT
This sequence comes from Treponema sp., assembly GCA_017395545.1. GTDB lineage: Bacteria > Spirochaetota > Spirochaetia > Treponematales > Treponemataceae > Treponema_D. The sequence goes on along the minus strand of JAFPUF010000048.1, from coordinate 13,525 downwards.
GTCCTGATTGGTATTTTTCTGACTTTTCTCGGAATATTTGTTTCGCCACTTGTGCTTCATTTGATTTCTGTTCCTCCCGCGATATTTGACCTTGCAAATTCTTATCTTCGGATTTATTTTTCAGGAATTTCATTTTTGATTTTGTACAACATGGGGGCGGGAATTCTGCGTGCACTTGGAGATTCAAAACGCCCGTTGTATTTCCTTGTTTTCAGTTCTGTCGTGAATATCATTCTTGATTCCGTTTTTGTCTTTTTCCTGAAAATGGGAATTCAGGGTGTGGCATTTGCTACCGTGATTTCGGAAGGAATTTCTCTTGTGCCTGTATTCTGGGTTCTTTTTTCTGCAGAGGATGATTACACGCTTAGGCTGAAAGATTTGAAAATTGACTATGAAATCCTTCTTAAAATCCTCAAAATTGGACTCCCTGGGGCGGTTTCGGCCTGTCTTACGGCTTTTTCAAACACATTCATGCAAAAATACGTAAATTTCTTCGGTGAGAACTGTATTGCTGGTTGGGCGATTTTTGCCCGGTTCGACAATCTGATTATAATGCCTATGATGAGCATTTCTTTTGCTGTTACAACCTTTGTGAGCCAGAATTATGGGGCAGGGGAATTTTCACGAATAAAAAAGGGCGTAAAGATTTCATTTTACCTGAACTTTTTGGTGATAGCTCTTCTTTCAGTTTTAATGTTTGCTTTTGCACCTTTTTTGTCATCTCTTTTTGCAAATGATTCTGAAGCAATTAGATACTCATCCCTTTTCATAAGATTTACATCCCCATTTTACATTTTTTGTGCTACAACCATGCTTTTTTCGCAGGCTTTGCGCGGTTTTGGAAATTCTCTTGCTCCGACACTGATAACTTTCGGGGGATTTGTCGTTTTGAGGCAGCTTTTTCTTTTTGTTACGACCAGTTTTTCTTCATCATTTGTTTTTGTAGCGATTGGCTATCCGCTTGTGTGGATTGTAACAACTCTTGCGATGGCAGTTTACTGGCTAAGATATAGTAAATTCCTATTGGGCATATCTGAAAAAAATATTGGGCAGGATTATAAAAAAAATGTATAAAAAGACAATTAAAGGAGCGTTATATGAGCAAATTACTTGAAGAAGTAAAACGAGCAGGTGTGTTTTATATCGCAACTGTTGATGGAACTATAAAAATCTAAAGGGTGCATAGTGAAACGAAGAAACTCCCCTCGTGAGTTTTTTCCTTCGGAACGGCTCCCTACCCATTGACTAAGTAGGTAATAATCTGTAGTATATACCTACTTAAACACTAGGTAATATAGAGGTAAAAATGCTCAATTTAAAAAATGTTCTGTATCGTGCTTTTCCTGCTTTGGGAGTGCTTCTGGCACTCCTGGTGCAAACTGTTTTCGCAGACAGTTCTCTGCACCCGACGGCAGCTAAGCATTATTACAATTTTCTTCTATACATTTTGCTTTCGGTCTCGGTCTTGCTGTTCGTTATTTCTTTTTTCAATACGAGAATCCAGGGCATTCTGACCTTTAAAGGCCCCTTCTTCTTCGGTTCAGGCGTTCTGGTCTCGCTTTTGAATCTCATAACCGCAAAGTTTGCCCTGCTTCCGGTGATTTTCTTCCCGACCTTCGACAATATCCTTGCGGTTTTCGTTGAGCAGACTCCGCTTCTTCTGAAGTGTATCGGCTTTTCCTTCCGGCTTTTGATTCTCGGAGTGCTCTGGGGAACGCTTGCGGGCTTCATTACGGGAATCTTCCTCGGCTTTTCTAAAAAAGTCTATTACTGGATTAACCCGTACATCAAATTGATTGGACCGATTCCTGCTACGGCATGGATTCCGCTCGTGCTTACGACATTCCCCACACCGTTTGGGGCAAGTATTTTTATCATCGCTCTGGCGGTGTGGTTCCCGGTTCAGCTTATGACAAGTTCCGGCATTCAGAACACGAGCAAAGTCTATTTTGAAGTCGGACGCACGCTTGGGGCGGGAACCTTCTTCCAGGTCTTCCGCATCGCAGTTCCGGCAGCACTTCCGAACATCTTTCAGGGCGTGTTCAACGGAATCTGTGCGGCCTTCATCGCCCTTATGACCGCAGAAATGTTCGGTGCCAAATACGGAATCGGCTGGTACATCAGTTATCAGAAAGCCATGATGCTCTATTCGGGTGTCTACGCCGGTTTGATTATGATTGCGGTGTTCTGTACGGTCATCATCACGGCACTTTTCCAGGTCAGAAAACGACTTTTGGGCTGGCAGAAAGGTTTGATTAAGTGGTAGCGAACGGCACTGCGAAGCAGGGCAAAAACTCACGAGGTGAGTTTTTAGTGAGTCTCGTTCGAAGCTGTGCTTCGAGCGCGGAAGGAGAAAGATATGTCAGCAGAAATAAAAATATCGAATGTATCAAAAATATTTAACCAGGGCGCTGCGGAGGAAGTTATCGCTTTGAACGGTGTGGACTTCACGATTCCCGCAGGAAGCTTTGTCTCGCTCATCGGACCTTCCGGCTGTGGAAAGACAACGCTTCTTCGCTGTATCGCAGGACTTGAGAATCCCACCAGTGGCGAAGTCTGCGTTGACGGAGCAAAAATCACCCGGCCGGGAAGCGACAGGGGCTTTGCCTTCCAGCAGGCGAATCTTTTTCCGTGGCTTACCATCCGTGAGAATGTCGCTTTCGGCTTAAAGGCTCGCCACATTTACAAAGACCGCAAAAACGATGTTGATGAGTTCATAAATCTTGTCGGCTTGAAGGGCTTTGAAAAATCGTACCCGCACCAGCTTTCGGGCGGAATGAACCAGAGGGCAAGTCTCGCCCGTGCGCTTGTCGGTCATCCGAAAATTCTTCTTTTGGACGAGCCTCTTGGTGCTCTCGATGCGTTCACCAGAATGAACATGCAGGACGAAATCCTTCGCCTTAAAAAAGAGCATGACACCACGATGGTTATGGTCACGCACGATGTCGATGAGGCAGTTTACCTGAGCGATTATGTCGTCGTGATGAGCGCCCGCCCGAGCAAGGTGGAAAAGGTCATCAAAATCAACCTGAGCCACCCGAGGGCAAGGGCACAGGACATCTTCCTGAAATACCGCACCGAAATCCTGGAAATCCTGGATTATGCGGGCAAAGTTCAAGAGGTTGAATACACGATTTAGGGGCTTTCCCGCCTGCCCTTCGGCTACGCTCAGGGAACAGGCGGGTCGGGCTGCTCCAGGTTCCGCTTGCGCTTCATTCCGCCGCTCCCTGCGGTCGCTCTGGAACGCTTCGCGCCTTACGCATCCCTAAGCCATGAAATAAAAAATACAATATTTTGGAGGTAAAATATGAAAAAATCACTTTTAATGGGAATGGCACTTGTGTCTTTCCTCTCATTCACCGCCTGCAACAAAAAACAGGCTGCTTCTTCGGATTCTGCCCAGAAGGTTGTCCGCATTAACTTTCAGACTGGTACTCTTTGTGCCGCACCTGTTCATGTCGCAATGAAAATGGGGCTTTTTGACGAAGAACTCAATGCAATCGGGCAGGAAGCGGAGTATGTTCAGGTCGTTGAAGGCGGAGCAACGCTTGCCGAGATGATTGGTTCCGGCAAAGTCGATGCAGGCTACGGCTTGTATGCGACACAGCTTCAGGCAATGGAAAACGGTCTTCCGATCACATACACTTCAGGAATCCATGTCGGCTGTACAAAATACTATGTTCGTGCAGACAGCCCGATTAAAACAGTCGCCGATCTCCGCGGGGCAAAAATCGGTGTTCCCGGCCTTGCTGATTCAAGCGTTATGAACCTCAAACGAAAGCTCATGGATGTTGGAATCGGAGTCACGGCAGAGAAAAACGAAGTTGAATTCCTTGCCTACGCGTCAAGCGACCTTGCAATCGCCCTTAATAACGGTGCGGTTGATGTCATCGGTGCACATGACCCGGTCGCAACAAAAGGCGAGAGAGCCTACAACTTCCGCAAAATCCTCGACACAGGAACTGACGAAAAATTCCGTGTTGAATATTGCTGCCAGCAGTTCGTAACACACAAACTTCTGAAGGAAAACCCTGAGGGAGCCGCAGCCGTAACAAGAGCTTTGCAGAAAGCCAGCGCATTCGTTGAAGCAGAGCCTCGCCTTGCCGCCCAGCTTCAGATTGAAAACAACCTTGTCGCAGGAGACCTGGACTTCAACGCAGCGCTGCTCGATGAACTTAACTTCATCCCAAGCCGCTCACTCGGAAAAAAGACTTTTGCAAAGGCAGCCCGCCAGCTTCAGGAAGCCGGAATTCTCAAAGCCTCAACCGACATCGAAAAATTCATCGCTCAGGGCTACATCGAGCTTTTCGGCGTCCCGGACGGCTACTCATACGACAAAGCAACAAAAACATACAAAGAAATCAACGGCGAACGCACCGATTTCGCACTTTAAGGAATTAAAAAAAAATGAAAAATTTAAACATCATTCTTTCAGCTGTAACAGGTCTCTTGGGCCTTCTCGTTGGCATCGCACCTTACACATTCGCAAAAGTCTGTGCAATGGAAAAAATGCACTGCCATGCAGTCACAGCCCCGACAGTCCTTGTGTTCGGAATCTTGATTTTCGTAATCTCAGCGGTTCAGACAATTCTGTTATGGAAAAAGCGATAAGCGAAAAAACGCTCGCTCTTTCAAACCTTTCGAGAAAACCTTACAGAACAGCTTCACTTGCGGCCCTGGTCGCAATTTCCTCCTTCGTTCTGTTTGGTTCTCTCGTTCTCGCCTCTAGCCTTAAATCTGGAATAGCGGGGCTTCGTTCCAGACTCGGTGCGGACTTGCTCGTTGTTCCGAAAGGCTATGAGCGCGGGGCTGAGAGCGTCCTTCTTTCAGGCGAACCGAACTATTTCTATATGGATAAGTCCGTTCTGGAAACAGTTCGAAATGTCGAGGGAGTCCAGAAGGCGAGCGGTCAGTTTTACCTTACGAGCCTCTCCGAAAGCTGCTGCGATTTTCCGATTCAACTGATTGGCTTTGACCCCGAAACAGACTTTACGGTTCAGACTTGGGCAAAAAACAGAATCAGTAACGATTTCGCCAAAAAAACGGGAGAAGAATTCCTTCTTGCAGGCTGTAATATTGTCACCGAGCACAATTCCGTAAAATTCTTCGGTTCAAGTCACAAAATCACGGGCAAACTCTCAAAAAGCGGTTCCGGAATGGATTCTGTGATTTTCTGTGATCTGGAAACCCTGCAGAACATCTTTGAGGATGCGAAGGCTCGCGGCTTCGGCTTTATCTCTGACGGCGACACAAAAAACAAAGTCAGCACGGTGCTCGTAAAAATTACGGAGAATGCGTCCGCTGATTCGGTCGCCCTGAGGATAAAGGAAGCCGCCGGTGATGTGCAGGTGATTCAGGGAGAGAAGTTCATGCGGAATTTTTCGTCAAAGCTCTCGTCTTTCCTGATTTTTCTGTATGCGATTTCGATCCTCGTGATTTTTATCACGGTTTTGTCGCTCTCGCTGGTCTTTTCGCTCACGATTAACGAACGGCGGCGGGAATTTTCGATTCTCCGTGTGCTTGGTGCGAACCGCTCATCCCTCCGGAACATTATTTTCTGTGAAGCGGGCATTCTGGGGCTCTCCGGTTCCCTTACCGGTATCTTTCTTTCGGCACTCGTGATTCTTCCGTTTAACGCCCTGATTTCCGAAAAAATTGCGCTTCCCTTTGCGATGAGCGGCTGGGGAGAAATTACGGTTTTTGCCCTTCTGGTACTCATAGTTTCGCAGTTGTCATGCGTTCTTTCGGCCGTGGGTGCGTCAGTGCGGGTTTCAAAAATCGAGCCGTACGGAGATGTGAAGTAGGTGAGGGGGCAAGCCCCTTAAAATCCCCAAAATCATAGGAGATAAAGATGATTCAAATACAAAAACTTTCCAAAACTTTCCTGACTCCGCGGGGAACTAAAACCGTTTTCTCAGATTTTTCCTACACCGTTAAGGATGGAACCTTTCTCGGAATCTCCGGCAAATCTGGAATCGGAAAAAGCACGCTCCTATCCCTGCTTGCATCTCTTCAAAAACCGTCTTCCGGTAAAATCTTAATCGACGGAACGGACTTATTTTCTCTTAGCGACAGTGAAATCTGTGACTTCAGAAACGCAAATATCGGCTTTATCTCGCAGGAACAGAGCTTCCTCGAAAACCTGACCGTCCTCGATAATGTCGCCCTCCCGGCCTTCCTCTCAAAAAAATCAAAAGCCAAAAAAGAAGAAGTGTTCGCGCGTGCAAAATCCCTGCTTTCAGATCTGGGACTAGCCGAACTGACCGATTCCTTCCCGAGTGTCCTTTCTGGCGGCGAAAATCACCGTCTCCTGATTGCAAGAGCCTTGATGAACAACCCAAAAATCCTGCTCGCCGACGAACCCACCGACGCCGTTGACTCAAACCAGACCCAGGAAATCATCCAGATTTTCAAACGCCTCTCAACCGAAGGCAAAACCGTGATTATCGTGAGCCACGATGAAGAGGCGCTTAAGCTATGTGATGAGGTTTTAGAGATAAAATAATTTCTGAAAAGTACCTAGCTCCCACCTCAATCGCCTTTGGATTTGCCGAAAATTCCGGATTATGGAGCGGTTTTGTCTTCCCAATGCCGAGCCAGACCATGATTCCGGGGATTTTCTCCTGATAATATGCAAAATCTTCGCTGATCATCGTGATTTCTGGGCGGACTGGCTTTAAGCCGAGGACTTCTGCCGTCTCCCATGCGTATTCTGCGAGAGCTTTGTCGTTGTTCGTGCAGGACGGAGCGTTTTCGATTTCAATTTCGGCTTCTTCTTCGTAAGCCTTTGCTGTGTTTTCTGCGATTTCAGTGAGCCTTTTGCTTACGAATGAGCGGGTTTCTGGTTTTGTGGTGCGGATTGTTCCTTCCAGAAGCACTTCCTCGGGGATGATGTTCCAGTTTGAGCCACCTTCAATGTGGGTTACACTTACAAGAGCCTGGTCGGTCGGACTTACATTGCGGGAGACGATTGTCTGAATCGAATTGATGAGAGCCGCACTCGCCACAAAGCTCTGCCTTTTTCTGATTCAGAATTTTCGCGGTCTCAATTCCGACTGTCATGTGAATGTCGTGTCCGCAGGCATGCATCTTTCCCGGATTTTTTGATTTATACGGAAGATTTGTCTTTTCTTCGATTGGTAGGGCATCAATGTCAACACGGAAAGCGATTTTTGCCCCCGGCTTGTTTCCTTTTTGGGGTGCAGTTCCCTTTATGCGAGCGACAAGGCCTGTTTTAAGCGGAAGGTCTAAGATTTCAATTCCTTCTTCCGTGAGAATCTTTTTGATAAAAGCGGTTGTCTCGAATTCTTCAAGAGAAAGCTCTGGATTCTGATGAAGGTGTTCAAAAATTTCTGTGTAAGTCATAAAAACTCCGGGGTGGTGAGCAATGTCAAAGCAGGCGTTGCGGGCGGCGTTTGAGGGCGCAGAAGGGGCAGGCGAAGCGCGGTTCGAGCTCAGCTCTCACCGAGACTCGCCTAGAAACTCGTCTCACGAGTTTCTTCGCCTAATGGCGACCGGCTCCCTAGGGGGAGACTTCCCCTTTATTTTTCATTACTAATTTCTAATTTCTAAATCTTAAATGCCGATATTCAAAATATGGAAAATGGAAATAACTTTAACGAATCTGTAGTTCAGGCTGCGGATGCAAAGGCACAATGGTATGACACGGATGAATTGCCTAAAATTTTGGACAATTACCGGCTTCTGCACACCTGCATCAAGGTCATTTTTGATTTTCTGGTCAAAAAAGCCCTGATTACGCCAGATCCCTACAAGCTTGACAAAAAAATTTCAGACATTAAGTCTCCGGAAAGCACACAGTTTGTTGAAAGCGAACGTTCTATCGTTATGGGACAGCGTTTTTCAGACTATGAAAGCACCCTCGACTTTTTGTGCAACTACTATAAATTTTCCGTTTCCCAGCTTTCCCTTTCAAACCTGAAAAAACTCGTGGACTTGAATAATTCCATCACATGGAACGCATTTTCTGCAAATTCAAACAAAACGAACACTCGGGTTCTTGCGACAATGGTTTTTGGCGCAAGACAAAGCAGCGATGCGCTGACTTCAAGCATGATTAACGATAATCTTTCAAAGGCTGCTCAGGCGATGAATGAAATAAACGCCGCCCTTAAAGATTACACGGAATTCCAGAAGGAATGGTACAAGGCCCAGGTCAGAAAGACAGTCCTTCTAAGCCCGAATTTTGACGCTAACAAGGCACTTGCAGAACCGGCCGCTGAACTTCAGCAGATTAAGAAAAATTTTGCAGCCGGAATGGGAAAAGTTCCATTTTACAACGAACTCATTGACGAAATTATCCAAGAAGACCAGGGACCCAAAAAGGCGGAGCTGCAGCAGCTTCTTCTTAAAAAGCTCAATGTGGCAAAAGAAAGTGACAAGAAGGTTGAAAAAAGGGTCGACACAAAGGCTCTGATCATGGGAGCCCTTCAGGTTCTTGGCTCGACACCGGCTCAGATTGGAACAATTGCCTCAAAAATTCAGGACAACCATGACTTGCTGGAAAGCGAACATAATTCCTTCATGGACAAGCTGAAAAGGGCTTTGAGAAAAGCTTTTGGAATTGCAGAAAAACCCCTGTACTACAATGTTGTCATCGTTGATCAGACTACAGGCGCAAAACGTACTGAAAAAATCCACTATCAGACTTTCATGACCGATCTTGCGACAAAGACAAGGCGTTTTGCCGCAGTTGCCCAGCCAAATTCTCCCGGCTACAAAAAAATCATGTCCATGCCGGAAGAAAAAATCGCTGAATTCGTGTCGTCACAGATTACTGACTGCAACCGGCTTATGGTTCACTTGAATGCACTTGACGATTTCTTTAAAACGGCGGCAAGCCCCATGAACAAGTCAAAGGTAAAGGGACTTAAAATCGACATTACCACGCTGAAAAATTCGATTGTAAAGGCAAATCAGCAGAGAGTTGAATACACTTCTTATATTGAAGAAGAAGCCCAGATGAAGCGTCTGGGAATAACAGGATAATATGAAACAAATTGCACGACAGATTTTTTTAATTTTTTTTTCTTTTTGTCTGGTAAATTTCACTTTTTCCCAGACTGGAGATGAATCCCAGATAGAGGAACTGGAAAACAATGCCTCTGCAGGAGCAAATGAAATAGTTGACTCGCTGCAGAGAAATTTTACGATACTTGTAGCCCAGCAGCCCTGGAATCTGGACGTCCACACGGCGACATATTCAAGTGAAGCCCAGATTTTGGATTCCCTTTATGAAGGTCTTTTTTCCTATGATCCCAAAACTCTAGAGCCTGTTCCTGCAATTGCCGAAAGCTTTAAAATTTCCCGGGACAAAAAACGCTGGACTTTTACAATCCGCGAAAATCTGGAATTCTCAAACGGCGAAAAAATTAATGCCTACACAGTAAAAAATTCCTGGCTTGCACTCTTAAAAACTGAAAATGCACCATACGCATCGATGCTTGACTGCATAAAAGGTGCTGTTTCTTACAGGGAAGGGAAAGTCAGCGACAGTGAAGTTGGAATCAATGCCCGCAACGAAAAAACTCTTGTCGTAACGCTCATAAATCCAACGGCTCACCTGGCAAAGCTTTTGTGCCACCACGCATTTGCAGTCTGCCTCAGCGATCAGAACGGATTCACAAATACTTCGGTCTTTTCAGGGGCCTTTAAAATCAAGGAAAATACCGGTTCAAGCTTAATCCTTGAAAAGAATGAAAAATACTGGGACTCAAAGAACGTTCACCTTCCCCAGATTACGATAAAACAGTCTAACGAGCTCAAGGAAAATTCATGGAGCTACAACGAAGGAAGCGCAGACTGGATTTCCGGAATGGTGGACACAAATGCCCTGCTCAATAAAAATTCCATTCGGATTTCGGCCGTTTTCGGCACGGAATTTCTTTTTTTCTCATGCAAGAACAAGCCCTGGAACGATCCTGACTTCCGGAATGCCCTGCTTACGGCAGTTCCATGGGATGTGCTTAGAGCATCCGGTCTTGTAAAGGCAACGACTTTCATTTATCCGCTGGCAGGCTATCACGGAGTAAACGGAATCACCGACACTTCAGCCGAAGATGCCCTGGAAATGATGCAGGATGCCAGAAAAAAGCTGGGAATCCCTGAAAACGAAAAGCTGACAATCACATTCGGCATTTCTTCTGTTTCAGAACGGCAGAAAAGTCAGGCTGAGGTACTCAAAAATGCCTGGGAACCTTTGGGCGTGGAACTGAAAGTGCAGACGACACCTGAAGACCGCTACATCGACTCAATTTCAGGCTGGAACGCAGACATTTTCAGCTATTCCTGGATAGGCGATTTTGCAGACCCAATTGCGTTTCTGGAACTTTTCCGCGCAAATTCCACCCTCAATCCCTCAAAATGGCAGAACGAAAAATTTGAGGAGCTTATTCAAAAAGCAAATGAAAGCACGGATAACGGAGAGCATTACAAGCTTCTTGCCCAGGCAGAACAGATTTTACTGGATGACGGTGAAGTCATGCCCATTACCCATTCAATCAGCCTGCATGCGGTGAACTTGCAGCAGGTGGGCGGCTGGTACGTGAATGCCCTGGACATTCATCCTTTCAAATATCTTTACCTTAAAGACGCAAAAGTTGAATCTGCCCCGAATATCATATAAAATACTGTCATGCGCACTTACGACGACTCGATGTTTATCGACACTTTTGAACATGAATACACATGGCTTAACGGATTCATGCGGAACGTCGCCAGATTTCCAGGCAAAAATGCTCTTATTGACCCGGAAACAAACCGTTTTTGGACTTACACAGAGCTGAACGAAGAATCAAACAGGCTTGCAAATGCCCTGCAGACGAGTGGAATCGGCAAAAACGATGTCGTCATGGCAGCCTTGAGGAACTGCCCGGAATTTGCCTTTTCATACATCGGGCCACGCAAAATTGGTGCGATTCTTCTGGCGGCAAATTTTAATCTTGCGGCAGGGGAATTTGCCCTTCTTCTCAATCAGAACAAGCCAAAAGTCGTGCTTTATTCAGCAAACATCACAAAAATCATGGCGGAAGCAGAAAAGCTTTCCACATGGAAGCCACAAATTTTTGTCATGGCAGACAATATCGAAAAGCTGCCGCTTCCTCAAGGGCATGTCCTTTACGAGGATTTTGTAAAATCAGCCGGCAAAGACAATCCCAAAGTCACTTTCCGCCCCCACATTTACGATGAGATTCTGCGCCTTTGCACCAGCGGTACCACTGCTCTCCCCAAGCTGGTTCCGATCAACGACATCAACGAAGTTCTTTCTGCTCACGACGTAATCATGCACTATCCTATGAATGCAAATGACGTCACATTGAACATGACTCCTTGGTTTCATCGTGGAGGCTGCCATTCAGGAGGCGTTTGCCCCACTTTCTACGCCGGAGCCTGTGCCGTGGTCATGCGCAAATTTCAGCCTGCAAACACTCTGGAATGGGTCGAAAAATTCAAAATCACTTACCTCATGGGTGCTCCGTCAAACCTTGCCATGCTTGCCCGCGTTCAGGAAAAATCAAAATTCAGGCTAGAAAGCCTCAAGGGGCTTGTCACCATGGGAGCTCCCCTTTCAAAGGCTGACTGCATCCGCTACATGGAAATTCTTACGCCGAACATTTTCAACGGCTACGGCACAACAGAAACTTTCTGGAACTCATTTTTGCGGCCATACAATCTCCCAGACGGAGCCGGCTCTGTCGGAGCAAGCTGCACCGATGATGAAGTTCGGGTCGTAAAAATCTACGATGACAAAAAAGCTGAGCCAACGGAAACGGTCGCAAAAGACAATCTGAGCGAAGGCGAAATCATAATTCACGCCCCGGAAAAAACGACTTACACCTACGTAGGCGACACAAAAATGGCCGAAAAGAAATTCTACAAGGGCTGGATGTACACAGGCGACACAGGCGTATGGAACGAGGATTTAATCGTCACCGTCCGTGGCCGAAAAGACGACATGATTATCACCAGTGCCGAGAACATCTACCCCACTCAAATCGAAGAAGCAATCAACGAGCACCCGAAAGTCAAGGATTCAATCGTCACGAGCGTTCCCGACAAAATCCGCGGGCAGGCGGTCGCGGCTTACGTAGTCCCGAACGACAAGAGCCTCACAATCAAGGAACTTTTCGATTTCTGCACAAATCACAAAATGCTCTCTGCCTACAAGCGCCCAAGATATTTCGCGCTGATAGAAGAACTTCCGCAAACCGCGACAGGCAAAAAAAAGCATTTTGAAATGAAAAATCGCGCAATTGAAGACCTGGCAAAAGGAATCTTGAGAAAAGACTAAACTCCTAACTTCTAACTGAATAATTCCGATAATTTAAACATGTTGTATTATCTTGGTGGAATTTTAACTGAATATTTTGGTCCTGCACGTTTGCTGCAGTCTTACACAATTCTCATTGCGCTTGCACTTTACTCTGGATTTTTGATTGTACGGTATTTTCTTCCGTCTTTTTATAATCTTTTGCCGCACGACCGTGGCCGCGAATTTACAATTAACGCCGAGGCCGCAAAAGGAAAACCTACTGGCGCGGGCGTTGTCTGGGTCAGTGCCTTTGTTATTCTGAGTTTGATTTTTGTTCCGCTCGACTGGATGAAATGCTCCTGCCTGATTCTCACATGGCTTATGATGCTCACAGGCTACCTCGACGACCATTCAATCAACAGCTGGGGCGAATACCGAAAGGCTCTTCTCGACCTTTTTATCGCAATTCTTGCCTCAGTTTTACTCGCATTCTATCTGATAAATTCTTCTGGCGACCACAAAATCTACTTCTGGATTCCGTTTTTTACGCATGAACTTTACGTTGCACCGTGGCTCTTTGTGATTATCTCGACAATCATGATTTGGGCTTCCATCAACACAACGAACTGTACTGACGGCGTTGACGGTCTAAGTTCCACACTCGTTCTGGTCGCGCTGATTACGATGGGCGTTGTCTTTTATTTTATCCTGGGTCACAAGGACATTGCGGAATATCTTCTGGTACCGCATATTAAGGACGGTGCGGCCTGGGCTGTAATGACTTTTGCGCTCGCAGGCGTTTTGATGGGCTATCTCTGGCACAACGCCTTCCCAAGCAACGTTCTGATGGGTGACGCTGGCAGCCGTGCTCTTGGCTTTTACATCGGCGTGTGCGTAATGGTCACAAGAAACCCATTTATCATTCTCGCAACGTCTTCTCTGATTTTCGTGAACGGCGGACTTGGCTTAGTAAAAGTGTTCCTGAAACGCTTTTTGAAAATTTCAATCTTCACCAGCATCCGATTCCCGCTCCACGACCACATGCGAAAAAATCACGGCTGGAGCCCGACACAGGTGCTCATCAAATTTCTGATCATCCAGATTTTAATCACAGTAGCCGTGCTGGGAATCATCTTTAAAGTAAGATAAAAAGTGAAGTGGAAAGTGGAAAACGGAAAACGGAAAGTGAATTTTTAAGTTTTCAGTTTTCCACTTTAAGTTTTCAGTTTTCTCTAAACATTGCACACAAAGTTT
>JAFPUF010000047.1 GCA_017395545.1 Treponema sp. | reverse complement strand
TTTCTTTCCTTCACTGCGATTTTCTGTTCAAAGAACTTTGTGCCCGCCGCCTTGTCGTCAGCGGGTGAGAGGTAATATAGCACAGGTTGTTTTTTCTGTCAACACTTTTTAAAATTTTTTTTCAAAATTTTTTATTTTTTTACGGCACGGATTCTGAAGTGCGCTAAATCTGCTAAAAGTACGATTGGGGACAAAATATACCGGAAAATTTCCCAAAATTATCCCCAAAAGAGTAAAAATGACACACTTTATCTGAATTTTTTGACACAAAAGAACAAAACCCGTCGTTCGCTACCCCGCAGAGAGGGGTGTGGCACAACGAAGTGTGACGCAGGGGAGAGACCTCTCCCCTCATATTATGCACAAACGGCAGAAAACCATTCGAAATAATAACTTGGCACGCTTTATGCTAAACCTCTGGCGTCAGGCAAAACCTGATAAATAAATTACAAAAAAATGCCTGAAATATGGCGAGGAGAACATTATGAACGCACTTTCACTTTTTAACGACTGGCTCAACAACGATTTTTACGGTTCAAACGGACTTTGTGCCGCTAACGCTCCAGTCCCGGATGTCGATGTCACTGAGAACAAAGACTCTTATGTTCTCGATATGGACCTGCCCGGACGCACTGAAAATGATGTTTCGCTTGAAATCAACGAAGGTGTTTTGACAATCTCTTCTGAAAAAACTGAAGCAAAACACACTGAGGATAAGCACGAAAAACATGAAGAGAAAGAAGAAAAACCACAGTACCTCCTCCGTGAGCGCCGCCGACCTTCTTTCCGAAGAAGTTTTACACTTCCTAAGGATATCGACGCTGAGGGTGTTACCGCAGGTTTCAAAAACGGAGTTCTTACAGTGGTAATTCCAAGAAAACCTGAAATTGCCCCACGAAAGATTCAGATTTCAATTGCTTAACTGCCCGTGAAACAAAAAAAATCCTGTCTGATGAAAGAAAATCACCGGGCAGGATTTTTTTTTGTTTTATGCAAATAATTCCGTAGTCTTTAACCATTCTGCAACAGCAGTCGCTTCCTTATCGAGCGGCCGGTCATCCTCAACGAAGGCACTCAGCTTTCGTACTTCGGTATGAACATCCTGCGTGAACTGTGCGAAATCTTTTTTGCCTGCAAGGTCAACTGCCTGCATTGCGGCAAGAAGATGTGTCGCAAACTGAAGGTAGACAAGCTCAATCTGCTCGGCGAATTTTCGTGCTGAGATTGTTCCCATTGAAACCTTGTCCTGATTGAGAGCTTCGGTCGGAGCGGAAGTAAGCGAAACCGGGAAGCAGTAAGTCGCAACTTCACCTCGGATTGCGGAAATCGTAATCTGAGCCGCCTTAAATCCAAGCCGCAAGCCTGCACGAGGATGGTCGGCCGGTGTAAATGGAATTAAATTCTCTGTAAGACCGTTGAATTTTCCGTCGATGATGATTTCTGCCTGTTTGTCGCTGAGGTCAGAAATATTGGCAAGGGCTGTCCTCATGTAGTCGCAGGCTGCGCAAATGTGACCGCCGTAGAAATTTCCTGTGTTGTAGATTCTGTTCACTTCAATATCGACGAGAGGATTGTCGTTTGCGCTGTTCAATTCCTCGGTAATCAAATCCCTTGCGAATCTCAAAGTATCCCGGTAAACGCCGTTAATCTGAGGTGCGCATCGGATTGAATATCTGTCCTGAATCTTGTTGTGCTGTGCGACGAAGCCTTTTCCGTCCATTTTTTCAATTTCTTTTTCAAGGAATTCTTCGTATTTCCAGATTCGGTTGGACTGATAGACGATATTGTGAATATAGACGGCAGATTCAATCTGTCCCCGGTGATTTTTGAGCTGGCTTACCTTTGTGATGAAAGGTGTGTCCTTTCCTCTGGTGATTTCGGAAGTGACAGCCGTAAGGAAGTCGGAGATTTTTGCAAGACGCTCGGCTTTTTTCCATGCAAGGCAGGCAACGGCAGTCATAACGGAAGTGCCGTTCATCAGTGCAAGACCTTCTTTCGCTTCGATTGGAAGAGGCTCAAGTCCTTCTGCTTTGAGTGCTTCGGCGGCAGGACAAATTTTCCCTTTGTAATAAACATCCCGCTGCCCCATAATCACAGCCGCAAGATATGAAAGAGGTGTGAGATCTCCGGAAGCGCCGACAGAACCAAGTTGAGGGATAACTGGAACGATGTCGTGGTTCAAAAGATTTACCATCATCTTTGCGAGGACTGGTCTGATTGCAGAGTGACCGCCCTTAACATTTCCGTTGAGTCGTGCAAGAATTACGGCACGGCCTGTCTCATGGTCGAATTTCGGGCCAAGACCGATTCCGTGGTAAGCGCAGATTGTACGCTGAAGCTCCCCCGCTTTTTCTACAGAAATCTGATTGTGGCAAGAGTCACCAAAATCAGTTGTAACGCCGTAAGTCGGAACTCCAGTTGCGATATAGTCTTCAAGGAATTTTCGTGATTTTTCGAGGGTTTCCCAAAATTTTGGGTCAGTTGGAAGTGCGACTTCTTCATTTTTGTAAGCGACATCGCACACATCTTCTATTGTGAGTTCGTTTCCGTTAATTATTTTCATGATAAAGAGATTATAGCGAATTAAGATTTTTTTAACCACAGACTATTCCGGAAATCTGCTCTTATTTCAGGGAGGTACCCGCTGTTTTTTCCGGATTAACTGATAAGAGTTTTCTTAGTCTACTTCGTAATCTCTGTATCCGGCATCCCAGAGTTCATCGTCGGTCATATAATCACGCAGATGTTTTCTGGCATCTTCGAATTTTACGCGCATCAAAGATTTCGCCTTGTCACTCGTAAGCTGATAAATGCGCTCCAGAAGTTTTGGCTGAATATCACTTTCAACGCCCTGCTGTCCCATCGAATTTGAGAAAACAAAGACATTGAGCATAACACCGTTCTTTGGACGCTGCATGATGAGAATTGCATCTGACGCAAAATGGAAACCGTTCACATTGATGAGCATTTTCGGAACTTTTTCGTAAAGCTGGAGGTCGAGGGTATTCTCAAAAATGCACGAAAAATGAGACAGACTTACATCCAGAACGCTTCCCTTGATTTGTCCGTGCTTTGAGATGAAACTCACGCGGCTTTTGGTATCACAGATAGCGCGGATATTTTTTCGCCGTCCGCAAGCCTGGTTTGCGTACATAACCTTATCGATAAGGGCAAAATTTTTATTTTTCTGGTATTCAAGGCCGATACAGCCGCACTGAATTCCCACATCGAAAAGATAGTATTTTTCAAACTGTTTTTTTTCGTCTTCGTTTGTACGCTTCAGATAAAGAACGCCTATCAAAATTCTTCCTGCGTATTTCTGCTGCAAATCCTTGATGTATCGGTCCCAGTGAATTCCCTTTACCTGGCTATCAATGTAGAAAAACAGGATTGAGTCCGTGAAAGTCTCGATAATGACCTCGATTTTCGCCCGGAGCGGACAATAGCGGTCATCACCGATGATATAGGTTTCATAACCGCGGGCCATATAATCTTCAAGATAAGTTTCCGGGAAAAGAGACGGATCCGGACTTATAAAAAATGTCTTTCGGCCTTCGATTATGTGTTCCTGAGATTCTTCTTTTTCAATAATGGGCATGTTACAAGTCCTCCAGTTTTTTTCCAGAATAGTGCATAATCAGACCAAGCGTTCGTGCAGCAGTCAGAATCAAATCGATATCTGAATATTGAAGCAGCCGTGTCTCATCCTCAGAACCAGTCATATCAATTCTAATGAAACCGTATTTTTTATTGCGATAGAAAATTTCAGCAAGACAGCTCGAAGAAATATCCTGATTTTCATAACTTTCGTAAAGTTCTTCCTGTTTTGCCTTTAAAAGATTTTTTATGTCACTTATGTAAAGCACGTTCGTAAGTTTGTTCATGCTCTGCTCAATCAATTCTGCAGGAATGTAATCAAAACGCTTGTTTTTGGAACGCTGATGAATTTTCTGAAAAAGCAGTTTTTCGCTGTCATTCGGCTGAATGCAGATATGATCAAGTTCGTAGTATGAACTGAGAAAGTTGAACAGGTTTATAATTCCGGCTTTTATGTCGTCAGAAGTAGTCAGATACTTAAAAATAGTCGAGTGCAGACTCAGGGAACCTACGAATTTTTGTTTTTCGTTTTTTGGAACGATATTCGCATGCTTTTCCGGAAGGTAGATGATAAAGCAGTTGCGTCCCTTTGTTTTTCCCCGGTAAATGGCTTTTTCGGCACATGTAAAGAGTTCGTCATAAAAAGAAGCGTTTTCAGGGAAGCGGGCGAGTCCGATTGTTACAGTTATCGTCTGATTTCCGACCTCTGGCAGCTCAACATCATTTATCATGATGGAAATTGTATGACAAATACTCCAGATTTCGTCGTAATCAACAACATCTTTAAGAATGAGGGAAAATTCATCACCTTTATTTCGGGCGAGCACTCCCTTATCCTTGATGATCTCGTTTATAACATTCGTGACATCGTAAAGAACTTTGTTTCCGCCTTCATTGCCAAAAGCATCGGTTATGTAAGTGAAATTATCGATATCTATGAGCGCAAAACTGAATGGAATTTGTTTTTGAATCAGATAAGAAGCATATGAAATAATTGTATCCTGAGCGTACGCCCCGGTAATAGAATCAGTCTGAATCTCGTTGTCCCGAAAGAAAGCATCCATATCGTGAAATTATAGCACGG
Source organism: Treponema sp. (assembly GCA_017395545.1). Classification (GTDB taxonomy): domain Bacteria; phylum Spirochaetota; class Spirochaetia; order Treponematales; family Treponemataceae; genus Treponema_D. The sequence continues at coordinate 31,546 of JAFPUF010000047.1, read as the reverse complement.
GAATTCAGTTTTTGGCAAAAAAAATATGAGTTCTCACAGAATTTTTACATACGCATTTTTCGTCAGACTTCTCATACAGATTCCCCTTTTAATCTGTGCTAATCTGTGCTAATCTGTGCCTAAGAATTTTGGAGAACATTATGACATTTGAAGAAAAAGACATCATCTATCCGCCGGTTCATCCTGGAACTGACCGTACTTTTATCCGCTTTTATGACGGTGAACTTGATTTGAATGCAATTTTTTATTCCGGAGAAAAGGATTCGCTTCCTCAAAGAATTTTTGTTACAGATACCACCGTTGCAGTTCTTCCCGTAATGAAGGGTTTTGTCGATTTTTTCCGTGGCGAAGATTTTTCTCACCCGAAAATCGAAGCTGGCTTTGTCGGGAAACGCGGAAAAGATGTTCTTCTAATTCTTGGAGCAGGTGAACCTTATAAAACAATCGAGAGCGTTCTGGCAATAGTAAAGGCAGCCCTGGACAACAACGGCCAGCGTTCTGCAGTTTTCGTAGGAATCGGTGGTGGCGTAATCACTGATATGACGGCTTTCGCCTCATCAATATTCAAACGCGGCGCTCACTGCGAACTTGTTCCGACCACTCTTCTTTCAATGGTTGATGCCGCAATCGGCGGAAAGACCGGCTGTGACTTTGAATCATACAAAAATATGATCGGCTCTTTCTTCCCGGCCCAGAAAATTCACATCTGCCCAGGCTTCATCGAAACTCTTCCGCAGCACGAATACCGATCTGGAATGGCCGAAGTCGTAAAAACCGCCCTTCTGTATTCTCCGGAACTCTTTGAAAAACTTGAAAAATACCCTGGAATTTTAAGTGACAGGAAAAACCCTCTTGTCAGCGAGGCAATCAGAATCTGCGTAAACGCAAAGGCAAAGGTTGTCGAACAGGATTTAACAGAAAAAAATATCCGTATGCAACTCAATCTCGGCCACACTTTCGGACATGCGCTCGAATCAATGGCGGGGCTCGGAGTCGTCACCCACGGAGACGGAGTAGCATGGGGAATGGCACGGGCGGCCGATTTGTCACAGAGACTCGGTCTTTGCACGAAAGAATATGCGAACAGGGTTAAAACCTGTCTTTCAGCGTTCGGATGGGAAACAAATGCCGTCCATCCTGAAATGAAGAAAAAGTATGGAAGTGAAGAAGAAATTGCAAAAATCTTAGTTGACGCAATGAAAAAAGACAAAAAGAATTCTTCTGACAAAGTACGTTTCGTCCTTCAGTCAAATGTCGGGGAAACAGTAATCACAGAAATCCCGGAAAAAGATATTCTTGCTGTGCTGATGTAACCGTTTCCCTAACAGGCCTTTATGATAATTTCTGCGACTTTAGTCTTTTTTACGCCGGAGTTCATCGCTTCTTTTTCAATGTAGTGATGGGCCTCCTGCTCGGTCATCCCCTTATTCTGCATCAGAAGCATTTTTGCCCTGTTTACCAGGCGGATTTCCTCCATTTTTTCTTTGAGTTTTGTCGTCTGGCTGAAAATTGACTGCACTTTGTACTGAACGGCAATCGCCACTTTTATCATGTTGTAAAAATAGAACTGGTCAAACGGAGAAGTGAGCGTCAAAACACCAAAACTCTCGACCTTATAGCTAATCTGATCAAAAAACTGAGCCGGAGCAAAAAGCAGAACCGTACTCGTGCTGTCGGAAATATCGACAGCAAAGTCCGTCCCCTCGCCTTCCGCAAAGTCAACAAGAACAATGTTGAACACCCTTTCGTCACATTTTCGCCTTGCCTCATTAAAATCCTGACAATGAGACAATTCAAACACTGGCGGCATCAGCATCGTGCTTACGAGAGAAGCAATTTTCGTGTCTTTTGTCACAAGAAGGACAGAATACGTGTCAGTTGTCATCTTAAAAGTCTATTTTAAAATTCCTTTTATGAATTCGCTTTCACGGGCGATTTTTTCCGCTTCTTCCAGTGTATCCGGAATTTTTTTATAAGTGGCCTTTCTTGCAACTTCTCTGTCAAAAAGGTTTTCTGTTACTGGTTCCGGAGCTTTCAAACTGTTTTTTATTCCGTCGATTGCAGCGTGAATTAAAAGTGTGAATGCAATGTACGGATTACAGGTCGAATCCGGAGAGCGTATCTCGATTCTCGGATTATTACCGGCAGGAATTCTCAAAAGAGTCGAGCGGTTTTCAAGTCCCCAGCAAATAGAATTAGGAGCCTTTGCCTCCCCAAGCCTGTTATAAGAATTCTCGGAAGGATTGAGGTAATACGTAATTTCTCCAATATGCGCCAGAATTCCGGCAAGAATATTCTCATTTTTTGAAGTGTCAGAGCATGAAATATTGATATGCATTCCGCTGCCCGGGTTGCCGTAAAGCGGTTTCGGAGAAAAATCAGCAAAAAGACCACTTTCCTGCGCCTTCGTACGGACAATCCATTTAAAAGTAGACGCATTGTCAGCAGCATGGAGCGGCTCATCATAATAAAAATCCACTTCATTCTGTCCCGGACCTTCCTCGTGATGGCTGGACTCGGGAGTTATTCCCATCTGCTCAAGTGTGAAACAGATATTACGGCGGATATTCTCCCCCTTGTCTTCCGGAGCAATATCCATATATCCGGCCCTGTCAAAAGGAATTTTTGTTGGTTCCCCGTTTTCATCGAGCTTGAACAGGTAGAATTCGAATTCTGTACCAAACTGAAGGTCAACTCCACAGTCTTTTTTGATTTTTTGAACGGCAGTCTTCAGAAGATAGCGGCAGTCTTTTTTATACGGCGTTCCGTCCGGATGTTTTATATCACAGAACATACGGATAACTTTTCCTGCGCTTGGCCGCCACGGAAGGACAGAAAGAGTCGAAACATCCGGGAAAAGAAACAGGTCAGATTTGTTAGCCTGCTCAAAACCGGCGACAGCGGAAGCATCAAAGGAGATACCATTTGCAAAAGCCCTCGGAAGTTCACTCGCCATTATCGTTGCATTTTTTTGTTTTCCGGAAAGGTCAAAATAAGCGAGCCGGACGAATTTCACGTCCTCTTCTTTTACGTAATCCAAAACTTCTTCTTCTGTATAAAGCATATTTACTCCAAAAAAAAGGCCGTAGATTTTTTGCCGAAAGACAATTCCAGCGGAAAACCTACGACCTCTTTGCCGTTAATAAGTGCATTTTAGTAAATTTGGACTTTTTTTTCAAGCATTAGATGTGTTCAGAAACTCAATTTCAAAGCGGGCACCATGAGGCTTTTTATTTCCGGCAGAAATTTTTGCATTCAGTGCGCCGGCAAGGGTTTGTGCAATGGAAAGACCAAGCCCGGAACCGGCAATTTTTCGCGTATGAGACTCATCGGCCCTGTAAAACCTTTCGAAAACATGAGGGAGACTTTCTTCTGAAAAACCAGGTCCGTCGTCAGTCTGTTCGATTACAATGTGACCGTTGCGCTCGTAAGAACTTAGCACGATAGAACAGTTTTCACCCGCATATTTTACACTGTTTGAAATTAAGACCATAAGAATCTGATGAAGCATTTCAGAATCTGTGTTGATTTTAAAATCGCAGGGTAACGCCGAAATTTTTACAGCAGGAGCAAAAGTTTTTGTTTCCTCGCAAAGCCACGAGAAAAGACCGTCGACAACAACTTCTGCAATCTGAGGCTTAACCCGGCCGCTTTCGATTCTGGACATTTGTAAAAGATTTGCAATAATCGCCTGCATCGTCTTAGCTTCGGTTTTTATCGCTTCGAGTGATTTTTCCAGCTGCACAGGATTGTCTTTTCCCCAGCGAAGCAAAAGTCCTGCCTGGCCGGAAATTACCGTAAGTGGCGTATTCAGTTCGTGCGAAACATCGCTTGAGAACTGCCTTTCCCTGTCAAAATCGCGTTTCAGTCGTAAAAAAAGCGAGTTAAAAGTTTTTGAAAGTTCGTCAATCTCGTCATCAAATCCTGAAAGAGGAAGCAAATCGGAAAGTGTTTCGACAGTAACAGACTGGGCCGCCTTCGTAATCTTCACGACAGGCCGAATCGTACGTCTTGTCATAAAAAGTGATATGAAAAAAGAAATCAGAAGAATAGGAATCGCCATAAAAGTCAGGCCGAGCGGAAGTTTTGCAAAAAAATCCGGCATGGCATTGCTGTCCATGTTCTGAGCAGTCGCAATCACAAAATCGCCGTAATCATCGGTGTGCGTTTTTGCAAAATAAAGAACATCCAGGTCGCCGTCAAAGAAGTAATCTTTTTCGACATATTTTTTAACCTTTCCTTTTGAATCTGGCAAAAACGGGAGAAACGGATCGTTCGTCGCAAGCAGAATCTCGTCTTGCGGGTCGTAAATGATATATGTGATAAAATAAGGAATGTCGGGAATATTTCCCAGAGAAGCAGCGTCTGGATTGTTTTTATTTTTTTCTGTGTAATCCTCAAAAACTTCGTAAATCTTGTCTTCTGAGAATTTTAAAACATTGGCCTGATTCTGATAAACCAGAGACCGGATGAAAGAGAAAATCAGGAAACAAAGCACGACCACAGCCACAGTCATTATGAACATAAACCTGACTGAAAGCCGTGCCGAAAAAGACTTGAAGAATCCAGCCATAAGCGCTGTGTTACTGCTTAAACAAACATATAGCCTGCGCCACGGACAGTTTTGATAAATTCTTCTTTTGTGTGCTCTGCAATTTTCTGACGGAGATATCCGACATAGACATCAACCGTGTTCTCGTCGATAAAATGACCTTTGCCCCAGATTGAATCGATGATGTCGGAGCGGGAAAGAACTTTGTTTTTGCTTTCGAGGAAAGTTTTGAGCATAAGGAATTCTGTCTTGGAAAGCGGAATTTCAGTATCACCGATTGAAAAACTCATTCTGTCGATGTTCAGGGTAAGATTCCGGAGAGAAAGAGATGTTTCGGGACCTTTCATGGAGTCGATTCTTCGGAAAAGCGCATTAATTCGTGCCAGAAGCTCTTCGATTTCAAAAGGCTTTGGAATGTAATCGTCGGCACCAGAGTTGAGCCCCGTAATTTTGTCGATAGTCTCTCCGCGGGCAGTTTCAAGAATAATCGGGACATTTGAATTCTGACGGATTCGTCTTAAAACCTCGAGACCGTTAAGTTCAGGAAGCATGATGTCAAGCAAGATAAGATCCGGTTTTTCAGACTCAAATTTTTCGAGAGCTACGCGTCCGGTTTCAGCCAGAGATGTTACGAATCCTTCGTGCTCAAGTTCGGGAATTACAAAGTCAGAAATACCTTTATCGTCCTCGACGATGAGAATTTTTTTCCCGTTTGTTTCAGAAGCCATATTATCCTCCAAGTTTAGCCTGGTTCTTAATATCGATTTGAACAGGTTCTATTTTTGTTCCGTCAAAAGACTCAACATTCTGAATGGAAAGTAAGAATTGTTCGCCTTTTGCAGGAATCTGTATCTTTATTGTATCACCTTTTTTGTTAAAAGAAAATTTTGTTTTTGAAGAAATTTTTTCTCCGTTAATCAGAATTGAATCGGCCGTAAAACTGCGCGGGTTCACGCTTTGGGTAAATGTAATTTCAAGCAGAATCTCGCCGTTTTCAGAGCATTCAGATTTTACATTTTGAAGGGTGAACATTTCGCCGTCGGAAAGAGTTCTGTTTCCCCGATAAAAGATTATTTCAGGGGGAACAGAATTGTTTTCGTTTCTGAGTAATTGTCCGTCGGGTCCAAATTCTTCAGGAAAATTACCAGAAGAACTAGAATCCGGAGGCGGAACTGATTCTCCCTGATTTTGAGACGGCTCATTTAGAGATGACTGCGACTGCGAGTCTTTTCCGGCGTTATTTTTTTCGTTAGATTTTCTTAAAGACTCACTTGGTTTGGCCCTGTCCTTCCTGTTTTCTGAAGCTCTTGGACCTGACATACGGTTTGAGACCGGCGCTGTACGTTCGGGACGCTCTCTAGGCACAGGCCGTTCTCCGGGACGTCTGCCCCGCTCTCCGCCTCTCATGCCACTATCTGAGGAATTTGCAAAAACTAATGATGAAAAAAGAGAAAAAACTAAAAAAATAATAAAAGATTTTCCGGCTGTTTTCATAGCATATGATTATAATTCAGTAATTATGAAAAAACATTAAAAAATTAAGATAAACGATTAAGTTTTTTCTTATAATTATTTTAAGAAAATCTTGAGGAGAATAAATCTGGCAACTTTTTGAGTTTCCGTTAATACGCCGTCTTAATCATTCCGAACAAATCGTCGCTGTTCATGCTTCGGGGAAGATTGTTTACGATGTCAAGCTGACCGGCATCTTCGGCGGCAAGCGCAAGCTGCTCAAGTGAAACGGACAAATCCTTAAGACGGGCAGGAAGATTTGCCTTTGCGATTCTCTGACGTATACTCTCCGCGAAGGCATGGGCTGCTTCTTCATCAGACTGTTCCGGTTGGGCAATTCCCATTTTTTTTGCGAGAATTGAAATTCTGTCCGCTTTAAATTTTGCACATTCTTCGACCATATACGGAAAAAGAATCGTTGTGACAAGTGAACGGGAAATTTTATAGCGGGCATTAATGCACATTGAGAGGAGACTGGCAATTCCTATTGATGACGTTGAGGCAGAAAGGGAAGCAAGACAGCCCGCCTGCGACAAAAGTTCTTCTTTTGGTGTCGTGACGGTAAGAGTCTGCGAGCCGTCAAGTGCGTAAGTGAACAGTTCTACGGCCTTTTCAGTAATCATATTGCTGAAAAAATTTGTCTTCTGTGAAAGATATGTTTCGACTGCAAGACAAAGCGTTTCAAGGGCCATTGAGTCCATCTGATTTTCGGTAAGGGTTGAGGTCAGTGTCGGGTCAAAAAGAACAAGTTTTGCAATTCCGCTCTGAGATTTCAGAAGTTTAAGGGTAGAACTTCGCGCATCTTCCAGAGGAATCGTGTCAGTAAATATAAATGCATCGCGTATTGTCGTTGGAATCGCAATGAAAGGGAGTGCTGGACTTTTTGGAACAGAACCGTCCAGATAATCATATAAATCGTGCTCCTCATTGAAGAGTGAGCAGACTGCCCGTCCTACACTCATTGGGCGTCCGCCGCCGACAGCAATTACGCCATGAATATGAGCTTCACGCCCAAGTTTGAGGCAGCGTTCAAGGATTTCAGAATCTCCGCCTTTGCTTAGCTCGTCGAAAATAAAAAATTCAATTTTTTTGTCTTCAAGGGCTTTGGTAATTTTTTGTGTTGTGCCGTTTTCACGCAAAATAGAGTCTGAAATGACCATAAATTTTGAACCGTAAGAAGCAACAGTCTGCCCGACTCTGGAAGCAGCATATGAACCCACTAAAATATTTGGTGAAACCTTGAATGAAAAATCAGCCATTTTTTAACCCTCATTATAAACAAAAAAAGACGGAAAAAAATTCCGTCTTTCTGTAAGCGACACCGTTGCCTTCGATTAACGGCGCGTGTCAGCACACGCCTTAAAGCCCATAACTTGCAAGAATTCTGTCGGCTGTAGATGCAATAACAGCCTGATTCAGGTAGTTTGGATCTTTAATCTTTTCCTTGATGGCGGCAACGAGATCCTGCCGGATGTCAGGAGTTTCTGCCGCAACCTGATTGAGGTAGTAGGCTTCTGCTGCAGCTTTTGCTTCGTCAGAAACGCTTACCTGGTCTGCTGTAGAATATGTATTATCTTTAGCCTGTGTGCGACGAACATTCTGAACATTGTTAAGAGGATTTACATTGTCAATTCTTCCAATCATCATAGCTAACCTGCCTTTTACTCTTTAATTATCGGAATCTTCGTCAAATTCTTTAGAATTTTTTAAAGATTTTGAGATAAATACTGCAAATTCACCCTGGATTTTACTCCTTGACGTAAAATCCTCGAGCAATTGTTGAGCAGTCCCCTCTACTATCTCTTCGTGCAGTTTGGTCAGTTCGCGACCAATAACTACACGCCGTTCACTATCAATATCGGCAATATCCGTCAGAAGTTTAGTGATTCTGAACGGAGATTCGTACAAAACTATTGCCGCTTCCATTGCCATAAGCTCACGAAGCCTGGATCTGCGACGCCCAGGTTTTGGTGAAAGGAACCCTTCGAAAACCAGGGTTTTTCCGCCTGCGCCCGCAACGCTCACCAGTGAAGCAAATGCGCTTGGCCCCGGAATCGGAACAACAGTGTGCCCGGCCTGTCTTGCCAGCCCCGCAAGAATAGCTCCCGGATCAGAAACGCCCGGAGTGCCTGCATCGCTTGCATAGGCGACTGTCTGACCTTCGTCGAGCATTTTGATAATCTTCTGACTCGCAAATTCCTCGTTCTGAGAACGGCAGGAAACGAGCGGCTTTTTGATTTCGAGGTGGTTCAAAAGCTGGAGAGTGTGCCGTGTATCTTCTGCAGCTACAACATCAACAGATTTGAAAGTCTCGACAGCCCGGAATGTAATGTCACCGAGATTACCAATCGGTGTTCCAACGATGTATAAGGTAGACATCATATTATTATATAACAGTGAATTAGAATTGGCAAGGAAAAGAAGTTGTGTCAGCCTTAAAAAATCAATATAATGCGAATATGAAAAAAATATTTTTAATAATATCACTTTTAGCACTTTCTTTTTCAGTTTCTGCAATACCGTCCGTCACTCCGTCTGTTCCGGATTTTTCAGGTCAATATGTTTACTATTCGGATTCATCGTTTGAACGTGAATCTTACATTGGAATTTTGTATTACGATGAAGAAACATATGCACTAAGATACTATGCTCCGCAAACTGGCACCGGAAACGACACCAAACCACCGAAAAACATTCATATCCTTTTTTCTATCAACTCCCAGAACGAAAACCTTGAGCTTACAGGCGAAAGAATCTTAACATCAATTACTCCGGAAGACACAGATCTCGTAAACTACATCCACGATTTTTTCTACGAAATAACAAAAAGACGGCAGAATGCGGGAGATATCAGCGAAAAAAAGACAGACTATCAGTTTTATGAACAGTTCGGAGGAAACGTCACGCTTTATTTTGACCCTCTGATTCCAGTTCTTAATCTTGAAAAAATTGTCTCTGTCGACAAAAAAACTATTCTTCAGGTTGTGACGGCCGGACAGATAGTCTCAAACGAAGACCAGAGTTTCGCAAAATTTTCAGGAGTCAGAGAAAAGTTCACGGACAACGGTCATAAATTCAAAAAAGACAAAAAGGCAAAAGTTCAGGAAATTTCCTACAAAAGTTCAGAAACTTCCGTTGAACTGAAGGCAAAACTCGATTCTTCATGGAACGCAGCTGCGGAGAATTTTTACACGCTCAACAATGTCGCTGTCTTTACGGTAAACGAAGTCTCTTCTCCGGCGGAAAACCAGTTCGATGTGTTAAAACGAAGGCTTCTTCTCGGCTCTGAGATGGTCTGGCCGAACTGGAAAACTCAGAAAATCAAAGAAGATGACGGCAACACGCTTATCACTCAGATTTCTTATCATCCAGAAGCAGACAGTTATACCTACGATTTCAAATATCTGCGCAAAATAGACTCTAAAACAGCAGGACTTTACACCCTCACGGTTTTTGCCGGCGCATACGAAAAAAACAAAAAATATTTTGATACAATTCTGAAAAGCTTTAATTAATGCGCATTTCTAAAACGAATTTCTGGCAAGGGGGCTGCCTATCCAGACGCCCTCAGTCAGATAATCGCGTTTCTGACCTTCAATTAAAATCTGCACGCTTTTGACCGTACTGAATTCTGTCGCAGTGTAAACGACCTGCATCAACTGGGCAAGAGACCCTTCCGCACCGAACTGATTAAACTGAAATTCTTCGCTGAAATTCAATGTGGCGATCCCGTTTTTTACGGATGCTCCCAGAAGACGGCTTCCCTGCGGGATAAGACTTCTGCAGCCGGTCTTTTCTTCTGTGCTGCTCGGACCTGCAAGGAGCATATTAAGCGCATCCCCCATCGGAGAATCTTTACTAACAGAACGGGTCACTTCTTTTCTGACGACAGGCCCGTCCCTGTCAATGGCAACAAAACAAATCTTCTTTTTGATTGTATTTGAAACAGGAGCAGGTTCCGCTTTCTTTTCTTCTGCTTTCGGTTTCTGGGTCACAGTCTCAGTTTTTACAGTTTTTTTCTCAGTTTTCTGTTCTGTTTTTTGAGCCGGTTCTTCTTTCTTAGGTGCGGGTACAGTCTTCTTTTCTTCAGTTTTTGAAACTACAGTTTTTTCAGGCACAGGCTCTTCTTTTTTTACCGAAGGTTCTGTTTTTCTGACAGCCTCTTCTTTCTTTACCTGAGGCTCAGACTTTTTCAGGGAGTCCATTGTTTCTTCAGGTTCTGGTTTTGTGATTTTTCTTGTCACATCTATGACAGTTTCTCCGGATTCTTCATTTTTTTTAGAATCATGTTTTTTATCTTCAAAAATATCTTTTCCGATCTTCTTCTCAATCAGAGCGCCTGCCCCGGACCTGTCGAAATTCTCTTTTATTTCTTCCTGTTTAACCAGAAAAACTATCAGAATTATTAAAAATGCCAGAATCCAGATTGCAATGCCAAGGCCTGTCTTTTTTTTGTTCTTTCCTTTTTTCTCGTTCTTCTCGCTCATATTTTAATTATCGGAAAATACCTTGCGAAACTCTATATTCACTTCTATAATCAATTTATGAAAAAAAAACGTTATTATGCCGCAATCATTGGTACGGGAAGAATCGGATTCACACTTGGCTTTGACAAAAAACGCGAGCAGCCGGCAAGTCATACAATGGCACTTTTAAAAAATAATCAGATAAATCTTATTGCAGCTGCCGACAAAAAAGAAGAAAACCTTGAAAAATGGCGGAAATACGTAAGAAAACACCACAAAAAGAATGATTTTACGCTCACTTTTACTTCCAGCGACGAACTTTACGAAAATGTTACCTGCCTCGACATCATCACTGTTGCAGTAAACGAAGAAAACCATCTCGAAGAATGTCTGAAAGCAATAGAATATAAACCGGGTCTTGTTATTCTTGAAAAACCTGTCGCCCTGAATTCTGAAGAAGCGAAAAAAATTAAGGACAAGGCAGATGAAATTGGAGTGCCTGTTATGGTTAATCATGAACGGCGATTTTCAAAAGACTATCTGGCAGCACTTAAGTACATTTATGAAATCGGCGATATTCAGTCGGTTACCGGAGAATTAGACTCAGGGCTCCGCATTTACGGTGAAGAATTTGAAAAGGACGGAACTTACTCGCTTCTGCACGACGGAACGCACCTGGTCGATATCGTTCAGTATCTGCTTGGAACTTCGCTGACTTCCCCGGTTGTGACGGGCGTTCACAAAGATGAAAATGGACTTGTACGGAATTTTTCGGCTCACTATGAATCCGTCGAAAGCCGGTTTGGCACGATTCCGGAAGTCACGCTGAAAATGAGCGGAAGAAGCAAATTCTTTGAATTCAGAATCGAAATCACAGGTACACTTGGAAAAATCTGTATCGGGAACGGAATTGCAGAATTCTACAAGCGTGAAGAATCAAAACTTTACACAGGCTTCTATTCGCTTACAAAACAAAAAATAAAACTCCCCGCGAAAACAGGGTACTTCAGCGGTATGGTTCAGAATGCCGTGGATTTTCTCGAAAAAAAATCCGGACTGGTCTCCCCTCTGGAAGACGCAATCGCGGATTTAAAAGTTCTTGAAGATATCAAAAGTAAGTTTTAGGAATCTTACTGAATAATTCCCTTTTCTTTGTAGTACTTCGCAGCACCGTCGTGGAGCGGAAGACCTGCGATGTCAACTACAGCAGCTTCTGGTGTGAGGCCCTTGAGGTTTTTCTGAGCCTGTCCCAGCTCATCGATGTGCTCCCAGAGAGTTTTTGTGAGCTGGTAAACGGTTTCTTCGTCGAGGCTTGTTGAAGTGAACATAACCATCTTGATAGCCGAAGTCTGAATGTCAGCGTCCTGTCCCGGGTAAGTGCCAGCCGGAATCGTGAATTTTGCGTACCAGGGATAATCTTTCTGCAATGTCTCGATTACTTCATCACTGATGTTTACGAGATGACACCCTGCTGAACAAGCCTGACTAACAGCTGCTGCCGGAGCACCACTCATAATCCATGCGCCGTCAATTGTTCCGTTCTGAAGCATGTCTGCAGCGTCCCCAAAAGCGATATATTCTGCCTGAATGTCGGCCGGATAGCTGATTCCTGCTGCGGTAAAATGATTTTTGCACTCGCCCTCAACAGAAGAACCTGCCGCTGCCACGGCAAAATGCTTTCCTTTTACATCTGCGACCTGTTCAATTCCAGAATTTTTTGTTGCGACGACCTGATTCGGGTTGAAGTAGAGGCCTGCGATTACGCGCAAGTCCTTGTTTGCGCTTCCTTTGAAGCTGTCAGTGCCGTTGAAACTCTGCCAGCAGTTTGAAGAAATTGCAATTGAAACCTGTGACTCGCCGTCTGCAATCTGGTTGAGGTTGTCGATTCCGCCGTTTGAAGCCTGACTTGATGCGCTTACGAAGTCAATCTGCGTGTCCCACATATTTGTAATTGCAGCACCGACTGCGTAAAGAGCGCCTGAAGCTCCCGCTGTCGGAAATTTGATTGTGACTTTTTCGTGCTCACCTGTTGTGGAAGAAGCAGCTGATGATTTTTTCTCGTTGCAGGAAACAAGCGAGAAAGCCAAGACTGTGCCGGCAATTGCGGCTAAGATTTTTGTGTGTTTCATTTTGAAAACTCCTTATAATTGTTAGCTATAATCAAATATAGCAAATTTTCAAACAAAAAATGCGTTAGCGCTGGGAGTGGCGGCGTTAGCCGTTCCATAGCGTAGCGGCGGAATGGGAACCACGGACATAGCGACCCGACCGGAGGTCGGGGAACGCCAAAATTTTCAACTTTCCGTTTTCAGTTTTCCACTTATTAACTGGTACACCACTACAGCGACAAGAATCCCGAATCCTATCAAATCCGTGGTGACTCCTGCGTAAAGCAAGAGCGGTGCCACTACCAGAAGGGCTGCGCGCTCAATCCAGCCAGCTTTCCGCAAAAACCATCCTTCAAGTGCACCAACGAGCGTGACTGTTCCCACTGCTGCCGTAAGGCTTGCCCAAAGACTCTGGGCGAATGTGTAGTCAGAGCTTGCTCCAATCAGAAGAATTGGATTTCCGAGGAAGAAGAATGGAATCAAAAAGCCGATTAAGCCGAGCCGGACTGCGAGAAGTCCTGTTTTGAGCTGATTTGAGCCTGCGATTCCCGAAGCGACATAACAGCTGATTGCGACTGGCGGCGTGATGTTTGAAAGGCATGCGTAAATAAGACAGAACATGTGTGCCGGTAGCGGTGCGATTCCAACTTTGATTAAGACCGGAACAGCGACCGCCTGAACGATTACATAAGCCGCAACGCCCGGAACGCCCATACCCAGGATAATCGACATGAGCATTACCAAAAATCCCGTGAGATAAATCGAGTTACTTGGAACGACATTCAAAATCAGGTAGCCCATGTTGAGGCCGAGGCTTGTAAGCGTTACCGTACCGATGATTACGCCGATAATCACGCAGGAAATTCCGACACCGATTGCGCTTCTAGCTCCTTCTACACAAGCCGCAAGGATTTTGTCTGGAGTCATGCGGGTTTCTTTTCGAATCCAGCTTGCTCCAATCGTCACGAAAATTGAAATTACAGCGGCTAAAAGCGGAGTAAAGCCTTTGCACATCAAGGCGATTAAAATAACCAGCGGAAGGACGAGATGGCCCTGTTCCTTAACGACTTTGAGTGCGTTGGGAATGTTTTCTTTTGAAATGCCCGAAAGTCCGAGTCGTTTTGCCTCAAAATGGACGGCGACTAAAAGCCCCAGATAATAGAGAAAAGCCGGAAGAATCGAAGCAATCATAACCGTGGTGTAACTCAAGTTCAAGAATTCTGCCATAACGAAGCCGACCGCACCCATAATCGGAGGACAGAACTGCCCGCCGGTGGAAGCCGTTGCCTCGACTGCGGCGGCAAATTCCTTTTTGTAGCCGGTCTGTTTCATCAGCGGGATTGTGATTGTGCCTGTTGTTGCGACATTTGCCACAGCCGAGCCGTTAATCATTCCCATGAGAGCCGAAGCAAGAACCGCAACTTTTGCAGGTCCGCCCGGAGTCTGACCAACGAGAGTGAGCGAAAAGTCATTGATGAATTTTGAAAAGCCCGAATACTTTAAGAAGGCACCGAAAACTACGAACAAAAAGATGTAAGTGGCCGAAACGCTGATTCCGGTTCCCAAAACGCCCTGAGTTCCCCAGAACTGAGTGATAAGAACTCGTTTGAGCGTGAATCCGTTGTGTCCGAGCTGCCCCGGAATAAATTTTCCGAAGAAATTGTAAGCAAGAAAAACAGCCGCAAGAATCGCAAGGTTCGGAGATGTGCGCCGGGAAGCCTCAAAAACGACAAGAATCGCCGCCGCCGCAATCCAGATTTCGTATTTATTGATTCGACCGCCGTTTCGGGCAATCTCTGTGTAGTGCGTTATAAGATAGCCGAAAGTGAAAATTGCGATTCCAATCAGAATCAAATCAACAATCGGGGGAAATTTTCGCGCGCGCCTCTGCTTTTTGAAAGCCGGGTAAAGCAAAAATGTGAAGGCAAGCAGAAAAATACAGTGAAAAGCACGCAGGTTAATCGCGCTGATAACGCCGAAAGTGCTGAACCAGAGCTGGAAAGCCGTCCAGACGCACAAAAGCACGGTGATTGCAATTCCCGCTGGCCCTGAATATGTCCGAAGGCGGGATTCTGAGTCTTTTTCTTCAAGAAGGGCCTGTGCTTTGACTTCTTCGTCAGTTTGATTGATTGTGTCGTTGTTTTCGTTCTCTGTCATTTTGTTTCTCTAGACAGAGACATTCTAGCAGATTTGGAGAGAAAAGAGAATGGCAGACTATGTGTAATGGTGTGGGGGAAAATAAAAAAAACAGACACAACAAAAAATTCGGACGGAATTTTTATTGTGTCTGATGTAATTTTGCGAATTTTCAGTTTTCTACTTATTCGTAATTCTTTTTCAGTTCGTCGAAGCTGACTTTTCCGTCGATTTCACGAACCTGGATTTTTCCGCTGAGGACATTGAAGAAGAAATCCGTAATATCCTTAACATTGAGTTCAGGTCCTTTTTCGCCGTTTGATTTTGTGAGCGAGTAAGTCTTCAGAATCTGGTTTCCGAGGCTTGCGGAAATGATAAGGAAGTGATTTTCCATCTTTTCCATGTCAATCAAATCGCTTACGAGAACGCGGCTTGCGACACTGTAGCTGTTAATAAGGCTCTGAGTGCCGTTTTCGTCCGTGAGAACAGTGCGCTGGGTATCGTTTACAAGGTCGATTTTGATTTTTCCAGTGTTCGGTTTTTCATCTTCACCCTTGTAAAGTGAGCCCAAATCTGCAAGAGAGAGATTCCAGAATTCTGTGTTCGGAAGAAGTGACATCGGCTCAACCGAAAATGCAGTCGGATAGAGAAGGTAGTTCACGCCTGAAGCGTTTACTTCCGGTGAGTTGAAAGTTCCGATGATGCTGCCGTTGATTGTGAGGCTTCTGCTGGAGAAGACACCGCCGAGAACGACGCAGTTTTCAAGCTGAATCTCAGTGCCATAGATTGAGCCGCAGACCATACAGTTCTTCATTTTGATGGTCGGAGCATTTACATCGCCACCGTAAATTGCCCGTCCAGTGGAAATCAATGAAGAAACGCTCTGTGAACTTGCGACTGATTTGTTGAAGTAAATCAAATCTTTTGCGTCGCTTTTAATGTGAAGCTCTTTGTCCGCAAAAACGGCCTTTTTGAATTCTGCCGGTCCGTTCGAGATTTCGAGGAATTTTGCGTAAGTCGAGCCTTCAACGAGAACATTTGTATCAACGATGACCTGGCGGTCAAGTTCTGCGTTTGTGCGCGGGATAATGCTTGTCGCAACACGGTTGTCGCGCAAGGTTATTGTATTCTGTCCAAAGTCTTTATCATTAATATCTTTCATTTTAGTTATGCCTCCTTAAGTTTTTTGAGCACTTCGTATACTCTGAGTGATTTTTCGTCTTTCAAGTCCTGAAATTCCCGTTCTGCAATCAGAGCGAATGCTTCGTCAATCAGTTTTGTCTCGCTTTCGTCATTCGACTGACCATCGCTGAGGTTTGAGACGAAATAATTTTTGACAGTTTCGCTTATCGCATTTTTAGAATTCTCACTCAACGGATTTGAAAAGCAGCTGTAGTCAATTACTTCTGAGTCGAGGTTTGAGCTTTCGGTAAAAATCACCGGAATGTAGTTGCTTTCGCTGGCCGTACAGCCCTGTTCTGAGACAATGCTTCCGACTTTTTTGGAATACACTGTCTCCTGGATGACATTCGCCGCAAGAGAATCGATTGCTTTCTGAACACGAGATTTTGCATTCGCAATAAGAAGCTGCTGCTGGACAATCTCATCTTCGTTCACGCCCAGAAGGAACTGAGTGACTTTTTTTGAAGTCTCCGAGTGAAGCTGCTCACCCTGAACCCGCTTTGAGATTTCAAAGACATTTCTGTCGAGGGCAACAACACGCTTCTCTAGCTCTTCATCGAGATTCTGAAAGACTTTGTTGTATCTGTCCGAAACCCGCGAATAATCGTCCTGCATGACAATCTGCTGTTTTTCGAGTGTCGAAGACTTTGTCGTGAGAAGCTCGAATACAGCCTTGAATTTTGCGTAAAGTGCCGCAATGTTCTGGTCAAGTTCTGACTTTATCATATTGAAAAAGCCGGAAATGACATGATCAGAAACTTCATCGGCAGCCCGGCCGATTGAGGCAACCTGAGCGGCATTCATCGTTACGACGGCACCGTTGAGCTGACGGACTGCGTTTGAACAATGATCGACGCTTCTGTCAAAAGGGTTTGTGTCTACATACAGATTTACAGTGACAGGAACATGTCCTTCATAATAGACAGTGCCCGAAACCGTTCCGCCGTTCTGACTTGCAGGATAACTGTGAGTATAACTTTTGCTTCCGGAGTAATAAACGTCTCGCTGATAGGTTTTTGAATAACTCATGCCTAAGCCTCCGTTTCCTGCCATTTGCTTGCGTCAAAGAGACGGAGCATTTCCCTGGCAACCCTCTCATCGGAGACTTCGGAGTTAACCTTCTGCTGGAAAGAAGTCTTTATCGGCTCGAATTCTGCATCATTGATTTCTTTCCATGAGAAATTTTCCGAACTTTCTTTGAGCTGGTTCAGGTATTTAGAGTTCACTGAGAATGCAGCCTCTGTTGATGTAACAACATTCTTGACGCTTGAATCCTCGCTCATCATCGAATCTGTTTCTGCAAAAATTACCGGAACATACTCTTCACGAGGAGCCTCAAATTCAATTTCTTTAAGAATGCTCTGAACGGAATCAGAATACTTCATCTGTTCGATTACATTTTCAGCCATAACACCGATTGATTTAGTACTCTTGCTCTTTACGGTAGCATTTGCCTGCTTTACGTTCACCATCTGTGTGTCGTTGCTGTAGCAGATTGCTTTTATGACTTCGCTGCCCGTTTTGAACTGGCTCATCTTGTAATTGCGTGAAATTTCGTAAGCCCGTTTGTCGAGTTCGTGGATTCTGGTCTCAAGAGCTTTATCGAGTGATGAGAAATGCTTGAAGTAACGTGCTTTAATTCGCTCGTAGTCATCCTGCATAATCACCATAATCTTGTCGATGTCGCCCTTGAAAGTCTCCATGAGCTGCATCGTACTGAGCATTTTGCTTGAAACTGCGGCAATTTTCTGGTCGAACTGACTTTTCATCAGGACGAAAAATCCAGTGTCTACGTTCTGACAGATTTGTTCTGAAGCCCTCTGCTGTGCGATGACAACGGCACTCTGCATTGCTACGACAGAACTTGTAACATCACGGACATTTGAGTTTACATGATCCAGAGAATTAGCCATCGGGCTGGTATCAACGGTAATATCAAAATCTGCCATATTACTCACCGTCCTTTTCTACATCATCTTCATCAGATTCATCGTCGAGTTCTTCATCTTCGGACTCAGTCTCATCTTCTTCTGAAATCTGCTCTTCAGACTCATCAGACTCAGTCTCGTCTCCGGCATTTTCTACGCTTTCTTCAGTCACAGCGTTTTCTTCCTGAGAAACTTCCTGCTGGACTTCTTCCTGAAGCTGTTCCTGCTCTACTTCTTCCTCAGCCTGCTCCTGTGGAACATTTCCGTCCAGGCTTTCAATGCGGTTAATCTGTGCGGTCGCAATCTGCTGGAGATCCATTGCGAAGTCTTCCATCAGTTTCGGCTCTACGCTCGGCTCCGGCGGGAGTTCTGAGTAAGTTGCGAAATAGCTGTTGACAGGAATGATTTTCTGGCGGCGCGGGTCAAGATTCTGCAAATTCTCAGGAATGATAGAATCTGCGACTTTTTTGCTTTCACCGTCACGGAGTGAACCTTCAAAATATTCGACGAAACCGAACTTTTCAGAAGATGCGTTGATGTCGTTCTGGAGGCCTCTCATGTAAACCTGGAAGCCTTCTCCGACTTCACGGCATCCTTCAACCTTTTCTTCGATTTCCTTGATTGCATCATCAGATGAAGTGACTTCCTGAGTCTCGATGTCAGCCCGGCCTGTCAATTTCATTGCATTCTGAGTCTGCTTGTATGAAAGATATGTGTTGTGAGCAGTAGAATACTCGGCATATGCGTTTGTAATCTGTGTGATTAATTCCTGACCTGATTTGCGGTTGTCACGGAATGCGGCTTCAACATCCTGGTGCCATTTGTTGAGATAGCTGAGTTTCTGGTCCTTGATGTTGTTGTAAATCTTAAGGCGCTCAACCCGCGTCTCATTCATAAGATTGTTGATGAGAGGCATAAGGACCTCTTCTTCAATCTGATTCATACCGAAAGGCATAATCGTGCGGGTGTTGTCCTCTGCAACCCAGTTCTGATTGTAGATGTCGTAGCGGACGCGTGAACTTTCCTTAAGCTCAAAAGGCTTGTAGCTTTCGACACAGTCCTGATAGTTGAAGTTTGTTTCGCGGATTCGCTCGAGTTCTTCTGCCTCAAGCTGCGGTGAATACTGGTTGTAGCCTGATTTCAAGACTGCAGCGAGAATTGAGTTCGTGTAGTCGAGAAGATTTGAAGTTGAGTTCGTCTTGATTTTTGAGACGAGTTGAACAGAATCTCCGAGTTTCCGGATCAAAGATTTGAAATAGTTGGAATTTCCGCCGTCAGTGTTCTTTTCGAGCTGCTTTTTGAGGTCGCTGATATTCGTGAATGCCTCAAGTTTTGAGTCAAAGCCCTCGGTGTCAAATACTTTTACGACAGGCTTGTTTCCGGTATCGGTTGTCGCATATTCTTCAAGGAATGCTTCCTGCTGGCTTTCAGGAGGAACAACAGGGAGTGAGACTGAGCGGGTGTCAGAGTCTGTGAGAAGATAGCTGATGTTGCGCACTTCACGGTCAATGTTTCCCATGTAGTTGTGCATTGTGATTTCCTGAACGCTCTTACTGTAAGCGCTTGTATCAATTTGCTCAGCATCTTCGTTTCCTTCGACGACCGGAATATTGTCGAGGTTGCTCTCAAGGTTTGTAAGAGACTCTTTAAGTTCATTCGGCTTATGAAGGACAGAAAGAGAAAAATCAGTGTTCGGAAGAGAGCCCGTGTGATCGATTACGAAACTTTTTCCCTCAAACGGAACCCGTGTTGCGACCGGAACATAAGCAACGCCCATTTTGGAAACTTTGTAGTTTCTGCGGATATTTTCCTTTGCTTCATTGAACGCTTTGATATTTTCTTCAAAATTGTCGAAGTCTTTTTTAGCACCGATTTTCTTGATAAGGCTGAATATTGCAGTTCCTGCTCCGATTGCTGTCAGGACAAAAAGAAAGATTCCGAGTCCTGTATTCTGGCCCAGGAGAATTGAAAGAAGACCGCCGATTGCACACGCACCTGCAAATCCAGCAGCCGCAATCATAATGATTTTAAATTTTTTCTGGCGCTCTTCTGAAGTGTCCCTTCGGTTAGTGGCATCTTCGATTTTGTTCTCTAAATCGATTTCTTCACCGACGATTTTTTCTGCGGCCCTTTTGTAATAGTCAAAAAGAACCCTGGCTTCGTCTTCATAAATGTTTGAAGACTCTTTAAAGATTTTTCCAGTCATTTTTAAATTTCCTCCTTTTAAGAATGACTTTTTTTATTTTTTAAGCAGTTTGCGCTGTTTAATCAGAAGATCCATCTCTGCGATTTTTGCGTTGAGATCCGGTGCCGAAAGCGTTGAAGAAGAAATGACATTTGCTGCGATAATCAGTTTCATCTCGATGTCTGCAGCCTGCTCTGTATCGACCGGAGACATATACCTGACATCATCACAGAATTGTGCAATCTTTGCTTTCTGTTCGCGGAATTCATCGCCCAAAGTTCCGGCTTTCAGGTTGAGCATTTCAAAAGCGTTTTTGACCTCACCGATTTTTGCAAGGGATTTTCTCTCTGCAGCCTGAACTTCACCGATATGATTTCCGGCAAAATAACCGAAGTAGACGAAAATTGCGAGAATAAAAAACAGAATGCATTCAATAATCAGCGCATATTTCAGATCAAGCGTCTCTGTCTTTACACAAACGATAAGAATAAGGGTAGCAAAGACAAAGAAAGAAGTTGAAATCCAGATGTGGACCGTCGAAGTGATTTTTGTGTCGACCGTTTTCGTCGTAATTGAGCTGAAGAACATCGGCATAAAGAACATCGCATAACAAACACAGATGTTTATCCACATGAACTTGTCGATATTCGTCAGTTCCTCGCCTCTTGCGGCAGGTCCGAGAAGATGATAGGCAAGTGCGATAATCGCAAAGCCAAACAGAAAAATCAGGAATTTGAAAATTCCAAGCTGATTACGATTCATTTTTAATCCTCCGAGAATCTATTTTTTGTGTTTTTATTAGAGTTTAGACTTTAAACCGGCGGTCACAAAAGCCAGGACAGACTTTTGTGACATTGCCTACATTCTGTTGCCGCAGTTCGGGCAGAATTTTGTGCCGGCCGGAACATTTGAGCCACAGCGGGAACAAGCGTTTCCGTTCATCATGTTGTTGAGCGCGTTCTGTCCCTGAAGGCTTGCACCGCAGACAGAGCAGCGTTTTGCATTCGCGTCGTTATCACGGCCGCAGACCGGGCACGGATTGTAGGGGTCACCGCAGTGAGGACAGAATTTGTTCGTAGAAGGGAAACTTTTTCCGCAGCGGGAGCAGAATACTGTGTTCTGCTGTGCCATCGGACGGGCACCACCGCCCATCCCGCCCATATTGCCGGCAAAATTTCCGGTTCCAGTCGGGCTCATCATTGCGCTTCCCATCGCAGCGTTTCCGCCCATTCCGCCGCCCATCATCATTGCAGCTCCAATCATTCCGATTCCTCCGCGGCTGTTCTGTACGGCGTTGTTTACGGTTCCGAAACTCTGTTTCTGCTGCCAGGTGTAGCCGGCGATGTTCTGTGCAGAGCGGTCGCTCATAGCGTCGGAAATTTTCTTTCCGTCAGGAGTGCTTGTGTCGAGATCGACAGAAGTGATGTAGTAGCCCGTCAAGTCGATGCCGTACTCGTCCCAGAAAGCCTTGAGCGGCTCAGAAAGGAAGGTAGAAAGTTCGTCGAGGTGACCGGCGATTGTCATAATGCCGATTCCGTTCTGAGTCATAAATGTGTTGAGACAGCTGTTCGTCTTTGCAACGAGCGGTCCCATAAAGTGGTCGGTGAGCTGGTCAGAATCAAAAGAATTGAGGGTTCCGACAAGTTTGACAAGGAATTTTTCAGCATCTCGGATTTTTAGACCGTATCGTCCCTGTGCGACAAGAGGAATCATCTGACCGTAGTCAGGATCCATAAAACGCATTGTCGTTGTTTTCCAGTCGATTGTGAGCGGAGCTGCCTTGTTGACGAACCAGACCTCCGCAGTGAAAGGATTTTTTTTACCGAACGGAAGCCCGAACAGATTCCGAAGAAGAGGAAGGTTTTCAGTTGAAAGAGTGTGCTTTCCGGGCCCGAATTTTCCTAAAATCTGACCTTTTGAAAAGAAGACCGCCTCCTGACTTTCACGCACGATAAGCTGTGTTGCAGTACTGAGGTTTTCATTCGGGAAGCGCCAGGCAAAAATATCATTGCTCTGCGGCTGCCATTCGACGACATCAATAAATGCCATATACTAACTCCATACAATTTTTATTGAATATATAATTTTGTTATATTTTATTATAGCACGATGAAAAAAAATCGCCACTGAATTCTGAGAAATTACACATAAAAAAAAAGCTGACTCCTTATATGAAGTCAGCCTAAAAAATCGCCGCACAGCGGGGGTTGGGGCGCAGCCCCAGGTGAAGTTCGGGAGAGGAAAGTCGTTTTGAAAGCACGACATACGCCACTTCGTGTCGTTTACATGAGTAGAAATTATTAACACGCCGCTCACGCGGCTTGCGTATCCTTAACGCGGTCGCCCAATGCTTTTTTTATACCGTAAACAAATCGATTTGACCGCCAATCTGGCTGACTGCGGCTTCTACACTGTCTGCGATTTCGTTGAGAGAATCACTTGATGTTCGGATGTTGCCCGCACTTTCAGAAATTTTGTCCATACTTTGTCTGATTACATCAGTGGTGTCGCGGAGCTGGTCTACTTCTATAAGAATAGCTTTGTTTCCTTCTGCCATTTCATGGGAAGCCGCCCGGACTTCTGATGTATTGTCGTTCATAACTTTAAGTGCGTCGCCAATCTGTCGTGAGCCTTCCTGCTGCTCTTCCATTGCTGACTTAATCTGCAATACAAGCTGCTGTGTGTCGCTGATTGAACCGTTGACCGATTTGAATGCATCGCTTGAAGCCTGTGAAGCATTCACAACATCGTCGATTGATTTCTGGATTTTCTTGAGTTCTTCGCCAATTGTCTTTGACTGTGCGCTGGATGTCTCAGAAAGTTTACGGATTTCTTCTGCAACGACGCTGAATCCCTGGCCTGCAGTACCCGCATGAGCCGCCTCGATTGCCGCATTCATAGCTAGAAGATTTGTTTCGCTTGCAATGCTTGAAATTGTTTTGTTTGCGTTCTGAAGCGCTTTTGACTGCTCTTCAATTGCGCGAATCCTTTCGTTTACATCATTCTGGCGCTTGATTCCGTCTTCCGCATTATTTATCAGGCTTTCAAATGAATCTGCCATGTGTGTGACTGAAAGATTTACGCTCCTGATGTTACCAATCATTTCTTCAACGGCGGCACTTGCCTCTGTTACTCCAGATGACTGTGTTTCAATCATGTGCTCCAGCGATTCAATGTTTTTTGAGATTTCTTCGACTGCGCTTGCTGTCTGGGAAACGCTTGAAGCCTGATTCTGAACCTGAGATTCAATGCTGTTCAAATCAGAGATGATTTCTTCAATAGATTTGCCGTTTTCTTCGATTCTTTTCTGCAAGCCGACATTCACAGTTCCCAAAGTTTCCTCGGAATCTTTTACGCCGCTGATAATTGTGCGGAGTTTTTCCATAAATGCGTTGAAACCGTCACCCAGGGCGCCGATTTCGTTCTTGCTTTTGACGACAATCTGCTGTGTAAGGTCTGCATCTCCTGAGGCAATCTGATGAATTGAATTCTGAACGACCCGAAGTGGCTTGACTGCTACAATCAGGATTACCGAGCAGGCCGCAGAAATAATTATGCCTGCTAAAATACAGATAATGATGATGACTTTTTGAAGGGAGTTTCCGGCTGCGTCAATCTGACTTTGAGGAATGGTAAGAATTGCCGACCAGGGAGTTCCTTCTACCGGTGCGTAAGATGCGAAAGTTTTTATTCCGTTAAGATCAACATAGTAGCCTTCTCCGACTTTGCCAGTGCAGGCCTGTTTTGCTATTGCATCGAGATTTTTATAGCCTGCCTTGTCGCTGTAAGAAAGATCCATGTATTTGCTCATACCCCGAATGTGAGATATAAGGACTCCGTTAGAGCCTACAAGAATGGCTTTTCCTGCCTTGCCCATGGTAAGCTCGCCAAGCATTTTGTCGATTTCGTCGAGTTTTACCGCTCCTGCAAAAACGCCGATGAGGTTTCTCTTGCTGTCATAAGCTGGGCGGGCGATATAATAGCAAACGGAGCCGTCAGTCTGAAAGTCGATGTTAGAAACGTAGAGCTGCTTCTTGTCATTCATTATTGTGCGGAAAAATGGCTTTGATATTACCGTGATGATTTTTCCATCGCTGGAATGTCCTACGCCGTCTGGTGTACAGAACATTACATAGTTGAAAAGCGGATTTCTGATAGATTCATGACTCAAAAGCCAGTTTATGATATTGGAAGTGTTTCCTTCTTTAGTAACGTCGTTGTCAGAATAAATGCGCAGGTCGTTTACCAAAACTTCGTTCCAGTATTGGATTTTGCCTGCATCTTCCATAATAACCTTTTCACTGAATGCCGAATAATCTTCCTGTGAGAAGGTCTTTACATTGTGAACGATAATCAGATTCAGTCCGACAAAGGCAACGATAAGAATGCCAAGTATGTAAGTCGAAAACTGTGCCGCCAAATGAGAGTATTTTTTCTTTCCGGTTTCTTGTGTTTTCATTCACCATGCTCCTATTTTGATGTAGTTTTGTAGATTCTGTTGATAGCCACTGCATGAAAGGCGATGTTCCTGACTCCGCTTTTTATGAGATTTGCGTTACATTTCTGGTAGATTGGTGAAATCACGGCATCTTCCATAATCATGCCCTCCGCCTTTTTAAGAGCCGACCATCGTTCGCTGATTTTTGTGCACAAATCTCCGTCTGTACAGCTTGCAATGAGGGCATTGTAGGTAGGGTTAAAGTAGTTTCCCTGATTGTTGTCATTGCCTGTTACCCACATGGCCAGATAGGTCATAGGGTCTGCATAATCAGGTCCCCAGTTGTTGAGACCGAACTGAAAGGCTCCTGAAGACATGATTTTTCGTCTTTCACTCTTTGGAACAGCCTTGATTGTTATTTGAACTTCAGGGAAAAGACTTTCAATCTGATTTTTGATTGAATTTGAGGCAATGACCTGAGTTTCGCCGTCCGCAGTCAACAGCTCCAGGTTAAAACGCCTTGTGCCGAGTTCCCGAACAGCAGCTTCAAAGAATACTTTTGCCTGTGAGGGATTGTAGGCACAGGAATCCGGGAATTCTACTCCTTTTGGAGTAAAATCTTCTCCAGACTTAGAAAATGCGAATCCTCGTGGAATGGCCGCGTATGCAGCCGCTGAACCGTCTGCCATTTCGTTCACGATCCGTTCCCTGTCGATGGCAAGGCTGAATGCTCTGCGCAGATTTTTATTGGCGAAGTTTTTGTCATCAAAATTGTATGTGATGTAATAGAGGAAGCCTGAGTCAACCGGGCGAAAGTCCGGGTCACTCTTCATTTTTTCAACGGTATCGCCTGAAAGCTCAACGAAATCAAGCTGGCCGCTCTGATATTTTCGGAGCGCTTCGTTTCCATCGTTGATGACTTCATAATGGAGACCTGCCAGCTTAACTTTTGAGGCATCGTAGTAGGCCGTGTTCTTTATGTAAGAAATTGACTTACCGTTCATGCTGTATTCTGTAAGGATAAAGGCACCGTTTGCAAGACATGTCTGGGGGCTTGTTGCATATTTGTCGCCGCATTTCTCCACGAAAGCCTGGTTCGCAGGATAGAAAGTGCAGAAATAGAGCAACTGGTCAAAGTATGAGACCGGAACCTGAAGTTCTACCTCAAAAGTGAAGTCATCTACTGCCCGCACACCAAGCTGATTTGGTTCCATTTGACCTGCCTGAATAGCAGTTGCGTTTTTGATTTGGGCGATGTCGCTTATCATAAAGGCATATTCAGAATTTGTGGCGGGATCAATGGCTCGTTGCCAGCCGTATACAAAATCGTGGGCCGTAACCTGCTCACCATTTGACCAATAAACATCATCTCTCAGTTTGAAGGTGTAGTGCAGACCGTCTGCTGAAACGGTTTCTTCCTTACAAATGGCTTTTTGTACGGAGCCGTCATCAGCCATTTGCATAAGACCGTCAATCATATTGCCAATAAGCTCGAAGGATGTAGCAAAGACCGCCGTCTGCTGATCAAGCGGCTCATTTGCAGCCTCAATCGAAACATTCAGCACCGAGCCTGAGACCGATTTTTCGGGAAGAGGCCCTTTTGATGATTTAAGAGATTTTTTATCACATGATGATAAAAATATGGCGGCCATCATTGCAATGCTAACCGCCAAATTCAGAGATTTTTTTTTCATGTAAAGCTCCTAATGTAAAGTTTATTTTCAGACATAATAATACTCTTAAAAAATTGAGATTTCAATAGAAATTTTATCGAGGATAAGTCAAAGTCAAAAAAAATCCACCCCAAAAAACTGGAGTGGATTCCCTGCGTTAGGGATTGTAGCCCCGATAGTTGCCGAAGGCAATGGAGCGTTAGCGGAAGGGCGAAAAGCCCGACCCGAAGGGGAACGCCCTACTTGCTCAAAAGTTTATTCACAGCTTTAACGAACTCCATCGGATCCTTAAGCTCGGCTCCGCTCACAAGCAATGCCTGGTCGAACAAAACTTCGCTCACGTCTGCGATGTAGCTCTCGTCGCTGCAAGATTCCAGCGTCTTAACGATTGCGTGGTCGCCGTTGATTTCAAGAATCGGCTTGATTCCAGGTCCTGCCTGACCCATTGCCCGCATCATGCGCTCCATCTGGATTCCGGGGTCGTTTTCGTCCACAACGATACAGCTCGGTGAGTCAGAAAGTCGTTTTGAAAGGACGACATCCTTAACGCGGTCGCCCAATGCCTTCTTGATTTTCTCCTGAACAGGCTTGAAGGCTTCTTCCTTCTTTTTGGCCTCGTCCTTGTCTACTCCAAGCTCGTCGTCGCTTCCTGCCCGGTTGACTGCTTTGAGGTCGAAGTCCTTGTATTTCATCAGGCTTGGAATTACGATGTCGTCGATTTCGTCTGCCATAATCAGGACTTCAAAGCCCTTGTTCTTGTATGCTTCG
This sequence comes from Treponema sp., assembly GCA_017395545.1. GTDB lineage: Bacteria > Spirochaetota > Spirochaetia > Treponematales > Treponemataceae > Treponema_D. Next base: position 4,598 of record JAFPUF010000047.1, on the reverse strand, counting down.
AGGAGCGGTGAAGCACGGAGATTCTTTTCGTCCGTACCAGTGATGTAGTAGATTGCTTTCTGTTCAGGCTTCATTCTCTGAACATAGTCGGCAAAGCTTGTCCAGTTTTTATAGAGAAGGGGAAAGTCTTCCCCTACGCGCCCACTTCGTTGGTCGCTACCCCTTCTACGGGGACACCCCGTAACGCCCCGAAGAAAGGTAAAATTGCTTCTCAAGCGATTTTTTAACGCTCACTACCTTAAAATCCCCAAAAGTTCGTAAATCTATTGACTTTTCACTCATTTATGCTATAGTTCTAAGTGTCGGATAGGAGACATAAAACCCTAATCAAGTGGTCAAGCGGAGACCTTAAAACTGCACTACAGCCGACCTTTGAGTCGGCTTGTTTTTTATCATGGAAAAACAGCAAAAATCATTCAAAGAAAAAGTTCTCGAAGTAATATTCATTGGTGCTCAAAAATATAAGCAGTTTTTTCTTGATTATGAATATCAAATCAGTTCAGCAGGATTTTCAGAAAACAAGTTTTATGTAATATCCGCGACAAAATCAAATTTTCTTCATCTGACAGGTGTAAATACAAAACTCCCTGCAACGAAATTTTTTGACAAAGCGTTGGACAAAACGCTCTCTGTAGATGATTTCGATTTCTGCAAAAAAGGTCAGGCTGAAAAAGATGTGAAAGGTTGCGTCCGCAGCAAGATGAAAATTTTGACCGACATTGAAAAAATTCTTTCCGATACAACGCTTGTTGAAGAAAAGTTCGTCAAAAATAAAGTCTTCTGCACATTTGCAGTTTCCGAGAATTCTTTTACGATTGGCTTTATCGCAGTTCCAAAATGCCGCCCGAAAACACTTTTGAAAGGCAACAAGTTAAAAAATCCTTGCAAGGTTGATTCAATTAAGCGAAGGAAGAAGGGCGGGAAAGAGTTCGTTGAATTTGAGTTGAAATAAAAAAGCCGCTCCAATAAAGGAAACGGCTTTATGTTGAGAACTACAATTTCCTAATCATCTTCGATTCTGAAGTCATTTCCTTAAAAAGTTTTGCAAAATAATAAGTTATATACATCTTTGTTTTTTCAGTTCCTAAATCGGTTAAACGCAAAATGGCTAGATTAATTTGAGACATTTTTAATTACCTCTTGATACCACCATGCCACCAATACTCAAAATTTACTACTTCGCTATTGCCAACATAAGAAACTGTACAAATATCTCCGCTTGAATTCTGATAGCCATAAACTGTACCACCATCTTCAGTAGGATTTTTTGCAGCAAGCTTAAAGTCCGATATTGAAGTACAATCGCCGATAAGCTTGCTTAAGTCTTCTGTTGTCATATTTTCAGTATTATATGAAACCGAAAAAGAAACAAAGTAACCATTGTTTTCAAAAGTAAAACCTGCACTATTAACTTCGTGTTTTGCAAATTTATACCCTTTTTTCTCAAAGACATAAATTTGATATTGAATGCCGTTCATTTCGGCTTGACCTTCATTAATCTGAGTCCATCTAGCTTTTTTCATAGCAGTTAGTACATCATTTTTCTTTGCCCCAAAGTTAATATTCTCAAATCCCATCAAAGCTTTTGTGTTTATCGCAACGGCTTTGCTTTCCTTTTCTTCATCATCAAAAAGTCCTGAAAAGAGACTGCCAACTATGCCCAATCCAATCCATACCGCAAGAACAATAAGAATGATTTTTCCCCACTTTTTCTTTGGTTTTGTTTCACCTATAGATTCAACATCTTTTTCTGTAATTGTCATAAAATTTTCCCCTATAAAAATCTAATAAAATCAGCTTAACGGAAAGCCATCAGCATCCGTAAAGTTATCCGTGAAAATTAATGTGAATAAATCTATCACACCCCAAATAATTCCGACACTTCCTGCCGAAAGAATGCTTATAAAAAGAAGCAGTCCGCCCGTTTTCGTCCTTCCGACATAAAATCGATGTAAGCCAAATGCACCGAAGGCTATCAGACAGAGTAAAATCGCCACACTTTTCTTTTTCGGTGATTTTCTTGAGTTATTGCCGTTAAGTGCTTCTCCTGTTACTATCATTTTTCCTCCTTCTTGTTTCAGTTTTTTATTTGCATTGCAATCGGAATGATTTCTTTTAAAAGATTCGCGAGAGCAATAGTTCCTTTTTTTAAGATTTGTTCTGAAAAGATCTCAGTTGTGTTGATTTTTATGGATGTAGCAAATGTTTTAAATGAAACATCGATGAAATTAATTTCACAGAGTGGAAGTTTAGCCTTAATTTTTCCGCCAAGTCCGATAAAAATATTTTTGTTTGTGAGTAAAAATCCATCTTTGCAGCTTTTTGTAAATGTATCGTCAAAGACAAGAATTGCTTCTTCGCCAACACAATCTTTTGCATAGGTTCTTACGGCGTTCATTACAAACTCGGGGTTGGAATCTGCCAAAAAAACATGCTTCCCAAAATCGCTAGAATTATCACCGGCTTCATATATTGCTTTGTTGTAAAGATTTTTAATCTCTTCAATTGGGTTTTCAAATGTCGTTGATTCGAAAACTGATTCATAAATTTCAGATTCATCTTCAGATTCATCTTCCTCTATTTTTTCTTGTTTTGTGCTATTATGGATAGAATTATTTTTGTCGTTCTTATATGATTCTTCCTCTGCATCTAGAAGAGATGGATATTTATTTTCAATCTCTGAAATCTTTTCCTCGCTTGTCAGCTCTTCGAAAGTATCTGCAATATCATCAATGTCCTGATCAGATATTTTTCCAATTAAGCCGTAACATTCTGCAAGTTCTTCATGTGTTAATCTGAAGTATTTTTTAATCAAATACAGATTGTGTGGATGTGCTGGAAGTATTTCCTGTTCTGAATCGAACTGAATATACAAAAGACAGAGATATAGATAAATTGCTTTTACATTATCCCTATCGAAATAAATCGATTCAATTTCTGTGAAAAAATCTGCGGGACTTTTGTTTATAACCATTTCATAAACTGAATTGATTTTGTCTTCAATTGAAAAAAGTGAAATTCGTTCCTGATATGCTTCAGAAAATAAGTCCGCAATTGCTTTTTTTATTGTTCGATTAATGCCAATGTTGTGCGTTATAAAAAACACAAGAGCTTTCAGCATATCCTGCTTGTTTTGTTCTGTATTTTCTGCCAAACTTCTTGCTTTTTGTTCAGCGTTTTTATCTTCTATTGCATCTGAAATAGCCCCAAGCAGGCTATCAGCAAGACTCCAGCCGATGTTTGCTTTAAATGCATCAAATCCGATTCCCACTTTTTTGAATCTCCTGTTTTTGGAAATATAGGCAGAAATAATTATATATTACTATAGAAATATTATCAAATACTTTAGATGTTTGTTTTAGGATATTTTAATTCTTATCATATTTCTATGGATATTGATATAAATACCGAAGTCCAAAAAGTTGCAGAACGAATTCAAAATTTAAGGCAAAAGCATCATATGAGTCAGATGGATTTAGCTTTGGAAGCTGGTATCTCTCAAGGTTTTTTAGCAATGGTAGAATCAAATAGAAAAGTTCCTACAATAACGACAATATTCAAAATAGCACAGGCCTTAGATATACATCCCGCAATACTATTAGAAGATATTGATGAAAATCGAGAAAACAAGAAACAACAAATTATAAAAATGATAGAAAAAGAACTTTAAAACAAAAAAGCCGCTTCCCCAAGACAGGAAGCGGCATTAGATTGTCGGGTCAAGCCTGACAATGACACATTTTGTCACCTTCGGGCTTGACCCGAAGGTCTTTATCGTTTACTTGCTCAAAAGTTTATTAACAGCCTTAACAAACTCCATCGGGTCTTTGAGCTCTGCTCCGCTCACAAGCAATGCCTGGTCGAAGAGGACTTCGCTCACGTCTGCGATGTAGCTTTCGTCGCTGCAAGATTCCAGCGTCTTGACGATTGCGTGGTCTCCGTTGATTTCAAGAATCGGCTTGATTCCAGGTCCTGCCTGACCCATTGCCCGCATCATGCGCTCCATCTGGATTCCAGGATCGTTCTCGTCCACAACGATACAGCTCGGCGAGTCAGAAAGTCGTTTTGAAAGTACGACGTCCTTAACGCGGTCGCCCAGAGCCTTCTTGATTTTCTCCTGGACTGGCTTGAAGGCTTCTTCCTTCTTTTTGGCCTAGTCCTTGTCAACTCCAAGCTCGCCGGTTCCTGCTGCGTCAGTGCTCTTGAAGCGGACGATTTCTGAAATTTCCTCGCGGTTTGCGTAGTCTGAATAAAGGCCTTCCTTCATCGGGCGGTTGAAATTCTTGACGAATGTGTTCCACTTTGTGATTGCGGCCTTTTCCTCGTCGCTTCGCTTGCTTTCCTCAGTTTTCTTTGCCTTGTCAGCGGCTTCTCCCATCTTTTTGAATTCGCTCAGGAGTTTTTTTACAGATGCGCTCTTGATTGTCTCAAGAATTCGGTTCTGCTGCAAAATCTCACGGCTTACGTTGAGAGGCAAATCCTCGCTGTCGATGATACCGCGGACAAAGCGCAAATAAGCCGGCAAAAGTTCGCGGTCGTCGTCAGTGATGAAAACTCGTTTTACATAAAGCTTGACTCCGCTCTGGTAGTCAGCCTGA
>JAFPUF010000046.1 GCA_017395545.1 Treponema sp. | reverse complement strand
CGACTTCGACGGTGACCAGATGGCTATCCATGTTCCTCTTACTCAGGCAGCTCAGATGGAATGCTGGACACTCATGCTCTCAGCACGAAACCTTCTTGACCCTGCAAACGGAAACCCGATCGTCCTTCCGTCACAGGACATGGTTCTGGGTATCTACTACATGACATCTGTAAAACGAATTGCCCCTGTTTTCATCAAGAATTCTGACGGAACTGAGACAATCGACCTTTCAAAAGCAAAACGATATTCAAGCGTTGATGAGGCTACAATGGCCGCAGAAAACGGATTTATCGGCTGGCAGTCACTTATCAGAGTTCCGGCTCCAAAAGACTCATTCAAAGACGGAGATTTTAAAGCCGGAGACGTCATTCTGACAACAGCAGGACGAATCAGATTCAACGCTGCAATGCCGGATGAGGTTGGTTATATCAATCCTCATATCGAAGAGGCTGATTTGAACAAAAAAGTCACAACAGGTATGGGTGACAAAGACCTCAAAAAGATGATTGCGACCGTTTACAAAGAGAAAGGTTCATGGGTCACAATTAAAATGCTCGACGCAATCAAGGATGTTGGTTACAAAAACGCTACATTCTTCGGTGCAACTCTTTCTATGGACGATATCATCATTCCTAAAGAGAAAAAGGCAATGGTCGATGAGTCTAACCAGGAAGTCGAGACAATTATCAATCAGTACTCAAGCGGTCTCATGTCTGAAGATGAGAAATACAACAAAGTAACCGACGTATGGCAGCGAACCAACGAAAAACTGACCGACATAATGATGGATCAGTTCAAGGCTGACAAAGACGGATTCAACACAATCTACATGATGGCTGACTCTGGTGCGCGAGGTTCTAAAAAACAGATTTCTCAGCTTGCAGCTATGCGAGGTTTGATGGCTAAACCAAACGGTGACATCATCGAACTTCCGGTCCGCTCAAACTTCAAAGAGGGTCTTTCGGTCATCGAGTACTTCATTTCTTCTAACGGTGCGCGAAAAGGTCTTACCGATACTGCTCTTAAAACTGCTGACGCTGGTTACATGACACGACGACTCGTTGATGTCGCTCAGGATGTCGTTGTTAACGAAGATGACTGCGGTACAATCAACGGTATCGACTACACAGCTATCAAGAATGGTGACGAAATCATCACTCCGCTTTCAGCTCGAATTGCTGGACACTTCACAATCGAACGAGTAATTCACCCGGTTACCGGAGAACTCTTGTGCGATGTGAACGAATACATCACAGATTCTCTTGCTAAGAAAATCGAAGAAGCTGGTGTCGTAAAAGTTAAGCTTAGAACGGTTCTCACTTGTGAGGCTGCTCACGGCGTTTGTGTCAAATGCTACGGCAAAAACCTTGCCCGCAATAAGCTCGTCGAAATCGGTGAGGCTGTCGGCGTTATCGCAGCTCAGTCAATCGGTCAGCCGGGTACACAGCTTACGATGCGTACGTTCCACGTCGGTGGTACGGCTTCTAAGGCAACCGAAGATAACCGAATCGTTCTTAAATATCCGGTCATCGTCGGAAAAATTACAGGTACGAACGTTCCTACAGAAGACGGAAACATGCTCTTCACACGAAAAGGCTCAATGATGGTCACTCGTATCATTGATTCTTTCAAAATCGACAAGGATACAAAACTTGCAGTCGAGGACGGAGCAAAAATCCTTAAGGGCGGCGTTCTTATCGAAGGCAAAAAATCTGTTCTTGCAAAAGAAAACGGACGCATCATTATTCTTGGAGATACACTTTACCTTGCAGGTGATGAGCAGAAGGTCGAAATCTCGAACGGTTCTAACCTCACTGCAAAAGAAGGCGATATCGTCAATGCTGGTCAGCCGCTCGGTACTTTTGATACAACAAAAGAGCCGATTATTGCCGAAGTTTCAGGTTATGTTCACTATGAGGACATCATCGAGGGCTCAACACTCGATATCAATATCGATGATGAGACTGGAGTTACTGAAAAAGTCATTTCAGACCTTCACCTTGATACAAAACAGCCGCGCGTTCTTATTACTGATGAGGACGGAAACGAACTTGGTTCATACTTCCTTCCTGCAGACGCAATTCTTGAGGTTGAGGACAAACAGCAGATTAAGGCTGGTGATGAAATCGCTCGTCTTCCGGTTGCTGCTGCTAAAACGAACGATATTACCGGTGGTTTGCCGCGAGTTTCTGAATTGTTCGAAGCCCGAAAACCGAAGATTCCTTGCGTTCTTTCACAGATTAAGGGTGTCGTAAAATTCAACGGTATCACAAAAGGTAAACGAATCGTGCTTGTTGAGGATGCTTACGGTAAGACTTATGAGCACCTCGTTCCAATGGCACGCCGAATGCTGGTACGTGACGGTGACTATGTTGAGGCTGGAGAGCAGCTCTGCGACGGCGCACCAAGCGCACATGATATTCTGGCAATCCTTGGCGAAAATGCCCTTATGGATTACCTCATGTCTGAAATTCAGTCGGTTTACACCCAGCAGGGCGTTGCAATCGACGACAAGCATATTGGTGTCATTGTCCGCCAGATGCTCCGAAAAGTCGAAGTCGTCTCTGTCGGCGATACACGATTCATCTTCGGACAGCAGGTTGACAAGTACCACTTCCACGAAGAGAACAGACGCGTTGTTGCTGAAGGCGGTCAGCCGGCAGTTGCACGACCGATGTTCCAGGGTATCACGAAAGCTGCTTCGGCTACAGATTCTTTCATTTCGTCTGCTTCGTTCCAGGAGACAACAAAAGCACTTACAAATGCTGCAATCTCCGGAAAAGTCGATACTTTGCACGGCTTGAAAGAAAACGTAATCATCGGTCATATGATTCCTGCAGGAACTGGTATCCGAAATTACCGCAACATCAAACTTTTCGACGATTCTGACCGCGATCTCGACCTCCAGATGGAAGAAATCGTCCAGAAACGAAAAGAAGAAGAAGAGCTTGAAATGGCACGACAGCATGCGATTGTTGAGCCTCCGGCAGAGAACGGATATACAAGCATTCTTCAGATGCAGGACCGTGATTAATAAATCATAAAAATCAGATGTATCCGGGAGCACAGATTTTCCGGACAAGTCTGGAAAATCCCACAGGCATTGTTCTGTGGGATTTTTTTTATATTTTTGTTATTTCTCTATGAATTTTTTCAAATTTCCATTATCTTTATAGCGTGGCTGTTTCAATCGAAGGCTTTTTGTCAAATTTTCTCAGAACTTATCCAATGCCGTTTTCCGCCAAAGAACTTCTCGGAATGCTTTGCGGACTAGGTCACAAAATAACACTCGAAGAATTAACGGATTTCCTTGACAACGACTGCCGGGCTTTCGCGCTTCAAAAGCGGATGTACATAACGAGGGCTGCTGCCTTTACCGACCAGATTTTCAGTTTTGTCCCGACACAGCGCGAAATTGAACAGAAGGTGTTTGTTCCTGGTGACAGATGTGTTCCTTTCGTTGATTTTGACGTCCTGTCATTTTCCCTCACTTTTGAATTCATGGGGCAGGAACTTCCTAAAAAACTTTTTTCAACAGACTGCAATACAGCCCGGGATTTGTTCTACCTTTACGGCGACGAATTCTCTTCACAGTACATAAGTTCAGATCCGGCATGCAGGGATTTGCATATACCCGAAAATAATTTTGAACTTCCTTTCCATCTCAATCTTACGGGCGTCTCGCTTGAGCCGATCCTTGAAAAAGTTGATTTTAAGTACGGTGACAGAATTTTGTGCCGGGTTTTTGACTGGGACAAGGGAATTGTCGAAATAATTCCGGTACTTACGCACAAACTGAATCCTTTCCAGATGAGCAGCGAAGACTTTGAGCGTCAGAAATGGAACGAAACCCTTGAAAAGGCGCTTCTTGAAAGTTTTGACAGAATGGGCCCCTGCTCAAGTATAGAAGAACAGCTTGCGAATGTTTTTTATGAAAAACGGGCAGACCTTTGCGTACCATACTGCGGTTCTATCCACGAGTTTATTGAAAATTCGAAAAAAGTCGGACTTGAAGTTTTTGGAGTAGAGACAAGGCTCTGGTTCAAAGGGCAGGATGTTCCGGCTGTCGGCAAATGGAATCTCGAAATGTACGATGAAGATGAGCGGATGATACCTTTTTTTGCTCTTCCTGATTTTGTAATCGACTGCTATATTAAAGACCAGATGTACGAAAAAAAAGACGACATCAACGAGGTAATCGACAGAATTCTTCCGCGCAGTCTTCCTATCTCTAAAGAAGAGAAAGAAGTGCTTACATTGCAAATCAAGGACAGAAATGCTATACTTCGAAAGAAATATAACTGGTTTGCAGATGTCGCAAACGCTTCGCTCAGGCACAGGGCGCTCAATCTTTTTACAGAAGTCGGTTCCCTGGTATGCGAGCTCGACTGTGACAACAAAGAAATTGTAGTTCTTCCCCAGCAGGAACTTATTACGCTCTCACAGTTATACGCTCATGTCTCACATATTCTGGAAATTCTTTCCAACGAAAAAGACTGCGAAGAAGAAGAGGCCTGCGCAATGGAACTATCGCTTGAGGGTATGGAACTGAATTTTGAGGATATCAAGCCACCTCTTATTTCAGCACTCGATCGCATCAGAAAAAACAGATTTAATGTCATTTAGCATGATTTTGCGCGAATGGCTTAAATATAAATATTTTAACAAGGTAGGTTTTTATGAACAGTAAAGAAATTGCTGCCGTTGCAAAGACTATCCGCAGTCTGTCTATCGATGCCATCCAGAAAGCCAATTCAGGCCATCCTGGTCTTCCGCTTGGATGTGCAGAACTCGCTGCTCTTTTGTACGGAGAAATTTTAAAGCACAACCCCGCAAATTCAAAGTGGGCTGACCGGGACCGTTTCGTTCTTTCTGCAGGACACGGCTCAATGCTTTTGTATTCAATCCTGCATCTGGCGGGATACAAAGTCTCCCTTGATGACATTAAAAATTTCCGTCAGGTAGGCTCACCTTGCTGTGGTCATCCGGAATACGGCTACTGTGACGGCGTTGAAAATACATCTGGCCCTCTCGGTCAGGGCGTTGCTCTTGCTGTTGGTATGGCTCTTGCAGAGTCAATGCTTGAGGCAAAATACAACACACCCAGCCACAAAATCGTAAATCATTACACTTATGCTCTCGTTGGCGAAGGCTGTCTCGAAGAGGGCGTTTCATCTGAGGCCTGCTCTTTCGCTGGTCACAACAAACTCGGAAAACTCATCGTCTTCTACGATCAGAACAAAATCTCTATCGACGGCTCAACCGACATCACTTTCACTGAGGATATCGGAAAACGCTACGAAGCTTACGGCTGGCAGGTTCTCAAAGGCGACATGTACGATGTTGAAGGCGTTGCATCCCTCATCGAACAGGCTAAAAAAGAAGAAAACAAGCCGACTCTTATCATGCTCAAATCAGTAATCGGAAAATTCGCTCCAAAACAGGGCACTCCTTCTGTTCACGGTGAGCCACTTGGAGAAGCCGATGTCGCAGAGACTAAAAAGAATCTTGGCCTCGACCCGGAGAAATTCTTCCAGATTGATGAAGATGCAGTAAAATATTTCGCAGAAAAGAAAGCAGGATTCGCAAAACTCGAAGCTGACTGGAATAAAGAATTCGAAGCCTGGGCAAAAGAAAATCCGGAACTTGCAAAACAGTGGAAGGCTTCTTACGAAGGATCTGCTGACGGCGAAGCCTCTGACCCGACATACGAAGTCGGAAAATCTGTCGCAACCAGAACTGCTTCTGGCGACATGATTAACGCAATGGGCTTACGATACTCATACCTCGTTGGTGGCTCTGCTGACCTCAAAGGCTCAAACAAATCAGGCATGAAGTGCGATAACGGAACCTTCTCACCAGAGAACCGCAAAGGCCGCTCAATCGAGTTCGGTATCCGTGAGTTCGGTATGGCAAGTGAATGTGCCGGTATGTCTTTGCATGGTGGCGTTCGCCCGTACTGTGCGACATATCTCGTATTCTCAGACTACATGCGTCCTTCAATCCGCCTTGCCGCTCTTATGAAGCAGCCTGTAATCTACGACCTCACACACGATTCAATCTATCTCGGTGAGGACGGCCCGACACATCAGCCAATCGAGCAGCTTTCTTCACTCCGCTCAATCCCGAATCTGCAGGTTCTGCGCCCGGGCGATGCCGAAGAGACTGTTGCGGCATGGCATATCGCAATGGAAGCAAAAGACCATCCTGTTCTTTTCGCCCTCACACGACAGAATGTTCCTGTCTACGCAAAGGAAGACAAAAACTGGCGTGAGACAATCAAAAAAGGTGCATACATCGTTAAGACAGGTGCCGAAAATCCTGATGTAACAATCGTCGCAACAGGTTCTGAGGTCAACATGGCTCTTGAAGCAGCCGCAAAAGTAAGCGGAAAGTCTGTACGAGTTGTCTCAATCCTCGACAAAAACCTGTTTGAGTCACAGAGCGAAGATTTCCAGAAGTCTATTCTCGGAAACGGCCGGGTAATCGTAGCCGAAGCTGGATGCAAAACAGGCTGGGAAGCTTATGTTTCAAGCAAAAAAGACTTGTTCACGATTGACCGCTTCGGTGAGTCGGGACCAGCGAAGAAAGTCGCTGAGCACTTCGGTTTCACTGCAGACAAACTTGCAGAACTGATTAACGCTTAAGATTTTTCAATTCTTTCTACGAAGCCCGCCCCCCAGTACTCACAGAGTATGGAGCGGGCTTTTTCCTGTAGTTCCGGCACTACTGCTTCTTTCATCTGCTTTAAATTGTTTGCAAGATAAAAGCGGGTCATTCTTCGGATTCTGTTTGTTTCATCCGGGTAGAGAGGGAATACTTCGGTCTGTAAGTCCTCTTTTTGTACGGCCTCGTTTTGTTCCTGACCTTCAATCCACTGGGAAATAATCGTGAAGACGCTTGCTGTGGAGCAGATCATCTTCCATTTTTTGAGCGTGTCAATTTTTCTGCGGCTTGACATTCCGCTGTTCTGCCGGTAATGGTAAACTTTATTTTTTATTCCGATATAAGACTTTGCATACTGGGCGAGAAAAAAGAAGAGAAGAACATCGTCCGCCATATTGCACTCAGTGTAGGGGATGTTTTCGTAGGCTTTGAGCCAGAGTTCTCTTTTAATAAGCTTTCCCCAGGTGTTCGCCGTAAATTTACCTTCAAGAAGCCATTTTCTGAATATTTCATGTCCTTCTATCGTTCCGTAAAAAATTGCGCCGTAACGGTTCTGTTCAGAAGGCATGAAATTTCCGCAGTCATCGAAAGTCCCCGCAGTGGAAGTTCCGTGAACAATGTCAAAAGATGACTCTTTTCCGTCTTCTGAAAGCGTCAGTCCGGAAGATGCGAACAGTGCACTCAGAGCGCCTTCTTCCATTTCGTCGTCACTGTCGCACTGCGTCATGTAAAAGCCTTTTGCTTCGATGGCGAGCGTCCTTCTTACTTCGATAAGCCCGCGGTTCTCCCGGTTTTCAATAAAATTGATTTTTACTGGCGGAAGATTTTTTTCTTTTCTGTAGCGGCCGGATTCTTTTTGTGCGATTTTTACGATTTTTTTTGCAGAATGACCCTTCTGGTCGTGCCCCGTGCTTGCATCGCTCACGACGATAATCTCAAAAGACGGAAAATCCTGGGTGTAGACGGAGAAAAGACACTGAGCAAGGTAAGGCTCAGTGTCGTAAACGGGAATGCAGACTGAAATGAGCGGAGCGTCTTTCATCTGACTGTAAGATTACTCAGAATCTCCGCAAGGAATACATGGTACAATGCTGTCGTACAGGCTTCCTAAACTATTGTAAGAAGATGCTGCCCAGGTCGCCTTTGGAACAGAAGTGTATTCTGAGCTTTTATTTAAGTCGAAGTATTCTTCTTTTGTTTTTCCGTTGTATATAACTGCTCGTTTATCTTCATCACGTGGAAGATAAAGGTTTCCGCTTATCGGCAGCATGTCAGTCGTATCTTCTTCAAAAGTTGCTTCTGTTTCTTCGAGCGATTCAATAGCGAACTTTTCAAGGTCAACCGTGACGATTCTGTTGACGTTCTTGTATTTGAGAATGTCGTTGTCAGAATACAATGCGATTCCGTCATCTGCGATTACAAGTTTTTTCGGCTTAATCGCAAGGAATTTTTCAGGACCGTAGAATCCGTCAGAACTAAGAGTGCTGTCATCTAAAGTCTTCGGAGTGTAGAAATCCAAAAGACCTTCAATTCCTCCATTGTAACCGATGTTTGAAGATTCTGCTTTAACTACAAGTTCGTCATCTCCCTTAGGTGTGTCGACTGTGTTGTAATTATACAGTAAATCTTCAGTAGGAAGACCTGAATTGCCATAAGTGATGTACAGATACTTATTTTCCGGGCTGTAAGAGTTTTCTGTCCAGCCGAGGACTTTTGTTTCAGGTGCGGTTTTGTCATCCCAGTGTCTTTCGCATCGGACTACGGCTCCGCGGCTTCTTGGAGAAAGTGATGAACCGTCGCCTTCTGGTGCAAAATCCCTGATCAGAATGTAGAGGTAATCGTTGTCGTAAGTGATGTCTGTTACCTTGCAGCTGGATGTGAGCGTGATGCCTGAAAGTTCGAGTTTTACCGGAGTTCCATTGTAAGTTTCATTCATTTCTCCTGTCTCGTCATCTATAAATCTGTGTTCACAAAGATAGAGAGCGTATGTCGTAGTTTCCGGGTTTGATACATCCTGGATTTCTCTAATGTACGGTATGTAAAGGTCTTTCTGTTTACGAACGGCAAAGCAGAAGTTGTCTCCGAGGAAGTCACCGAGCTTAGAGAAATTTGTGATTAGTGTTGCTGTGTAAGTTCCGACAGAAGAGTTGTCTGTGTCGTCTGGTTCAAGGGTGATTTCATATAAACTGTTTCTGGAAAGTCCGTAAAGTTTATCAGAGACTGTATCGACGGTGATTGCCGAGAACTGTTGGTCTCCTGTGAATGAGACTGTGCCTGCGCCGTAGCGTGTGATTTGAGAATTTCCAGCCGCTGAATAATCATGAATGTACAGATAGTGGTTTGTATCAAAAGCAAAACTATTTGTTGCCGCAGTAATTGATGACGAATATACGCCCGGATATTCATCCGTCAGACTGAAGCTCCACTTTTCGTTAGAAGAATCGAATGAGTAAAGTGCTGTCGAAGTCGATGTTACAATTTTTGAGAGGTTCAGATTTAATTCGTTTCCGTCAGAAGAAGGAGTTATTGCAGTGTTTCTGAAGAACGAAAGAAGTTCAGAAACCGTATATTCTTTTTCTTCGTCGCCGTATGAATCTTCATAGAAATCGCAGATTCCAACGTAATAGCCTGAGTTATATGTTGCGGCCGGATATTGTACGAGCGCGATGAATATAAGAGGCTCGTCCCTCATAAGACGCATTGTGCCCGTTAGTTTAAGACCGCCGTCCGTAAGTTCAGATTTGTTTGTGTCGTAAGAATATTCCGGTGACACCCAGTTTCCCTGTCCTGCGTAACCGTCAGAATCGTAAGGAGCCCGAAGCTGATTCAGACCCGCTTCCCCGTTGTCGTTTACGAAATAATTGAATGTCGTTTTGACTATTTCAGAATCTTTTTTGAAAGCGAAAATATGAATCTGAGAGAAATTTTCCATGTCTTCAGGAATATTTTCTTTTTCGAATGTAAGGTTGACGGTGAAAGGGAATTCTTTGTAAATATCTGAAATCTTAACGGTAAGGCTGTTTGAACCTGATTCTATTTTCCTGGTTTCGGATTTTCCTTTGTACATCGGACTTTTTTTTGTGGTTCCGTCGGATGTATAAACGTTTGAAACATATACTTCTGCATAAATCTTTTTTCCGACAGGAATATTGTCGAACTTAAGGGTGACAAGAGTTTTGCTTTCTGTATCCTTTGATTCTTCAGTTTCTGAATCTGCATATTCTTCTTTGTTAGGCAGAAGTTTGTACCATTCTTCAAAGCCTATTTCTGCACTTTTTGAAGCTGTGTATTCTCCTTTGAGGCTGACTTCAAAGAGAATTTTTTCACTGTTTCCCTGTTCTTTTTCACTGTTTTCCTGTTCTGTAATTTCATCTTCCAGAGCGCGGAAAGCGACGTTTTTCAGAAAGTCCTGCCCGAAAGAGAATGTTACCGAGCCTGTGTCGGAAGACTTAAAGCCAAGATCACTGCAGGAAAGAGCAAACAGTGCCATAAGACAGGCGAAAAATGCTGTAATTGCGTGGATTTTTGGTTTATTCATAAAAACCTCCATTTTAATAATCACATAACTAAGTATTTTAACAGAAAATAAGTAGAATTCAATGTTTTTTTAAGTAATGCAGAAAGATTTTTTTTTCAAATTTTATGGCAATTTGTTTAAAAAAAATCTTCGCAAACGACTTGATTTAAATCCTTGTAAATTCTAGAATACTAGTCCCCGTATATTCATTTGCCTGCGACTGCTCATCGCTGGTAAATGTGCCGAGTTGAAGATGCAAATCAATAAGGCACAAAGAATCTATATTGAAGGTAAAATAATGAAAACCATTTTCGTTAAAGACTATGAACAGAAACGCGACTGGTATCTCATCGATGCCGAAGGAAAACCGCTTGGTCGCGTAGCAGCAAAAGTTGCTTCTATCCTTCGTGGAAAGAACAAACCAACTTACACACCAAACCAGGAAATGGGTGACTACGTTGTAGTAATCAACGCTGAAAAAGTCGCAGTTTCTGGAAACAAACGCACAGACATGCTCTACCGACACTACACAGGTTTCGTTGGTGGTCTCCGAAGCTTCACTTTCGAAAAATTGATTGAGCGCCATCCGACAGATCCTTTGGCACGCACAATCGCTGGTATGCTCCCGAACGGCAAACTCGGCCGCCGTCTCATGAGCAATGTTAAAATCTACGCTGGTTCAGAGCATCCGCATGCTTCACAGAACCCAAAAGTTATCGAACTTTAATAGGAGTCTATCATGGCAGTAAAAAATATTGCAATCGGTACAGGACGAAGAAAAACATCTGTTGCCCGCGTATTTGTTCGTGAAGGCTCAGGAAAAATCGTCGTAAACGGAAAAGATGTCGCTGAGTACTTCCCGACAGAAGCTCAGGTTCGCACAGTTCACCAGCCGCTTCTCGTTACTAACTACGAGAACAAATATGACATCCTGATCAACGTTCAGGGTGGCGGTCTTAAAGGTCAGGCTGCAGCTTGCCTTCACGGTCTTTCACGCGCTCTTCTTCAGGTCGATCCTGATGCACGTGCATCCCTCAAGGCAAACGGCTTCCTCACACGAGACAGCCGAATGGTAGAACGAAAGAAGTACGGTCAGCGTGGTGCTCGCCGACGCTTCCAGTTCTCAAAACGATAATTT
>JAFPUF010000045.1 GCA_017395545.1 Treponema sp. | reverse complement strand
TCCTTTACGCGCTCGCCAAGTGCCTTCTTGATTTTTTCCTGAACAGGCTTGAAGGCTTCTTCCTTCTTTTTTGCCTCGGCCGTGTCAACGCCAAGCTCGTCATCGCTTCCGGCGCGGTTAACTGCCTTGAGGTCGAATTCCTTGTATTTCATCAGGCTTGGAATTACGATGTCGTCGATTTCGTCAGCCATAATCAGGACTTCAAATCCCTTCTTTTTGTATGCTTCGAGAAGTGGTGAAGCACGCAGGTTCTTTTCGTCAGTGCCTGTGATGTAGTAGATTGCCTTCTGTTCAGGCTTCATTCTCTGAACATAGTCAGCAAAACTTGTCCAGTTGTCGTCGCCTGTTCCTGCTTCATCTGTGCTCTTGAAGCGGACGATTTCTGAGATTTCCTCGCGGTTTGCGTAGTCTGAGTAGAGGCCTTCCTTCATCGGGCGGTTAAAATTCTTTACGAACTTGTTCCACTTTTCGATTGCGGTCTTTTCTTCGTCGCTGCGTTTGTCAGCTTCAGTTTTCTTTGCCTTGTCAGCGGCTTCGCCCATCTTCTTGAACTCACTGAGCAGTTTTTTGACGCTTGCGCTCTTGATAGTCTCAAGAATTCGGTTCTGCTGCAAAATCTCACGGCTTACGTTGAGCGGCAAGTCCTCGCTGTCGATGATACCGCGTACGAATCGCAAATAAGCTGGCAAAAGTTCGCGGTCGTCGTCAGTGATGAAAACTCGTTTTACATAAAGTTTGACACCGCTCTGGTAGTCAGCCTGATACATGTCGAAAGGAGCGTTCTGTGGAACATAGAAAAGCGTGGTGTATTCCTGAGTTCCTTCTGCGTGTGTGTGAACATAGTGAAGCGGCTCCTGACCGTCATGGCTGATTGTCTTGTAGAAGTTGTCGTAATCTTCCTTTTTAAGCTCGCTCTTGCTGCGTTTCCAGAGGGCAGAAGCTGAGTTTACCTGGTCAACCTTGTCCTCACTTCCAGTGATGTTGCCCTTGTCGTCGTATTTGTTCTGTGTGTAGTGAAGGTAAATCGGGAATGCGATGTGGTCGCTGTATCGTTTGATAAGCTCTTCAATCTTCCATCGGCTTGCGTATTCCTTTGAATCATCGTTCAAGAGCATTTCGATTGCAGAACCACAGGTCTCAGCCTTATCAAAGCCATATTTTTTAGCCTCGTCGCTGTCTGCCTTGATTTCTTCGATTGTGTAGCTGTTTGTACCGTCGCTTGACCATTTGTAGATTTTGTCGCTGGCTGCCTTTCGAGTGTAAACATTGATTCTTTTTGCGGCCATGAAAGCAGAGTAGAAACCGACACCGAACTGACCGATAAGGTTAGATTCTCCGGCATTTTTGTCTTCCGCAATTTTTTCGATGAAAGCCTTTGTTCCTGAGCGGGCGATTGTACCCAGGTTGTTGTTCAAATCTTCCTCGCTCATACCGATACCAGAATCCTGAACAGTCAAAATCTTGTTCGGGTCATCAAAAGTGATGTCGATTCTAGGCTCGCTCTTAACTCCCTTGTAGGTCTCGTCGGAAACTTTGAGATAGTTGAGCTTGTCCAAAGCATCCGAAGCATTAGAAACGATTTCGCGAAGGAAAATATCCTTGTTTGAATACATTGAATGAATGATAAGTTTAAGAAGCTGGTTTACTTCTGTTTGAAACTGGTACTCTGCCATTTTTTGTGATAACTCCTATATCAAAATGGAATCTTTTCTATAAAGATAATAAAAAAACAAAAAAACGGCAAAGAAATTTTTTGAAAAAAGGGGGAAGTCTCCCCCTGCGCGCCCACTTCTTTGGTCGCTACCCCCTCAGCGGGGCACATCCCCGCAACGCCCCTAAATCCTTATCTTCTGCTCAATCTTGAACTCGGCCGTGCGAACACTTCCTTTGACAGCGTTCCGTTGATTCTGCCGTCGATTTTTGAGTAAGCGCTTACGGCGAAGTAATAGATTCTTCCGTTTTCGAGCCCTGTCAAAGTCGCTTCTGTGACATTTCCGACATTTATCGGGGAACTTCCCTGAACAGCTACCCTGCCTAGATATTCTCCCGGCCGGTTTCCATAGTAGACATAGTACCCGCCCGCATTGTCGTCAACCGAGTAGCTCCAGGAAAGTTTTACGCTTCCGTCTCCCGCCTGAGCCACGACATTAAACGGCGGAAGAGGATCCGCCTGCTCATCATAATGAATCGTAACTTCAGTAAGACGCGGAGTCTCACAGCCCGCACCGTCAGGCAAAAATTCCGTCATAAGCTGGAAATACAGTCCCTTCACTCCGGAAATTTTTTCTCCCGGGACGACTTCCTCCCATAACGGGTAAGAATCCGTCCAGCCGTAGCAGTTATCTCCGCTTCTGATGTAAAACCTGATGTCAGTCTGCAGGGGAACGCTCATCACGGTCTCGATTTCGTTTACAACAGCCGACTGAGAAACAAGAAGAGGCTTCGTAATGAATTTTCCGCCGGAAATCTTGTATTTTTCGTTTCCGGTTGCAAAAATTCCGGCTCTCTCGCGTCCCACTGCGGCGCGCGAAATTCTGAAATTATCGATTTTTCCGACATAATCAGGACAAAGCTCAAGGTCAGCCTTTACTCCCAGAATCGGATAGCAGATTGTTCCTTTTTCATGTCCGCTGTCAGTCACAAAAATGAGAGATTCAGTTCTTCCGTCAACAAGATATTCCAGAAGACCCGTCTCCTGATCAAAACTGATTGTGTGCCGTGCCCACTTGTTCGGGACAATCGTATTAAAGCCCCGTAAATGTATTTCATGAACTTTATACGGAACAAAAATATTGTTGAAAGCCCAATCAAGATGATTGTTAAAGAAAGATGCTGAAATTCTCTGGTATTCCGAGTGAACGTCGTCATTCAAAGAAGAGCGCCATGAGAAAACCATCTCGCCGTTCTCGGCAAGAGAAGGACAAAGCCAGAATTCAATCGTAAAAGAACCCGCAGGACCGTCTTTTCCGAACAGCGCAGAACTTTTTCCGCTCAGGATGACGCCTTTTTTGCCACCCCGGCTCAAACCAGCTCCCTCGCCTTTTACAGACTCATTCGTAAAAAGCAGGTTATTTTTTACAACCTGATAATTTCCCGACTCATCAAGAATATTTTTTTCTTCATCGAAAGTAAGGAGCAGATCCGTGTCGTAATCTGAAGAAGTCGTTCTTGTCGAAAGTTCCACGGCATCATACCCGAAGCGGCCGTTTCTGTTTCCGACAACGACACCATCGCTCACAAAAAACTCGTCCCATCCTTTTTCTCCGCCAAGAATCAGAGTCTTCGGAGCCGCAGGCAAATTGAAAATTGAAAATTGAGAAATGAAAGTTAAAAACAAAACCTTTCTAATAAAACTTAATTTTTTCATAAAGAGACCTATAATTCTTTTATCGGAAAAAAATTAGAAAGGGTTAAGGAAATTAGGATTCTTTAAAAGCTTCAAAGGGTGTGGTATAATACAGTATCTGGAGGTGCGGATATGCCATTAGCCGTTTTAGAACAGCAGATAAAGTCTCTCCCCGAAGAATATCTGGAAGAAGTTTCTCGTTATATACAGCTTTTACAGTATAAAATCACCGTGTTAAGCCAAATGAACCATGCGTAATCTCAGTATAAAACAGCTATTATTATAAGCTTTTCCCCAGACAATCATGCAGACTAACCAGAATCCTTATTACGAAACTCTCCACCAGACAGCACTTAAAGCACCTTCTTCAAGCGGCGTGTACCTCTGGCGAAACCGTGAGGAAACTGTCATCTATGTCGGAAAGGCTAAAAATCTTAAGAACAGGCTTTCTTCTTACTTTTCGGGTGGTCGTGCAATCAAAACCGAGCTTCTTGTCTCAAACGCCGCCTCAATCGAATACATCACGACGGCGAACGAATACGAGGCATTCCTGCTTGAGAACAATTTAATCAAAAAATATTCCCCACGATACAACATCCAGCTCAAGGACGGAAAATCCTACCCGGTTCTCAAAATCACAAAAGAGGAATTTCCACGCTTTTACAAAACCAGGCAGGTTCACCGCACGGACGGAGCAAGCTATTTCGGCCCCTACCCGGATTCGGGTGCGCTAGACACATTTATCGACAGTCTCTACAAAGTCTATCCTGTTCGACACTGCCGCACATTCAAAAAGCGAGAGGCTCCGTGCATGTATTATCACATCGGGCGGTGCAAGGCTCCCTGCTGCAACAAAATCGACAAAGAGACCTACAATACCTACATCGAAGAAATAAAATCCCTGCTCGAAGGAAAGGAAAGCGAGACTCAGGACAAAATCACCGCACAGATGAAGGAAGCCGCAAGCCAGCTTAATTTTGAAAAAGCCGCCCGGTTGCGTGACGGTCTTCGTGCGCTCACAATCATGCAGAACCAGAACATTGTCGAAGATTTTGCCGCCGAGGACAGGGATTATATCGCTCACTGGCGGGAAGGCGAGCTTGTAAGTTTTACGGTCTTAAAAATCCGTGACGGAAAACTGCTCGGCCGAGACAATTACCGGGTCGAAAGCCTCAACGAGGACGACGAACTTCTTGAGGAGTTTGCGCGCGCCTACTACAGTGATGCGTCCAGCCTACCCCCAAAGATTTTTATCGATGAAAATGACAACACGGAGTTTTTGGAAGTATGGCTTAAAAATACAATTCTTGAAAAGGTTTCATCTGCTTCCAGCCGGCGTGATATTGCGGCTCTGAACATGGCTCGGGAGAATGCTAAAGAAGACATTATCCGGCGGGTACGGGAGAGGGGCGATATGCCGGCTTTGAACGAGCTTAAGGATTTGCTTCATCTTCCACGGCTCCCGGAGCGGATTGAGGGTTTTGATATTGCCCATATCGGCGGAAAATTTCCTGTAGCTTCTCTTATCTCGTTCTGGAAGGGAAATCCTGACAAAAAAAATTACCGATATTTTCGTCTTAAAACGACTAACGGCGTAATCGATGATTTTGCCTCAATGCGAGAGGCCGCCACACGCCGCTACTCACGGCTCTCGAACGAAAATGCAGAATTACCCGACCTTATCCTCATCGACGGTGGCATTGGTCAGGTTAATGCCGTTGACGGAATCCTCAAAATGCTGGGCCTCGACATTCCGATTGCGGGGCTTGCCAAGCGGGACGAAGAAATCTGGCGGCCTCACACTTCAAAGCCAATCTGCCTTCCAAAACGAAGCGATGCCTTGCGATTGCTCCAGCGTGTCCGAGACGAGACCCACCGATTTGCGACAAGCCGAAACCAGACCTTGCGCACGAAAGAAAACACGGTCTCGATTTTTGCAAGCCTTCCCCATGTCGGAGAAAAGCGTGAAAAAATCCTCATAAAAGAATTCATCACGCTCGAAAACCTTGCCAGCTCTGAAGAAGCAAAAATCGCACAAGTTCTGCACATTCGTGCCCCGGAAGCAAGCGAAATCTTACTTGCGGCACGGGCAGAGCTTGAAAAACGAAACGAAACAAAAAATGCCAAAAAAACAATGTTCGCAGCCCAGCTTGGAAAAGACGGAAATGATTCGTCTTCCCAAGACTATGCTTCTGAACTTGCTTCTCTGGCACTGGACTAAAACAGACAATTTTTCTTCTATCTTTTTTTGATTTGTGATATTATCCCTTTCTATGGATATCGATTCTCTTGTTGAAAATATTTTAAACTCTTACGAGCGTGACGGCGGAATTAACAAAGTCGGCGCAGAAAACTTCCCTGTCCGCGAAAATGTGGTAGCAGCACTGCATGACATTCAGTGTCTCATTTTTCCGGGCTACAAAACCGCAGAAGAACTTGACAGCGTGAACTTACGGTACATAACCGGTCAGCGTGTAAACCGGATTATCTCGCTTCTCACAAAAGAAATTCAGAAAGCGCTCACTTACAAATCGATTCAGCACGACGAAAATTCTCAGATTAAAGAATCTCACTGCTTCGGTCTTGCAGAAAAAACAGCCCTCGCTATGATTGAGGCTGTTCCGGAAATACGGCGACTTGCCCGCTTAGATGCAATTGCGGCTTTCAACGGAGACCCGGCAGCAAAAAGCGGTGACGAAGTTATAGTTTCTTATCCTGGGCTCGAAGCGATTATCGTCTACAGAATCGCACATTTCCTTCATGAGTGCGGTGTTCCGGTAATTCCGCGCATTATGAGCGAGCACGTCCATGGAAAAACAGGAATTGATATCCACCCTGGAGCAAAAATCGGAGAAAGCTTCTTCATCGACCACGGAACTGGTGTCGTAATCGGAGAAACCTGCATAATCGGAAAAAACGTAAAGATTTATCAGGGAGTCACTCTCGGAGCTTTGAGCGTTAAAAAGTCCCTTCAGAACAGCAAGCGTCACCCGACCATCGAAGATGACGTCACGATTTACGCAAACGCAACGATTCTGGGCGGTGATACGGTCATCGGAAAGGGCTCAGTAATCGGCGGTAACTCATGGATTACGGAGTCCGTGTCAAACGCAAAGCAGGCATAAAAATGCGCTGACAAAAAAAGGCCACCGCGCTTTGCGATGGCCTTTTTGTATTTTTTAGTCTTTTTCAATCTCAGTACAGACGATGTGCAGGTCTTTCAACTGCTGCTCATCGACAGGAGAAGGACATTCGTACGCCCGGTCAAGGCACGCTTCGCTCAAGGCCTTGACTCGGTCGTTTGCAGGCGGTTTGCTGAAGCATACCGCCTTACATCCATCGGCTCTGCCGCCATGTCGCCGCCTATTCCTTCTCCGTGCACTTAATGTGCAGTTCATCAAGCTGGCTGTCGTCAACATAAGACGGACACTCATCCATCGGCGACATTGCCAGATTGTTCTTCGGGAAGGCGATTACTTCGTGGATTGATTCCTCGTGGCGCATGAGCATTACGAGACGGTCGAGTCCCGGTGCGATTCCTCCGTGTGGTGGTGCTCCGAACTTGAATGCCTGAACGAGGAAGCCGAATGCTTTCTGAGCACGCTCTTCTGAGTATCCGACGATTTTGAAGATTCGCTGCTGCAATGCCGGGTCGTTGATACGCATAGAACCTGATGCAAGCTCGTAGCCGTTCAAAACGAGGTCGTAGAGGTCGCCTTTTACGCTGCCCGGGTCAGATTCAAGAGTATCCCAGTATTTTTTCTGTGGAAGAGTGAACATGTGGTGCTCGGTCTCCCAGTGATTTTCGTCCTCGTTCCATGCAAAGTACGGGAAGTCGATAATCCATGCGAAGTGGAATTCATCGTTCGGGTTGTAGAGGTTAAGGTCTTTTCCCAGCTGTTTTCGAACTGCACCCAAAGCGACACAAGCAACCTGCCATTTTTCATCGCTTACAAACAAAAGCAGGTCGTTCTTTTCTGCACCGAGTTTTGAGCAGATTTCAGATTCTTTTCCGGCGAAGAATTTTGAGATTCCACCTTCGAATTTGCCCTCTGTATCAACCTTCATCCAAGCCAAACCTTTTGCGTGGTTGATTTTTGCGACAGACTCAAGAGCCTCAATCATCTTTCGGCTGTATTTGTCAGCGACATTCTTTACAACGAGGGCTTTGAGACCGCTTCGTTTGTGTCGCTCGATTTCTTTAGAAGCATTTGCCGCACCTGCTTTGAATGCGTTGAAGTCGCTCAAATCTGCCATGAAGCTTGCGTCCTGCATCTTGAGGTCGAATCGCAGGTCCGGCTTGTCGCTTCCGTACAAATCAAAAGCGTCGTCCCAGCTGATTCGGTCGAATTTTGCAGGCAAATCATAGTTCAAAGTCTTTTTGAAGATGTAGCCCATCATTCCTTCGGTAGTCTCAAGGACTTCCTCACGGTTCGTGAAGCTCATCTCCATATCAATCTGAGTGAATTCCGGCTGACGGTCGCCACGGGCATCTTCGTCACGGTAGCAGCGTGCAATCTGGAAATATTTGTCGAATCCAGAGACCATCAAAAGCTGCTTGTAAAGCTGTGGTGACTGCGGGAGTGAGTAGAATTTTCCCGGGTGAACACGGCTCGGAACGAGGTAGTCACGAGCTCCCTCTGGAGTTGATTTAATGAAGGTTGGAGTTTCGATTTCCAAAAATCCCTTGCTTGTGAGATATTCTCGTGTCGCAAATGTGACCTGTGAGCGGAGGATGATGTTTTTCTGCATCGGCTCACGGCGAAGGTCGAGATAGCGGTACTTCAATCGCAAATCTTCGTTAGGGAGAACAACAGTTCCGTCCTTCTGGCGGACTTCCTCGATTGAGAAAGGCAATTCCTGTGAAGTTGTGAAAATCTCGATTTCCTTAGCCTCGACCTCGATTTCACCAGTTGCCATGTCAGGGTTAACATCTTTTTCACTGCGGGCAGCAACTACACCCGAAACAGCGATACAATATTCGCTCTTCAAAGACGAAGCAATCTTTTTGACTTCATCGCTAGCACCGTCACCGACCATAACCTGAGTGATTCCGTAGCGGTCACGGAGCTGAATAAAAACAAGGCCGCCCAAATCTCGAGACCGGCTGACCCATCCGTTCAATACAACATTCTTACCAACATCGCCCTTGCGCAATTCGCCACAAGTGACTGTTCGTTTACTAGATTCCATTTTTTCCTCACAATGCGGCAAAACACCGCTCATTTTGTTCTCTAGTATTTTAGTGAATTGAATAAATTTTATCCACAGATTTTCACAGATTCATAAATTGGTCTTCAGATCGCACTCTTTGTCATGCCGAAATAAGAATCGTAGAAGCATTTTTTTTGCTATCACTGTACGGTAATCACTCCGGCACCGGCAAGGCTCGAAGCAAGCTCATAAGCTTCGCCTGCACTCACAATGCTGTACGAATACGGAACGTCAAAAGGCTTTACCGAAGTAGTTGCAAGGCTTCCAGATGTCGTTGAATTTCCGCTCACATAGCACGCGCCTAAAGCATTTGTTGATGCCTTAAATGCGCTTGAGATTCCTGAAAAATAATTTTTCTCAGCGATAATCGTGTAAGCAGAATAACGGGCGCCAATCGCATACTGCTGGCTGTAACACCATCCGCCATCATAGACATATGCATTGTTGTAAATGTGCATATTTTTGTAAGCCGTCAAAGGAAGGCGCTGTCCGCAGTTGTAAAAGTAATTTCCGCTCAGAGTAACGTACCCGCCGCTCGTATCACTCGAACCGCTTCCAATCAGCATAGTCTTGTCATGATTTCTGAGAATACAGTTTGAGACAGTTACATAAGTTGAGCCGACCGTAATGTCGCACAGGCCGTCGTAAGTCTGCCATTTTTCACCGTTCGGTCCGTAAACAAGCTGAAGCGTGTCCTCCAGAGTGCAGTAGTCAATCCAGACATTTTTGCTGCTTCGGACTGCGATATTGTCCTGCTGTGCGTTCCAGCCGTCGCCTGCCTCGTGATTTGGGAAAGGGTCGTAAGCATTCTGAACCACAAGATTTCTGATAATTACATTCTCTCTTCCGCTTATGACAATGCTTCCGCCTTTTATTCCGCAGTTCGATGACTTTCCGATAATTGCAGTGTTGCTGGCAACATTAAGGCGGATAACACTTGAATAAGCGGAATTGAGGTCGTTTTTTTTATCAGAAGATGAAGAAACTTTAGCAAGCTCCCCTTTGTTGTACGCAGAATATGTCGAATACGAAGAATTTGAAGCGACAAATGCATCGAGTGCAGAAGTTGAGCCGCCGCCAGTCGAAGGAAGCATCCCCTCGCTCATATCAATCATTCCGTCAACAAAAATCGTATAGCCGCCCTTTTCAGCGTAATAAACCAGATTATCTTTTGTATTGACAGTAACAACCTTTGAAGGATCGTAAAAAGAAGTAAAACCAACGCCGGCATATCCGGTCGGAACATCCCAAGGATAACATGTGATTGAAGTATAAATCGTTTTAGAGGCAGAATAGCCGTCACAGGAAGCAGTCACAGTTACGCTGTTTCTGACCGTAGTTGTACTTCCCTCCGAACCAAGCGTAAGGTTTACTGCAGTTCCGCTTGTTGCAGAAACAGAAAGAACCGTCGCAGAACCACTGGTACCGAAATTAGCCCCTTCCGTCGCATCATCAGAAAGAACGTAAGTAATATTTTTTGAGGTGTCAGCGTTATCCTCATCGTAATAAGTGGCCTTCACAGAAATTGTTTCACCAGGAGCCGCAATAGAAACAGATACAATCTTAATCCCGGTAAACGGGTCAGAATCAAAACCACAGCCCAAAAAACCGAATCCCGATACCAGAAAAACAAGCCCTGTCTTAAAAATACGTTTCATATTCACTGAAACAAAGATTTTCCCAATCGTTTTCTTTGGAAAAACACTCATACAAACCTCCAGTTGTTAACACTCCCGCCAGCTGCGAGATTTGAGATTTTACCAGTTTATTGTTTTTCCTACAACAGAAAGCATAGCTTTGAGTTCATCTTTCGTTGCGTAACCGTCGTCGATATATTTTTTCCAGACCCGCTCTGCATAAGGAAGAAATTCCGCCCTCTGTTCTGGAGTAAGCGTGACAATCTCACAGCCTGCAGCCTTAATGTGCTTTATATATGATTCATTTTCGGCATCAGTGATTCTTGCGTTCTCTTCCATCATTTCTTTTGCGCATTCTGTAAGGATTTTCTGGAATTCTTCAGGAAGGCTCTTCCACCATTCAAGGCTGACATACATCATTTCCGGGAAAAACTGATAATTGATAATCGTGCAGTATTTCTGAACTTCATAAAATTTACTTGAATCAATAAGGGCAAGAGGATTTTCCTGACCGGCTACAGTTCCGACAGTAAGAGCCGCATACAGTTCAGTGAATGGAATTACCTCTGCAGAAGCGCCAAGCTCGTTTATAAAATCAATAGTCGCAGTAATCTGCGGTGCACGTATTTTTAATCCCTCAAAGTCTGAAGGTTTTGTAATCGGACGGATTGAATTAGTAATCTGTCTGAACCCAGAATCGTCCCCCACGGCAAGAACCATCAGATTTTCAGACTCTGCATCACAAAGCATATTCCTGGTAAAATCGCTGTGACAGAGTTTTCGGGCTTCCTCAAGGGAATCAGCAATCATCGGTAAGCCCAGAAGCATTGATTCCGGCAAGACTTCAAGATCCCCACCACGGACAGCCTCAAGTTTTCCCTGAGAAACTGCCTTTGTCATCTCAATTTCGTCGCCGACAATGCCGTTCGCAAAAATCTCAACTCTGACAAGGCCGTGAGTCTGTTTTTCAACCTGATTCTTAAAATGCAGAAGAGACCTGTGGCGCGGAGATTCGTCTGTCTGGGCATGTCCGATGTGCATTATAAACGCTTTGGCCGAAGCAGCAGGGGGTTTCTCTGTGCTGCCCATTCTTTTGTTACAGGCGATAATTCCCCCGACAACAAAAACTGAGACGGCAAGTGTAAAAAAAGGAATGTTCCTGAAATTCATATAATTTCCGACCACCTTTGAGTACTCTTATTATACCACCTAACTCTTTCAATTTGAATTAAAAAAAATGTTATTTTTATCAAGGCGCCGTCAAACTCAGTTCTTGAGTATTTATCTCTTTTCTTTTCTCAAGATTAACCTTACCACTCAGGGTAAGCACTCCGTTCTCGTCCAGTTTTGCCTTCAGTTTTCCCTGATAAATCATTTTAAGAGATTCTGCAGGCTCATCGGAAACAAAACCGTCATCGGGGGATTTTTCTTCAGTGTTTTGAGAATTTTCGTCACCAGCAGGTACTTCGGGCTTTTCTTCAGAAGGTCCATTTTCAGATTTTTTTTCTGGTACCGTGTTTTCCGGGTTTTCATTTTGCTTGAGATTCTGTGGCTTTTTAATCAAAAAACTCTCAGGAACCAGAATTTCCCCGTTCTCATTGCTTTCAATTTTGTACGAAATTTCGCGGTGAGTAAAAGTTATAATAAGTTTTTTCCCGTCAACTCCGCTTTTCTCGATTTTAAAATCATCTTTTTGAAGCAGTTCAGGATTTGACACAGAATAAAGACAGAGATTTCTGAGTCCCGCAGGAGCTTTCAAACTTTTGCCCTGCGTATCAAAAACCGCCTCTCGGAAATATTTCGTGCTGTGAACTTTTGAAGCCCCTGACACCGCATCAAAAAAATCTTTGTAAGAAGTCGATTTCGTCTTCCAGTTAAAATGATTTTTCGGATTTCCGCCATTTGTATCAAGATAAAGATCAATTTTTATGAATTCATCAGATTTTTCTTCTTTTTCTTCACCGCTACCCGGTTGAGGAGCCTGTGATCCAGTCTGAGAATCTTTATTTTCTGCCCCGGCTCCGGAGTCTTTCTTCCCAAAACAAAACGCAGCCTGCAGCCCGCAGAACAAAAGCACAACCGGAAAAAATCGCCTGAACATCATAAAAACAATTCCCTTATATTTTTATCAACCGTCACGCTAAGCTCACTCGCCAGAATACCGCGTGCATGAGCCACAAAATTATAGCAGTGTTCCACCAGAACCGGCGTATTAACACTTCCCCTGAACGGAACTGGAGCAAGATACGGCGAATCCGTTTCGATCAGAATTCTGTCATCCGGGACATAACGCAACAATTCTGTCATTTCGTCCATTTTTGCCTTTTTAGTGTATGTTACAGCCCCACCGAAAGCGATGTACCAGCCCAAATCCAGAAACTGCCGGGCTTCGTCTTTTCCGTAAGAATAACAGTGTATAACGCCGTTGTGCCAGCCCATGTTTTTTATGCAGTCCAGAGTATCCGAAAAAGCCTCTCTGCTGTGAACCACGACCGGGAGATTCATTTTTTTTGCCAGTTCAATCTGCATCTGAAAAAGTTCTTTTTCTCCCTCATAAGTGTCCTCGTGAAAATCATTCTCATTCCTTCCGTCAACCCCGGCCGGATTCCAGTGATGGTCAATTCCACATTCCCCGATTGCGACGAGGTGACTTTTATCCATGAATGTCTCAATCTGACTTTCAAGAGTCTTCATCGCTTCGTCACGATGTATAATTTCATCGACGTCAGGCCAGATTCCGGCAGAATAATAAATCATCTCACTTGCAGCCTCACGCTCCCCGGAATTCATTTTTGCAAAAGTCTCCTGAAATGTTACATGCCGGCGCAGCAGGTCATCACACTTAGTTCCAATATCAAGCCCAAAAAAAGTATTTCTCGCAACAAGCTCAGAAAGAAGCTCAGCCCCGTCCAAGCCCCCGTCAATCAAATTTCGAAAATGAAAATGTGTATCACTGAACATATAAAAAATTATATCAAAAAACAGACCGGCAAATCAAATTCAGACAAAAGCATCCTCTGCTTTTTACAATAGAGTTTTTGGAGATTCTAACTTCTTATTTTATAAGTAGTTAGTAAGTTTTCGCTTAATTTTTACACACTTTTCATAAGACTTCATTTATTCTTGTCACAGGAGGTATAGATATGAAATCTATCAAAAAATATTTGCTGCTGGCACTTACAGTCCTTGCTGTAAGCATGTTCATTTCCTGCTCGGATGATTCCGGCGATTCGGAAGAATCTCTGGTCACGAAGTATATGTATAACCTTACTTCTAACGAAAATTATTATATCGTAGATGTGTTTTTTTGTATCGACAACGGGAATAGTGTATTCGACGTACGATATTCAAACAGACATTTTTTCAAAAATACAAGTGAAAATTTCAAAGATAAAACCGGTCTTGAGCTAATCGCGCTGGTAAAGTCAAACTCTCTTACAGCAACATCTACAAAAACAGGAACACAGCAAAAAGACACAACCGCCACAGCCCATAATTCCAATGGAGAAATAACCGCAACTTACAACATCCCAGCCGGAATGTCATACACAGTCTATTATTACGAATAAAACACTTCGTACTCCTTACAACCAAAAGACCGCCCGAAATGAAGTCTACTTCAAAAACGGGCGGTCTTTTGGTTTTCTTCAGCAAATATAGTTTTTGCTTTTATCATCTGACCGATTAATCAGCACAGATGATAATCTGTATATTTTATCCGTTCAGGCGGGCAAGTTCTGCTTTTACGAACTCTTCTGCCTTTTTTGCTGCCTCTGTTGCAGGAACAAGTTCGGCTTTCTCGGCGCTTCTTGGCTTGAACTCAACGTTCGGAAGATTTTTGTCACCGACTGTGATTCGAAGCGGGATTCCGATAAGCTCCATGTCGGCAAATTTAACGCCCGGGCGCTCGTTTCTGTCGTCAAGAAGAACTTCGATTCCGGCTTTTTTGAGAGCCTCGTAAATCTTGTCGGCTTCTTCTTTCATTGCACCTTCGTAGCGGATTGGAACGATACAAACCTGGAACGGAGCGACTGTCATCGGCCAGATAATTCCGTGGTCGTCGTTGTTTGCCTCGATGATTGAAGCGAGAGTGCGGTCAACGCCGATTCCGTAGCAGCCCATAGTTGGGATTGCAGGCTTTCCGTTCTCAGCAAGGAAAGTTACCTTCATTGATTTTGTGTATTTCTGACCTAGCTTGAAGATGTGACCAAGCTCATTTCCCTTTTTCTGGTAGAAGGTGTCGCCGCAGCAGGCACATTTGTCGCCTTCTTTGACCAGGCGTACATCAGCGTTGAGGAAGGCTTTGAAGTCACGGACAGGCTCGACATGTTTTACATGATAACCATTTTTTCCGGAACCTGTGATTGCGTCATGCATGCAGGCTACACCGTCTTTGATTACAGAATAGTCAACGACGAGAGGACATTTTGAAGTCATTGGGCCGACAAAACCATGGCCAGCCTGAGCGTACTCAAGGATTTCTTCGTCTTCGGCAAGAACGACTTCGCTTGCTTTGAGAAGGCCTGCGAGTTTTGCTTCGTTTACATCCAGATCGGCACGGATACAAACGCAGACATAAGAAACAGGGTAGTAATCACCGGCTGGATCTTTGACACGCTTCCATTTTTCTGTTCCAGGAAGGCCTGTGTAATCGAGGGCTGAGTTGATTACACGATAGATAAGGCATTTGATGAACATTTTTGGAGACTCGTCGAAGAATTTTTCCATATCCTCGATTGAAAAGACATTGGGAGTCTCGACAAGTTCGTATGCTTTGTCTGTTGCAGGAACTTTTTCGCCTTTTTTGTTTGTTGATTCGTCGTTTGCGCAGGCAGCCTTCTCTGCATTTGCGGCGTATCCGCATTTTGGACAGATGATGAGTGTGTCATCCCCGATTGGAGACTCAACCATGAATTCTTCAGAGCCGTTACCGCCCATTGCACCAGAGTCAGCCTTTACAGGAATGATTTTGAGCCCCAGGCGTTTGAAAATCTTGTGGTAAGCCTTTGCATAAGCGTCATAAGTCTCGTCCAGTGATTCCTGAGTTGCGTGCATTGAGTAGCCGTCCATCATGATGAACTCCCGGCCACGCATTACACCGTATCGGGGACGGATTTCATCGCGGTATTTTGTGTTAATCTGATAGAGGTTTACAGGAAGCTGCTTGTATGACTCAAGACCGTCACGAACGATTGCAGTGTAAGCTTCTTCGGCTGTAGGAGAGACAACCATATCCTGCTCGCCGCGGTTTTTTGCTTTGAGCATCTGAGGGCCCATTGTTTCCCAGCGGCCAGATTCTTTCCAGATTTCACCAGGAACGATAACAGTTGATTTGAATTCAAGCGCGCCAGACTCGTCCAGTTCTTCGCGGATAATTTGTTCAAGTTTATAAAGAGAGCGGACGCCCAAAGGAAGATAAGTGTAAAGTCCGTTTCCAAGTTTGCGTGTGATTCCGGCCCGAAGCATGAGTTTGTGGCTGGCGATTACTGCCTCACTGGGAGCTTCGCGGAGTGTTGAAAGATAGAATTTTGATGTTTTCATAGAGGTTATTTTATTGAAATGCAAGGGGTTTTACAACAAGCAAAAAAAATCGCCCCCGAAGGAGCGTATTTGTGTTACTATTTCCTGCACTCATAAAAAATAATCGCTGCGGCCTGTGCAACATTCAGGCTTTCAATTACCGGGGCAGCACCTTCAGCTCCGCATGGAATTGTAACCAGCTCATCACAGTTTTCCCGTACAAGCCTTGAGATTCCGTGCTCTTCATTACCAAGAACAATCAAAGCCGGCTTATTTTTTTCTGAACAAAGCTGAGGAATTACTGAAACTGATTCTTTTCCCCGGACATCCGTTCCAAAACGGAGCATTTTTCCTTTCATTGATACAAGAAGTTTTTCAATTGACTGAATCGAATAGACATTTACGGATTCCATCCCGCCCTGGGCAACACGGTATGAACTCGTAGTAATTGAACTCTGTGCCTCATCCCGCGGAATAACGATGTTTTTAAAACCGAAAAAAGCCGCACTTCTGACAATGGCTCCGAGATTATTTGCATTTCCAACCCTGTCCAGAAGGATTGCGCTTTCTTTATTGTGAAGCCAGTCATCTGTAATTTTTGTGTTTAAATGCGGGATTTCGGGCATTTCAATCATTGCGACAACGCCCTGATGATGCGGAGTTCCGCTTAATTTTTCGAGTTCCCCATCTGGAATATTGTTGTATGGAACTTTTCTTTCCGCAAGTGATTTGAATAAATCCTTAAAATCCATCATTCTGTCGCGTGTATAATAAAATCTTCTGATTTTCTGAGGATTATTCTTTACAAGGGCCTTAACCGCTTCAAAACCGCAAACTGCAAGTTCATTTCTAATGTCGTTTCTCATATCTGGATTATATTAAAAAAAATAAAAATAGTATATGAGCCGAGTCAACCGGCTACCGCTGTTCCATGGTTCGCTAACGCTCATTCCTGCACTCACTTTCGTTCGTTCCGGAACGGCTCCGTCTGTCCCAGAGACAGACGGGCCGCCATTCCATAGCGGAGGCGGTTTTTCTCTTAAACAAAGGAAACACTGAACAATTCAATAGAAAATTAATCAGCACTTCCCTAACAACTTCTCAACATTTTTTCTGATTTTTTCAACAACTTACCAACATTTTGTTGACAGCCGGTGGAAAACTATCGTACTTTTCCACATTTCGTAAAAACAAACCCACACCTTACCGTTACTTTTCAACAATCTTGAGTTAGTTTTCCACATTCATCAACAATTTATCCACCACTTATCAACAAGTTGTTGAGTATTTTTGTATTTTTTAAACAAAAAAACGGACACCGAAAAAGAATCAGTGTCCGTCAAAAGTCTGTTAAACTAGTTTACCAGCAACAAAACTATTTGATAAGGCGAAGCTCTTTAGCAGTTTTGATACCTGCATCCTCCCAGGCTTTTCCACCAACTGAGTTGAACTCAGCGAGCCATTTTTTCCATTCTGTTGGGTTAAGAGCGCGTTTTCCAGTCATAAACTCGACAACGCCCTGCTCGTAGAATCGTTTAACGTCAGCATCTGGATTTGGCATTTTGTTCTGTCCGATACAAGCTGTCCAAGCTTTTGACTGCATCTCACGGAGAGCTTTAAGAGCAGACATTTCTTTGTGTGAAACATCTGTGATATAAGTTGGGTAGCGTGCAGCAAGCTCGATGTCGCCGTTGTAGTAAACCATGTTGCGAAGCTGTGTAAGAGGGATGTTAGCAGATTCTGTGAATCCTTTTGATGGGTCAGGAAGACCGTCAACAGTTGGAACACCCTTGTCGTTGAAGACATAGTTTACACCTTTCTGACCCCAACCGAGGAGATAGTAACCTTCGTCTGAAGACATCCATTCAAGGAGTTCAGCGATTTTGGCTGTTTTCTTAGCTTTTGCAGCTTTTGCAGAAACTGCATAAACTCGGTAAGCCTGAGTGTATGTACCACAAGAAGATTTTCCTTTTGGTCCTACTGGAGGATCAACGATAATCCATTCACCCTCTGGGAAGTTTGCGTCGAATGGAGCATAGTTAGCTTTTGAAGCGTAAGCAGCATTCTGTTCGCGCATGATTCCGAAGCGGCCCTGTTTCCATGCAGCACGGAAGTCATCCTTTTTGTAAGCCATCCAGTTTGGATCGATTACACCAGCGTCAACCATTTTCTTAACGAAAACGAGTGCGTCATAGTATTCTGGTTTGTTGATGTTAAGACCAGCAGTTTTCTTTGAAGAAAGATCCCATGTACCAGCAACGCCGAAAGCACCGAAGATTGGGTCAAGTCGTTTTCCAAGACCTTCGTTTGTAGCAGCGAGTTCAAGGAATGCACCGTATCCGTAAGTATCAGCTTTACCGTTTCCGTCCGGGTCTTTTTCTGTGAATGCTTTCATAACTTCGAAGAATTCATCTGTTGTCTTTGGAACTTTAAGACCGAGTTTATCGAGCCAGTCTTTTCGGATAAGAACGCCTTCGTTGCGGACGATTGAACCTGGCTGAGCCAAGCCGTATGATTTTTTACCGACAGTTGTGAATGCTTTTGAGTCTTTGTCGTACAATTTTGCAGTACGATTTGGCATCAATTTGTACATATCATCAACTGGAGCGAGCATTTTCTGCTGAACGAGTTTCTGGAAAACAGCGTCAGAAACCATGAACAAATCAGGAAGAGCGTTAGCAGCTGCAGCTGCGTTAACTTTTGTATCCTGGTCGCCTTCTGATGAAGGAAGAGCTGTAAGTTTGAGGTTGATTCCGAGTTTATCTTTTACGATTTTGTAACCAACCCAGTCGCTAGGAACTGGACCTGCTTCAGAAGCAGCAGCGCCATACCAAATCTCGATGTCTGTAAGTCCGCCTTTTTTAGGAGCAGAGAATACAGGAGCAGCCATTGCAACAACCAATGCAGAAGCAACAAGGCCCTTCATTAACTTTTTCATTTTTTCCTCCTTAATGAAAATAAATGAAATCGAATGTTAAGTTATACGAACTTTTTTTTGAATCCGTATTTATATACAATCGAACTGACATCAGTAAAACTAATATCAGTCCGTATTGTTACAAGTTTGTAAACATTAGCCCTTAACAGAACCAAGCATTGTACCCTTAGTGAAGTATTTCTGGATGAACGGATAAGCAATCATCATAGGAATAGCAGAAAGGAATACACATGCAGCTTTAATAGCCTGAACAGAAGCATTTCCGAATGCGTTGACATCGAGTGTTTCGTTCATTGAAGAACCAAGCAGGATGTTTCGTGTAAGGATTGGAAGCGGCTGCAAAGAAGCCTCGGTCAAGTAAAGGAGGGCGTGCATGAAGTCGTTCCAGTAAGTAACTGCATAGTACAGACCGATTGTCATGATAATTGGTTTTGAGAGCGGAAGAATGATAGAAATAAGAACATACCATTCTGCAGCACCGTCAATTCGTGCAGATTCCTTAAGTGACTCAGGAATACCTTCAAAGAAGCCTCGCATAATCAAACAGTTGTAAGTAGCAATAGCACCAGGCATAAAGATTGAAGCAAGGTGATTGTTAAGGTGAAGTCCTGTAACGACAAGGTATGTCGGGATTACGCCGATATTGAAAACATAAGGGATAAGAACGAAGTAGTTCAGGATTTTGCGGCCTGGCAAATCAGGAACAGACATACAATAAGCCATAGGAACTGTGAGGGCAAGTGATGTAACAACACCGAATGCCATAATTTTGAGCGAGTTCCAGAAAGCCATGATGAATCCGTTGTTTCCAAGAAGTGCTTTATAAGCAGAAGCATCCCACTTCCATGGCATAAGGAAGAATTTATCAAGTGTTGATACACGTGCACCGTTAGCGGTAAGTGAAGAAGAAATTGTGCTGATGATAGGTACAGCAATTATGATACCAATGAAGAGAAGGAAAGCGTTTACACCGATATAGAACGCTCTGTCTCCGGAAGTAAGTTTTACTGTCTTTGGTTTTTCCATTTTATTAACCTCGATTGAAATTCGACTATATTAAGACTACAGGAGTGATGATTCTGTGAGTTTGCTGACAACCTTGTTAGAAACCCATACAAGAAGCATACCGATTACACCTTTGAAGATACCGACCGCAGTTGCAAGAGCGTACTTCATTTCAAGAAGACCCTGACGATAAACCCAGGTATCGATGATATCTGCGACCGAATAAACCGAAGGTGAATACAACATGAACATCTGGTTGAAACCAGCGTCAAGAACTTTACCGAGTTTAAGAAGAACTACAGTAACGATAACCGGTTTGATTGACGGAATTGTGATGTACCATACGCGCTGAACGGCAGAAGCACCCTCAACCATTGCAGCCTCAAACAGAGAAGGGTCGATACCCATAAGTGCTGCGATGAAGATGATGGCTGCCCAACCCATTTCCTTCCATGCATCTGAAAGAATAACGATTACAGGGAATACGTCTGAGTTTGTAAGGAAGTCAATCGGCTTTCCGCCAGCTGATTTGATGATGTCGTTTACAAGACCATCACCAGGAGCGAGCAGGGAAAGCAAAATACCGTACATGATGACCCATGAAAGGAAGTGCGGAAGATATGCAAGAGTCTGAACAACTCGTCGGAGTACGTTGTGTGTACACTCGTACAAAGCAACAGACAGGATAATTGACAAAGGAACAGAAACAAGCAGCTTGACCAGACTGTAAAGGATGGTGTTTCTCATTAATTCGCCGAAGTAGTAAGCATGGAAGAATGTTGAAAAGTTTTCCAATCCGACCCATACGCTACCCCAGACTCCGTCAAGGGATTTAAAATCTTTGAATGCAATCTGACCATTAAGAACCGGACCATACTTCAAAATCGCATAGTATACGACCGGAATGATAAGAAGCGCGTAAACCGAAAAATGTCTTTTTACATTTTTCCAAAGATCCTTTTTCGGAGTGTTTAGAACAGTTGTTTGTTGTGCGTTCATACCTAACCTCAATATTTATATTTTACCGTTTTTCGGCATATTATACCTTAAAAATCCTTGTTTATTATTGTACTATTCCGAACTTTATTAGAATTTTCTTGCACAATAATTACCAGCACTCTCGGGGGATAACTCCTGCGAAAACACCGGCCGGATTCTTAACAAATATCCCACCATTTTATTGCCTAGACGTTTTTTCGTCAAATCCTTTTTCTATTTAATTTGATGAAAAACATCACTTGTTCCGGATTTTTCCCGGCGGAACACCGTAAATTTTCTTAAATACGCGGCAGAAATACGCCTGATCCTGGAAACCGGATTTTTCAGCAATTTCATAAATCGTATCATTTGACTCCATAAGCATTTTTGTAGCGAGATTTATCCTGTAAAGGTTAAGATACTCCCAGAGGCTCAGGCCGATTTCCTTGTGGAAAATACGGGTAAGATAGTCTTCGCTGACGTGAACCGTATCCGCAAGCTTCCAGCGGACAATCTGCCTTGAGGCATTTTTGTTAAGATACAGGATTGCCTTTTTGACAATAGCTCCCGTATGAGGCGGAAGAATTTCGTCACCGGCAATGATTTCTTTAATTCTCTTTTCAAACGGTTCAGACTCGGCAGCACCTTTATTGCAGAGAATAGTCCGCGGATAGGCACAGAGAGCCTCAACTTCTTCGTCAGAAAGAACATGCTCAAGAAGAACAAGAACCGGCACATGGGTCGTTTTTTTAGTCTGGCGGATTTTGTGGAGACTTTCTTCATCAATTTTTTCAAAGACGATAAGAGCCGGCGTAATTTCAGAAAGAATCTCGTTAAACTCAGGTGAAAGGACTGACGACACACTGACGGAATTCGCCTCTGTTGCCCATGATGCGTAATATGTTCTGGACGCGTTTACAAAGATTACCGGTGCCGTTCTCTGAGTCTTGATTTTCTGCTCAAGGAAATCAATGAAATTTTGACCAATCATATTGTGGCTGTAAGCGATAACCGGCATTCGGAACAAAGTTTCGTTCTTTCTGAGGCCGTAAAGTTTTACCCATTCGTCAATAGGTGCATTGTCAGGCTCCCAGAACAAAACAGAATCCGACTTAGAAGGCAGCTGAGAATCTTCGAAAACATTTTTAACGGGAATATTGAATCTTTCTGCACAATCCTGGGCATTTTTTGAATTATCCGAGACAGAGTACAGGAATACAGGCTGAGAATTACTGACAGAAGATGCATGGGTATCAGGCGGAAGCCCCGCAAGGTTAGGCCACGGAAGAGTTACCTCAGCATAATTCTCTGATTTTTCGAGGATTCCGAACTGAAGGAGGATAATTTTTTCGGCAAGAAGAAGTTCTGTTTTTTTCCAGTCAAAATGATTTGAATAGAATTCGATGTGGATTCCGTCAATTTTTTCTGAAACGCACGGATTTTTTTCTGAGAAATCAAAAATTGTCTGAAGGGCACGCTTGAGGCGTTCAGAATCTCCGTAGAGAAGAGGGAAATTCTGGGCAAGGCCGGCCGTGACTCCGCCAGGAAGAACCTGCCGGATATCAAACAGTTTTTTATCCATCGGAAGGTCATCGACCTGAGAGCGTGTCAAATCGATGAGCGTCTCAGTTTTTTCGAGCTGAGAATTAACCTGAGAACGCAGAAAGAGAAGCTGTTCGGTGAGGATATCCTGTTCAAGGACACCTTTTTCGACATTCTCCTCCATTTGCTGAAGTTTTGCAGAAATGTTTTTAAGCGGGTCACACAAATCACTTCCGACATTTGCGAAAAACTCAGTTTTGGCAAATTCTGCCTGTTCAGCTATACGTTTTGCTTCGTTTGTCTGCTCAAAAAGGAAAATACTCTGAAGGGCCGCACTGACGGAAGAACGCAGGTCCTCATAAACCATGCCGCTGCATCCGGAATAATTGCAGATTATATAACCGTAAGGGCGCTCATCGACAAAAAGAGGCTGAACAATAAAAACGCCCTTTGAGAAATCGGAAGAGAATCGCTCCGGAACAAGGAAGTCGCTTGGGAAACGGGCTTCCTGTTCATTCAGCTGGGAATCAGAATCGTCTGAAGCAGAACTGAATCCGCCGATATAATTTGAATAATTCTCGTCTTCGTAAAGGACTACGGCCGCTGTATTGATGCCGATTTTTACGAGATGCTCCTTGAGAACTGAAATAAGCTTTTTTCTGTCAAAAATCGAAAGAAGGTCATTTTTAAGGGCTGAAATTTCCGTATTGATTTTTTCGCCCTGATACTGCTTTTCGATGAGTACCCGCTCCAGGATGCGCGGAATACGAACAGTGACATGACGGACAATCTTTTCGATGTAGTCGGGATCAAGGCAGGTAACATTCCGGAAGAGAGCCAGGACTGTAAAAAGGAAAAGCGTGTCGCCGTCGTTATGAAAATACGCTGCGATTTTCTGCTTGAAAAGCTCGTAGAATTTATTTTTATCACCGCTGAAAAGAGCATTGAACATGACGTCAACGCCTGTAGCCTGCGGATCTATGCGGAGGATTTTTGCAGTTTCAGAAATGAACTGTTCCTTGCTGCGGATTTTTGTGCGGGAATCAGAAGAATTCCAGATTTTTGTGTGTGTACAGCCGCAGCTTTCACGAATGACAGGGTAAGCATGGAGAACAGAATCGGAAACACCGAGTTTTCCGCCGAGAATGTCGGAAATTTTTTCGTACGCCGCAATTCCCAGTTCTGCATGCGGCATATGGACTGTTGAAAAAGCAGGAACAGAAATACGGCTTTCGGCAGTATCGTTAAAGCCGCCGATAAGAAGGTCTTTCGGAATGCGGACTCCGCGGTCTTTTAAATAATCAAGGGCCGCAAAACTCATCAAATCGCTCGCCGTCAAGACAGCTTCAAAATCTTTTCCCGGAACAAGCCCCCTCTCCTCGCACAGCTGCGCAAGAGCCTTGCGGCCGTCATACCAGCTGACAGGATCCGAAATCAGACGCTGATTTTCAGGAAGTTCGATATCGATACCGGCCTCTTTAAGGGCATCCTTGAAACCTCTGAAGCGCTCCTCGGCCGAGGTGTGATTTTCGGGCGCGCGCAGAAAAGCGAGTTTCCGAACCCCATGGGACAGGATAAAATGCCGGACCAGCTCCTTCATTCCTGTGTATGCGTCAAATTCGACAGATGGATGGCCGTAAACTTTCTGTCCGATTGTTACGAAAGGTATGTTCCCGAAGTTTTTATGAAAGTCCTCGAGCTCAGAAACAGAGACTGAACCGCTGATACTTGAGGCCCAGCTGATAAGGCCGTCTACATTTGATGAATTTACGAGTTTATAGATGTCGTTTCGGAGCGGTTCCCCGAGTTTTCCGCCGGGGAAAATAAAGAAAGCCCCGCCGTCCTGCTGTGCTTTCAGTGCAAGTT
Organism: Treponema sp.; assembly: GCA_017395545.1. GTDB lineage: Bacteria > Spirochaetota > Spirochaetia > Treponematales > Treponemataceae > Treponema_D. The sequence goes on along the minus strand of JAFPUF010000045.1, from coordinate 19,402 downwards.
TTTGCCAGAGTTTCAGGGCCGAGCCTGCATGTATCGTTGAGAGTATAAAACCAAGTTTTCGTTCTTCGCGATTTTTTTCCATTCCAAGCATTGTACAATGATGTCGTTTTTTTTACAAGTTATATAAGAATTTTACAATTTTTTGTTATATTTGACCTAAGAATACTACTCACTGTATTCTGCATACGCATAAGCGTTGTGATAGTGTATGCTTTCTTCCGTTTCGGCTTCTACCGTGAACCATTTGAAATTCATTTCTTTAAGGCCGAGATACACTTCGCGTACAACATCTTCTACAAAACGCGGGTTTTCGTAGGCATGCTCCGTGACGAATTTTTCGTCCTTACGCTTGAGGACTGAATAAAGTGGCGTTGACGCGCATTTTTCTATCATTTCGATGACATCCTCAATCCAGAAAAATGAAGTGTAGAGGACCTTGACTTTGACGAATCCGCGCTGGTTATGCGCACCGTACTCAGAAATCGCCTTTGAGCACGGGCAGAGGGTCGCAACAGGCACTTTTATTGAGATGAAAAACTTAGAATCTGTACGGCAGCCACGGGGGTACGGGGGCACAGCCCCTGTAGATGGGGGTGTGTCGAAGACCGCCTGCGGGCTGAGACCAGGGGGAAGGCTTTCCCCCTCATAGGAACATGTGTATTCCATAAGGCCTTTTGAGCCTGTGACCGGAGCAGATTTTTCAATAAAGTACGGGAAGGTTATCCGGCCGAAAGCACGCTCAGCGTCGAGTTTTGTACGGATTTCTTCGAGCATTTCAAGAAAATTGTTCATAGAGATGTCGCCGTGGTATTTGTGGAAGACCTCGATGAACCGGCTCATATGTGTACCTTTGAAATTATGCGGCAAGTTGACGAAAAGATTGACGCTCGCCGTTGTAGCCTGTTTTTTGTGATTTTTGTCGAGAACCGTAACCGGGTATCGTACATTTTTCACGCCGACCTTCTGAAGCGGAACGGCTCTTGTATCCTGTGTTGACTGTATGTCTATCATATTTTATTCCTGTTTTTGTGTGTGGTGGAAAAATCAGTTTTTAAGAATTTTGAAACGGTATGAGAGCGTGAGGTCGAACCATTTTGCACCAGCCCCGCCGTCACAAGAACTAACGAGTGTGTAACTGGAACTTTGACTCGTTTTCTGATAATCGTCCCCCCGCAGAACTCTCATATAAAAATAATTTGCAGCAAGAAGAATTGAATGCCGGTCTGTTATTTTGTACTCTGCGCCGAGATTCCATTTAAATGCAGCAAAATATCCTGCTGTTCTGTCAGCATAGTCATAATTTTTCAGATTGTGCGCATCAAAAGAAACCGCGTAAACATAAGGTGCAAGGAAAAATCCTGTAGTAACAATAAAACACCGCGGTAAATCAACGGAAAAATCACTTCCAAGCCATAAAAAATCTGAGACGCGCTGGTATTCAATAACGATCTGTCCTGAAAAATCGAAAAGGGTACGATTCTCCGTATCGGAATATCCATACCACGGGCCATAATCGTGATAACCCGAAGTGCCGGCTGTATTTCCATACCAGCCGGATCCGTTCTTTGCTGTAAATTTTATATTCTGATACTCAAATGCGATGGCCGGGCGTATTTTAACAATCTCAGAAACTTTAAACTCGTATCCGCCCTTAAAGCCGAAAGAAAAATCGTAATCAAGATAATTTTCGCTTTCTGAATAATTTGTCTGGAGCGTATTTCCGCCATTAGCCGCCGTATACTGAATATTCTGCCAGTCTGAATCGAACATCAGGCCGCTTCTCATCGGTATACCAGCCGTAAAAAAAGATTCCTCAAAAAAACCTTTCCATCCGCCCTGAACTTTTATTCCGCCGTAGAGCTCGGGCTTTATTTCCCAGTTTAACTCGCTGAGCTTGTCATCAGAAAAATTTGACTCTTTCAGAAATACATACTCGTCTATCTGTCCCCACTTCATTCCGAAAAGGGGCTCGACGGAAAGCGAAAAATCTTCGAGGCTTACTGCAAACATCTGAGTCGAGAAAAAAATGGCTGAAAGTGCGAAAAGGAGTTTTTTCATCTGCCGCCTATTCTAACAGAAATCTTTTATCTTTGCGAGTAAGCCTATCTTTATAAAAGAAAAAACTTATGCTATAATCCTTTCCATGCAAATCATTCCAGTGGCAAGCGGAAAAGGCGGTGTCGGAAAAAGCCTTCTCTCCGCAAATTTAGCAATCGCTCTTGGTCAGGCTGGCAAAAAAGTCGTTCTCGCAGACCTCGACCTGGGAGCATCAAACCTTCATCTCGTTATCGGTCAGAATTCTCCTAAAAAAGGAATAGGCACTTTTTTAACCGGTGAGTCAAAATTCGAAGACATTATCACTCCAACAGACTATCAGAATGTAAGTTTCATCGCGGGTGACTCCGAGATTCCGGGCCTATCTGCCCTCAAGGTTGCTCAGAAAAACGCCCTTATCAAAAAATTCCACAATGTTGATGCAGATTACCTTATCGTTGACCTGGGTGCCGGCACGCATCTCACGATTCTCGACCTTTTTCTCATTTCGCCTCAGGGAATCATCGTAACCGCCCCGACTGTCACTGCTACTCTCAACGGCTACCTTTTCTTAAAGAACGCAGTCTTCAGGCTGATGGCAGCTACTTTCAAAAAAAGCTCTAAAGCCGCTGATTTTATCAACAAACTCCGTAACGACTCTGCTTCCCTTCAAAAACTTTACATACCAAAACTAATCGAGAAAATTAACGAGATTGACCCTGAGAACGGTGAAAAATTCAGGCGCCGTCTCTCTCAGTTCAGGCCGCGCCTCATCATGAACATGATTGACGAGCCGAAAGATGCCGACAAGGCGCAGAAAATCCGCCGTTCATGCCAGCAGTATCTCGGACTTGAAGTCGAGTCCCTGGGAGTTATGTACCGCGACTCAATGCAGGATAAGGCGCTTTCTTCGAGCCTTCCTGTCACAGTCTACAAGCCGAATTCTGTCCTCGCACAAGCAATATTCCGTATTGCAGAAAAAATCATGCAGACTGAGTCGCTTTCTTTCGACGAAAGTTTCGAGCAGGCATCCGAAGAAGCAACCGACGACTACTCGGCAAAAATGTCTTATGTCGAAGACCTGGTCGGAAGCGGAGCGCTGAACGTTTCGGAACTCGCCGAAATGATAAAAATGCAGCAGTATGAAATCACACAGCTCAAAAACGAGAACATAATGCTCAAATCCCGCCTTGTCAAAGCGGCAAACCAAGGATTTAAAATATGATTTTCCCACTGTACATAAACTATCCGTCCTGGATTCACCCGGAAATTTTCCCTGGAGTACCTGTCTTAAGTCTTTTGCGCTGGTACGGCTTAGTGTACATTTTCGCATTCGGAACAGCATTCATCGTACTCAAGAAACTGCTCAATGAGGGGGCGCTGGATTCTGTCAGTGCTGACGGAACGCTCAAAAAAGCGACCGAAGACGACATCTTCAGTTTTATCGCAACGGGTATCGTTTTTCTTCTGATTGGTGCACGGGTCTTCTCAACTTTAGTCTACGACACTTCTGGAATTTACCTCAAAAAGCCGTGGCTCATTTTCTGGCCTTTCCAGAACGGCAAATTCACGGGTCTTGCCGGAATGAGTTATCACGGCGGGTTCATCGGTGGTCTTATCGGAATGATTTTCTGGTGCTGGAAACACAAAGTTCCGTTTTTCAAATGGGCTGATGCAATGGTAACGGCAATTCCACTCGGCTACACTTTCGGCCGTATCGGAAATTTTATGAACGGCGAGCTTTACGGACGAATCACAACCGTCTCCTGGGGAATGACTTTCCCACACGCAGAAAAATTTTCGTCTTCAGTGCCATGGGTTCAGGAATTCATGCAGAAAATAGGAATGGAAGCCCAGACCAATCTCGTAAGTCTTCCGCGTCACCCAAGTCAGCTTTACGAAGCGCTTTTTGAAGGACTGATTCTCTTCTCGATTATCTGGCTTCTTCACAAAAAAAAGCCTTTCGACGGTTTTTCGGGCGCCCTTTACACCGGCGGATACGGTTTTTTCAGATTTTTCATCGAGTATTTCCGGGAGCCCGACGCAGATATCGGTTACAGAATCGCCCAGGATACAAATGCCCCGATTTACATGAACACAAGCCTTCTGAATATCTCCACCGGACAGATTCTCTGTTTTCTTATGATTCTTGGCGGAGTCGGTGTTGCGATTGCAGGCTATTTATTGAAGAAACACGCTCAAAAGGCTCAATAACGGTTCAAAATCAAAAAAAGCCGTATCGTCCGCCGACCCAATGCGCGTTCACGGTCTGAAACGGCTTTGACTTGAACGAGACTTTTTTATCGAAACCTCTGATTTTCACAAAAAAGCAAACTGTTCCCGATTTTCCGTCCCGGGCAGACTTGAATTTCATTTTGAGTAGAACAGATTTTTCCGTGTTTTTATGTGAATCGCTTGTCACAAAAATCTTCTCGCTCCAAATCACGCTTTCCTTTCGTTCATCATCCCCGCTCTCGCTTCCGCTGGACTCGATATAAGAGAATTTAAATTCATTCTCGCCAGATTTTTCGACTTGCAGGGCGGCGTATTCGTTTCCCAAAAATATGATTCCCCGCCTTTGCTTTTCACGCCAAACGCCGCCCAGAGAGATTTCTTTTTCGTAAGTGAATTTCTTTGAATCAATCTTTTTCGTGCATACAGAGGGCGTAAGCCAGAGAGATTTGTCGGTTGTAGCGACAGTGCCGGCATTTTTTTCAACATTGGCACTGGTTTGAAAGTCAGACACTGGCGGATTCTTTCCATTTCTGCTCTGGCCTTGCTGCACATCTGCGTTAATCTGCGTCAACCCGCGTCTATTCTTATCAGCAAATACTTCCGGGCATTTCCATTTATTCACAGGCTCGCCCACAGCAAGAAGTGCTTTTTCGTCATTCAGCTTGACTGCCGTACCCATAACAGGCCAGTCACCTACCCACCTCATCGGCTGCAAGTGAACAATCCGGCCGAAAATGCCTGCGTCCTGAAAGTGAATGAACCAGTCCTGGCCAGCGGGAGTGTCCACCCAGCCTCCCTGATGGGGGCCGTTTGTCCGGGCTTTTCCCTGAGCCAGCACGATTTTTTCCTCGTAGTCGCCGTCTATCCTTTTTGAGCGCAAAACTGTCTGCCAGCCGGTGGTGACTCCTCCAGCCGGGGCGAAAATATAGTAAAATCCATTTCTTTTGTAGAATTTGGGGCCTTCAATCGTTGGCTGGGTTTTCATTCCGTCAAAAATGATTTTATCTTCGCTGACTGCCTTGAAAGTTTTTGTATCAAGCTCCAAAAGACCGAGTTTTGAATTGAATCCGATACGGCTTTTTACATAGGCGTGGACGACAAAAAGATGCTCTATGCCGCTCTCGTCTTTTTCCCACAAGGGACAGGGGTCTTCAAAGCCCTTTCCGCTCCATACACACTGTAATCCGCTCCATTCTCCGTAAGGATCGCTTGCTTTTGTAAAGAAAATGCCCTCGTCGGGAGTTGCGACGAAAATATAGAAAAAACCCTCGTGAAAGCGGATTGAAGGCGCCCACAAGCCCTTTGCGTTCTGCACTTTTTCATATCCGGGCAGAGGAATCGATTTGCAGGCATAGTTTATAAGATTCCAATGAATCAAGTCGCGGGAGTGCAAGACAGGAAGCCCCGGAACAAAATTGAAACTGGAGGCCGTAAGATAAAAATCATCCTCAACACGAATCACATCCGGGTCAGAATAATCGCAAAGCAAAATCGGATTTTTATAATTCATAGGCAAAATTATAAATAAGCGACAGACAATTAGCAATTATCTGCGTTAATCCGTGCCTAAATCCGGATTCCGCTCAAATCATTTGAATTAGAAGAGAATTCAATGTTTTTGAAGGAATCAGCCTCGGCTACCATTACAAGGCCGTCGGCGAATTCTTTTTTTTGAATCGTGGGGAAGAATTTTTCCAAGCTGCCGATTGTCTTGAATCCGCACTTTTCGTAGATTTTCAGCGCGTTTTTCCATTCAGAATCGACGAGAAGCAGGATTTTTTTGATTCCGCCCAGAGACGAGCAGAGGGCCGCCACGGAATTCATGAAGAATTTCTCGCCCAAGCCCCTGCCCCGATAGTCTTTTAAAAGCGCGAATGAGCTTATATAGAGAATTGAGCCGTTTGTTTTGTGGGTGTGGAAGGGATTATGCCCCAGCTCAAAGCGTTTTTCCAGCTTTTTAAGGGCAGATTTACGCTCTTTTTCGCCCAAGCCTTCCAGGACAGAAAAATCCGGCAGGGAATCCCATCGCTCGGCACAGAGATAGCCGCAAACCAGGGCGACTTTGTTTTTCTTGACCACTTCCTCACTGGAATCAGCGAGAACGAGAAAGCCCTCGGGAATGAGCTTGAGCCTTTTTTCAAAAACCCGCTTTTTTTCCTGTATGGCAGGGATAAAAGACTGACGCTCAATGTTCATAATCGAAAAAATATCAAAAGGCTGTGCAGGACAAATAATCATAAGGTCATTATATCGAAGGGGGCGTTACGGGGGCTAGCCCCCGTAGAGAGGGTAGCGACCAATGAAATGGGCGCGTAGGGGGAGACTTTCCCCCTACCCCAGAATCTTGTACAAAATACCGTACAGAGTGCGCGCTTCTTCAGGAGTGAGGTTAATGCACTTTCCGATAGTTTCCGGAACTGATACGGCATTTTCCCGGAGTTCTTCGCCTTTTTGAGTGATTTTTACAGTTACAACGCGCTCATCTGAGGAACTCCGGCTGCGCTTAACCAGCCCCTTTTCTTCCATTGATTTTAAGAGCGGCGAGACAGTGCCTGTGTCGAGATAAAGTTTTTTTGTAAGTTCCCCTACTTTCAGTTCTTTTTTTTCCCACATTACCATCATCACTATGTACTGAGTATATGTAAGGTCAAGTTCTTTCAGAACAGGCGTATATTTCCGTAAAATTTCACGGCTGGCGGCATAAAGCGGAAAACAGAGCTGATTTTCAAGTTTTAAAGAATCATAATTCATAACTTTCAAATAGATTGTATACAATTTTGTTTAATTCTGCAAGAATTCTCTTGACATTTTATATTGTATACAATATTATTTGATTAAATAAAAGATAAAGCGAAATCACCGCAAGGAAGTAATACTGCCAGTGCGGAGTTTTCAAGGAGAAAATTATGGCAATTTATGATTACAAGGTTTTGGACCGAAAGGGAAACGAAGTTTCAATGGCAGATTTCAAAGGCAAAGTTCTTTTGATTGTTAATACAGCTACAGGTTGTGGTTTTACACCCCAGTACAAGGGGCTCGAGCTTCTCTGGCAGAAATATCACGACAAGGGCCTGGAAATCCTCGACTTCCCTTGCGACCAGTTTGGTCATCAGGCACCGGGCGACGACGACGAAATCCACGAGTTCTGCCAGATGAAGTACAATACAAGCTTCGACAACTTCAAGAAAATCGAAGTCAACGGCGAGAACGAGATTCCGCTCTACACTTACCTCAAGAGCCAGAAAGGGTTCGCAGGCTTCACAGGCATCAAAGGTGCACTCATGAATCAGGTCGTAGGTAAAATGGACCCGGATTTCAAAAACAACGCGAACATCAAGTGGAATTTCACAAAGTTCCTCGTTGACCGTGAAGGAAATGTCATCGAGCGCTTTGAGTCAACAGTCGAACCAAAGAAAATTGATGAGAAAATCGAGAAGCTGTTGTAGAATCTAATAAAAACGGAGGCAAGCATGAATTACGATGTGATTATAATCGGTGCGGGTCCTGCCGGGGTTTCGGCTTCACTCTACGCAAAACGCGCAAATCTCAATGTCGCAGTGATTTATTCCGGCGAAAGTCAGCTTGAGAAGGCTCACAAAATCGACAACTACTACGGCTTCCCGGAAGGAATTTCAGGCCCGGATTTGTATGCGAACGGAATTGCTCAGGCAAAAAATCTTGGCGTCGATGTGGTTGAAGCCGAAGTCACTCATATTGAGATGCTTGCTCCCCCGCCAAAAACACAGTATTCCGTAAAAGCAGGTGAAACAGAATATTCTGCCCCTGCAATCATTCTTGCAACCGGGAACAAAAAACTCCGCCCGCAAATCGAAGGAATCATTGAACTTGAAGGCAAAGGCGTTTCTTACTGTGCGGTCTGCGACGGATTTTTCTATCGCAAGAAGGATGTTGCCGTAATCGGTAACGGAACATTTGCCTTTGAAGAAGCGAGCCACCTCGGTCATATTGCAGAGAGCGTTACGATTCTCACTGACGGAAAAGACGATTCTGAGGTAAGGTCGGCACTCTCACAGGACACTTCCCTTGCCGATAAAATCAAAATCGACACTCGGAAGGTCGCAAAAATCCTTCCGAATGCGGAAAACACAAAAGTCGGTGGGGTGACTTTTGATGACGGAGAATTGCTCTCACTAGACGGCGTATTTGTCGCACTTGGCTCTGCTGGGGCGGCGGACTTTGCCAAAAAACTTGGTCTCATGCTCAACGGGGACTCAATCGCCACAAACGAAAAAATGGCCACAAACGCCCCTGGAATCTTCTCCTGTGGGAACGCAAACGGCGGTCTTTTACAAGTCTGTAAGGCAGTCTATGAGGGCGGAGTTGCAGGCTTAAGTGCTGTAGACTATATCCGAAATCTTAAAAAAGAGGCATAATAGTCAACGGAGGCTTTTATGCAGGAAAACCGCGAAAAAATCATTGTTCGCACAAGTATTCTCGGAATTTTGGCAAATATCGCCTTAGCTGGCTTTAAAGCGCTCGTGGGATTACTCTCCCACTCAATCGCAATCGTTTTGGATGCGGTTAACAATCTCACGGACGCTCTTTCTTCTGTAATCACGATTATCGGAACAAAACTTGCGGGAAAGCCTGCCGACAAAAAACATCCTTTCGGGCACGGGCGCTCAGAATACATTTCAGCACTCGTAATTGCAATCATCATCATGTACGCAGGTTTTACGGCTCTGATTGAATCTGTCAAAAAGATTATCGAGCCGAATGTGCCTGATTACACCCCGATTTCGCTTATTATCGTTGGAACGGCAGTAATCGTTAAAATCGCTCTTGGGCTCTTCGTAAAATCAACCGGAAAACGGGTCAATTCGGATTCTCTCGTGGCAAGCGGGCAGGATGCGCTCATGGACTCGATAATCTCCGTTTCTACCCTCGTTGCGGCGGCAATTTTCTTGATTTTCCATATTTCACTCGAAGCCTATCTCGGCGTTCTGATTTCTTTTGCAATCTTAAAGACCGGCGTTGAGACTTTGCGTGAAACTCTGAGCAAAATCTTGGGTGAGCGAATCGACGGAACAATGGCTCATGCAATCAAAAGGACTGTTGCTACCGTAGATCCAGAAATTCGTGGAGCGTACGACCTCGTTCTCAATAATTACGGCCCGGACAAGCACCTCGGCTCAATCCACATCGAATTGCCTGACACATGGACGGCAGACAAAATCGATACGGTCACAAGGAAAATCACACAGGCGGTTTACGAAAAACACAATGTAATAATGACGGCGGTTGGCGTTTACAGCGTGAACACAAAACAGAACTCGGCCGCAGAAATCCGCTCGAAGGTCGCAAAAATCGTTCACGAGCACAAGGACATTCTTCAGATGCATGGCTTTTTCGTTGATGAAGAAGAAAAAATCATGCGCTTCGACATGATCGTCTCGTTCGATTCGCCTGACATGAAGGGAATGTACGAGCATGTTGTGGGCGATGTAAAAGAAGCCTTCCCTGATTACGACATTCAGGTTCAGTTTGACTTTGATATTTCGGACTAGGAAAGATTTTACGCTGCCATCAAATCAACGATAAGACCGTTAAGTTCTTCAACTTTTGCAAGAAGTTTTAAATTTGCACCGTGAAGAATCAGCATTTCGCTTGCCAACTGGTTTAGTTTCTGATTTATAACCTGCACCTGAACATACGGATCGACCGGCTTACCTTTTCTGTTCCGGCCGAACCGCTTTTTTGTGATAACCTCAAAATTATTCCGTGCGACATATTTCATAAACTGGCTTACTTTTTTTCGGTATTTTTCCATCGACTCGAGATTCTGCCTTTCTTTCAGCTCGTCGCCTGCCACATCCATCGCATCTTTTAAAAAGACAATCGCCTCATCCTCGCTCATTCCGGCGATTTCAGGAGGCAGGCCTTCAGAAACAAGGTTTGCTTCCTCACGCCGTCTCTCAAAAGCGGTCGCAAAAGAAGATTTCTGCGTGTCACGGGTTTTCTTTGTCTGCTGAGCCATTTGCCCTGATGCAGCCTGTGTCGCCGCAAAATAAAGTGACTGGGAGTTTATCTGATTGTTTGCAGCATTAAGAGACGAAATTTCCGCCATTAAATCGCCCTGCCCGCCTGACGGGAGCGTATTACGCTTTCATTTGATAATTTTTCGAAAGCAGAATTAAAATCTTCTTCTTTTTTGAGGGCGATGCAGTGTCCGTGGAAAATTACGTTTTCTTCGATTTCAAGGTTCCGGGTGGTAATGTTCCCGATTACAGCAGATGTTGAAAGAAGTTTGATTCCGTTCGGAGCGTAGACGTCACCGAGGACGATACCGCCGATTACGATGGACAGTGCGTTGATATTTCCGTTGATTCTGGCCTTGTCACCAATGATGATATTGCCGGTTGACTCGAGATTGCCGTCGATGTCTCCGTCCACGCGGATAAAACCGTTCGCATGAACATCGCCCGAAACAGCAGAGCCAAGACCGATTATCGTGTTAATTGAAATGTCATCTGTTAAGAAAGCCATATTATTTTGCGACTTTAATGTTCACGTATTTTGCAGGGTCAACTACATCTGAACCGATGTGAACTTCGTAGTGGAGGTGAGGTCCAGTTGAAATACCGGTACTTCCGATATAGCCGATTACATCACGCTGTGAAACGAACTGACCTTTTTTAACTCTTGTTGAAGCCATGTGGCAGTATCGGGTGTAAATACCGTGCTTGTGTTTGATAATTACGTAATTACCGAAACCTGAGTCAAATGCAACCGTTACGACCTGACCGTTGGCAGTAGCAACGATAGGGTCTCCGCTTCGCCATGTTGAAATATCCAGACCTTTATGAATATACCAGTTTCCTGTGATCGGGTGTGTTGTCTGACCAAAAGGCTGTGAGACGTGTCCGATACCACCGCGTACTGGCCATATGTTAGGAATGTCGGCGAAAAGCGTTTCCTGGCTTTCGAGCATTTTACCAATCTGCTCAATCGGCTGAATGGCGCTCTCAAGGTAAGATGACAGTGCGCGCATGTCTGCTGATTCGCGGGTTGACCCCTGAACAGTGTCCTGGGTGTCGAAGAGAGAGTTTAGGTCGCTGTCAGAAACGGAAGCTTTTGCAACTGAAGATGACTGATTGATTCCAAGGAGTGAAAGCGTCTGAGAAAGAGAAGTGCGGAAACGTTTTGCAGTCTGAAGGACATTGTTGTTTTCGTCACGAAGCTCGTCAAAGCTTGCGAGAAGCTCACGGTTTTCTTTCATTGAGCGGGCCAGTTCCTCACGGATACCAGAATCCTGCTTTTTAAAGTAGATGAATGAAGAGACAATTCCGACAACAAGAATAATACCAAAAGCAAGCGCAAAAACATTTGTACGGAAGTTGATTACTTTACTCTGCGAGTGCGGGACAATCATTATAGTAAGTTTAGAATCGCAAACACGGAAAGCCTTAACAAAAAATCGTCCGATACAAGAAAAAAAGCTTTGTAATCCGTGAAGAATCAGGGAGACTACGTTTTTTTCGATTTTCTTATAATGTTTGGTTCGTGCCAATTTACGCTCCAAATCAGTTTTTTAAAATATTTCTTTGTAAATCTAAGAAATATACCATTTAAAGAGATTGCGTGTCAAATGCCGTAAAAATGCTGTCTCCCGGCTTTTAATATCGGCAAATAATCAGTTTTTAATAGTGCGGCGGCCTTCTGTTTGGAATTTCAAGGTTTTCGGACAAATCCTGAATTCTTCCGGCAAGAACCCGGTTCTCTTCGCGCAGAATTTCGATTGTCTTCTGGTTTTCGACAGCCTCATTCTGCAGTTTGAGAATAAAATCTTCAAGAAATGCGATTTTCATTTCAAGCGATACGAATCTTTTTTCTGTTTCTTCGTTCATTTAATTCTTCTTTGTAATATTTGCCTTGACTCTCTCCGCAAAGAGCTTGTTCTGGTCAGTTCTGGTCGGAACGCTGAAAGCAGGAGCACCGTCTTCAGGATTGATTCTGTAAATTTTCGTTGAGTCCGCAGAATAGGCAGGACTGTTCGGAGTGTTTACCCACCAGTCTAGAACCGCAATGACAAGAAGCGCGTATTTTATGAGGTTCGCGTTCGTTGCCTGGCCGTCCGCTTTTTTAGCACCCAGAAGAACGTCCATTCGCTTTGAGATAGCATTCGGGATGTCAAATTTGTATTTGTCCCAAGGATTCTGAATTCCCATCACCATTTCTTTGTCTTTCGATGAGTCAATTTCTTTTACAATCGAAGTAAAGATTTTTAAAAGGAAGCTGGTCCGGATACACATCGGCCGGTACTGGCTGTCATTTTTTGGTTTTTCAAGGAGAAGCTGCTCAAATTCAAAATACGGCAGGAAGTTATACTTTGTCTGCCACAAAATAGATGTGAGCATTTTCTTTCCGAACAGAGTTGACTTGTAGTCTCCCTGAGAATATTCATTGTTCACAAAGTCATTCAGCTGGTCTGAGTAATTCTTCTCAAAAAGAATCTCGCGGTAAACTGACCATTCGCCCAGAACTGCCGAAAGTTTTTCTCCGTCAGAGTCTCCGTCAGTTTCTTCGGTAAAGATCACGTTGCGCAGTCCCTGGAAAATATCTTCGGTGATACGAAGGAGCGTGACCGTAACCTGAAGCGGATTTTCAGGAGCAAGAAGGTTGTATCCGTCACGGAACTGATAAATAGGCTGGAAATACGGAAACATGTCCGGCATGGTTTCGAGTCTGTCAAAGCCGGCCTCGGGGAAAAGATTGTCGAGAAGTTTGAGCCCCGCTTCAACGTAATCAGATTTTTTCGCTTTTTCCGGTTCTTTCTTAGCTTTTTCTTCGGATTCCTCTTTTTTGTTCTCATCAGTTTTCGCGCCTTCTTCACCTGAATCCTGCTGTTTTGCACCTTTTTTGTTAGGGAGAAGTAGATCGAATTTTGTAAGTTCAAGGAAAGAAAGAATATTTCCGGTCTGAACAAGGAAGAAATCCTGGAAATAGTCGAATTTTGTGGAACTCATTCTCATTAAAAGCGGGTAGAGTCCCTTGATGACCTGGCTGTAAATGTAAAACCACTCTGTGATTCCCTGCTTTGAGAGTGTCTGGGCTTTTCTGAGGTCGAATTTCGGGTATTTTGCAAGGTCGTTGTAAATTTCTTTGAAATAATTTGAGATTTTTGTTTCGCCGAGATAATAAATCTTTATAAGGCATTTGTAGACAGCCTTCACGAACGGAATCATCATTGCGACTGTGACTTCGTTCGTGTCCTGAAGATCAAGCTGGTATTTCTTGATGTCGCCCATTGTCCACGAGCCGACAGTTTTTAAAAATCTGAATTTATCCTCGGGAGAAGAAACGATTTTTGCCTTGTAGGTCTCTGGAGAAATCTGGATTATTGACTTTACGGTCGTTATGAATTCCTGAAGATGCTCGACATATTTCTGAATGTTGTACTCAACGAAACTCTTTCTGACCAGTTCTCCGCCGTTCTTTCTGAATTTGCGGACGAAATTGAAAATTCCGTAGTTATTTTTGATTTTATAATCGTCGCTCATCATGAGTTTGTCCATGAGGGCGCGTTCTTTTGAAGTGAGTTCCGGGAGAGAGCCGGTGCGGACAGGCTTTTCTTTCGGAGCATAACCGTATTTTCCTCCGGCAGCAGAAGAAGCAGTTTTCGGAGCCTGTGAAGCGATGCTTGAAGCCGAACGGCCGACTACCCTTTTTGAGTATTCCCTTGCCCTTGGAAGAGCAGAATAATCAATCGGTGCGGATTTTTCGGCAAAAATCTCGCCACCGAGTTTTTTCATCATTTTTTTAGCTTCGTCTTCGTCAATCGGACCGATATTCTGACGGGTTTTGTCCAGAGTTCCCGGTTCCCATTTTGCTTCAGGTTTGTCAGCCATATTATCCCTACAGTCTCAAAAGTTGATTTTTTGCTATGCCTTCAAAATTATGAAGAACAATATCCTCGCCGTCCCTGGTTTTGATAACGCCTTCGAAAGTTCCGAAGACAGTACGCAGATGGCTTTTCAGCACCAGAAAACTGACATCGCGGCGGTTGTCGCTTGCCGGCGTGAAAGTCAAATCTACCATATTCTCAAAATCCTGAATCACCCATTTTTTTGTGAGTCCAAACGGATGGGTGATTGTGACTGGCGGTAATGGAGTGCACTCACCGTTAACACAGAGAATGTTTCCGTTTATATTTTCGGAATCTACGGCGTTTTCTTGCGTAGTAAAAAGTTCAAAACTGAATTTTTTGCCGTCGATTTCTCCGGTAGCGAGCACAAATTCTGAAGTGGAATGAAGATTGTAATAAGCGCGGTTTATAGTGAAAAAAGCAGTTCCGTCAAAATCGGCCTGATTAACTTCTTCGGAAAATTTTGTTTTTTCGAGGGTAAGGGAACCGTGTATTTTGGGAGTCGCGATATAACTTGCTGAACACCGCCGCTTTGAAGGAGCAGGAACAACCGTTGCCATCTCGCACATAGGCTCATCCGAATAGCGTGCTACGAAGGCTGCCTGTACGGAAGGACGGGAACTGTCTCCACGGAGATTAAAAATCATTGAGAGCCTGTCCCGGTGATGGTCCCAGCTTACACGGATATAGCGGCGTTTGTTAAAACTTGCGCAGAAACCTGTGTCCATGTTGTGCGGAATAAAGCGCCGTCTGGGCCCCATAAAAGAACGATATGCAAATTTTCGTCCTGTTTCCTTGTTCCAGAAAACTACGTCGGCAAATCCGAACACTTTATGATCAAAAAAATCTACGGTGCCGATATACTGTCCGATGTTAAAAAGAAACATTAGTGAGCTCTGGATACGGAAATTAGTAATGACGGTGGGAAGCGGAAATCCCACAAATGGAGCGTGCACGCCGCGAATATCGAGCCGGGTAAGAAGCCCCTTAAATGTGCCGAATTCGATTTTACCTGAGTGAACAATTTTTTCTGGCGGCGATTTGATTTCTCTGGTATACAAAATATCCCCTGAAACTTTTTTTATATTACTTATATTATATAAACACAAATTGTAAATCTAAAAGAAAGAAAAGTCTAGTTAATTGATTTTTAGCCCTCAAAAATCACGGCAAACAAGTTTCCAAGTTTTTCACTTAAATTCTATTTTCAAACTCCGATAATCTTAAAGCAGAAAAAAGAAAAAAATCTGTCTTTGGAGAAGTGATGAAAAACTATCAAAAATATTCGGCTGCTGCAGGAATCATACTCTTCATTCTTGCGGCTTTATTCTCGGTTTCACTGCTTTCTGTTGCACTGGATTTTGGAGGAGCGGCTGGAAACAGCAGGACGATTTTCTATTCGCTTGGAAAAATGTTCACCGGCGTTTACGGATTTACAGCCATCTGCGTACCGGTCTTCCTTATTGCGGCGGGAATTCAATGTTTCAGTGCGAAATGGCGGGTCCGTAACGGAGTCATACTGCTTGGTTCAGTAATTCCATTCTTCACGCTGGACGCAATTGAGCACATATGCCGCATGATTATTTCATCAGATTCTGATAGCGTTATGGCCGTAAAACTTGCATCGACGCTTTTAATCGGCTCCCTCGTTCTTGCCGCAGAATATCTTCTTCTCTCAATTCTTGGTGATATTCTTGAAAATTCCATCTCAGAAAATAAAGAATTTTTCTCAAATGAAATTCCGCAAATCACAAATACCGAAAACACAGAAGAAGAACTGGAAGAGGCTGACGAGGAGGAACACTTTTTTGACGAAGACGAGCCTGTTCCTGCTGCGGAAAAGGCCGTAACAGACACGGTTTCGCTTTCACCTGCAGAAGAGAAAACAGACCTTACCACTAACAGAATTTTCCTCAAGCAGAAAGAAATTCTCAAAGACCTGATAGATGATGATTCTGCTAAAGAACCAGAAACTTTGACTGAAGAGCCGGAAATTTTCACTTCCGAACCGGAAGATAGAATTGAAGAGACAGTCTTTTCAACACACGAGCCTGAACTTCCAAATGAGGAGGCAGAACTTCCGGATGAGGAACCGGAACTTTCAGACGAGGACGAGACTATAGCAGAAGATCCGACAATCATAGAACTCCCGGCCGAAGAAAGTGAGCTGACAGGCGAAAGCATTGCAGAAGAAGAGTTACTGGCAGAAAGCATTCCGGAAGAAGAATTTACGGAACCAGCGGTTATTTCTGATGATGCTACAGTTGTTGCTGACGAAACTCCTGTTACAGAAGATGATGAAGCGCTGATTGCCGAGATGAACAGAATCTACGGCGCAGAAGAGACTGAAACTGTCAGTGAAGAAACTTCGGAACCAGTCATTCATGAAGTTACGAAGGAAGACGAAACGATAGCCGAAGAAACTCCTGCTTTTGAAGAAGAACCTCTGGCAGAAGAAGAGGTAACTTTTAAAGAAGAGCCTCTTGCAGAAGAGATTTCTGAATCTGAAAATTTTGATGATATTGAAGAATCTGAAATTCCTGATTTCACTGCTGATTTTGGCGATGAAGACGAAGATATTTTCGGAAGCTGGGATTCACCGTCTGATGGATCTGAACCACAGACAGAAGAAGTGGCAGCAGAAGAACCAGAAGAATCTGAAGAATCTTTTGAAGAGCCGTTCCATGACGATAATCCGGCAGATTTTATAAATATTGAGGACATCGCTGAATCTCCATCTGATGAAGAAGGCGACTCGATGGGCGTTGACGACATTTTCTCTGAAATGGATGCGGACGCAGCTGAAAATCCGGTTTTCAAAGCACAGCCGGCTCCCGCAGCGCATGACTCGCTTTATCAGCCGGAAACCATCGCAGAAACTGAAACGGCCGTAGTCCCGGAAGAAGATGAAGACTCAGACGAAGAGGACAAAATTCTGAATCAGATTGATGAAATTAATGAAATCAATTTTGATGACGAAGATTTTGAAGAGCCGGATGTCGTAACCGAAGAAGAAATCGCAGAAACTGAAGAAGAATCTGAAATCGCAGAAAGCGACGAAGACTCTGAAAAAGAAAAAAACGGAATGCGGAAACTCAGCGAATACAAAATTCCAACCGATCTGCTTGAAAAATTTGAGAATGACGAGTACTGGCGTATTGACGAAGAGACAAAGGCAGCCGGCGAAAATCTCAAGAAGACCCTGAACGAATTCGGAATTGAAGCAGAAGTTACTGGAATCCGGAAAGGTCCGGTTGTCACGATGTTCGAGCTGCTTCCGGCACCTGGCGTAAAACTGAGCAAAATCGTCAACCTTCAGGACAACATTGCACTTGCGCTGGCTGCAAAATCAGTGCGAATTGTCGCTCCGATTCCAGGCCGCCACGCAGTCGGTATCGAAATTCCGAACAAAGAACGTGCAGTCGTCTCATTCCGTGAAATTATCGAGCAGGATTTACCGGAATTCAAAAAAATGTCCGTTCCTGTCATTCTCGGAAAAGACATTTCCGGCCAGTCGCAGATTATCGACATCGCCAAAACGCCTCATCTTTTGATTGCAGGTGCAACCGGCGCTGGTAAATCTGTCTGCGTAAATTCAATCATTCTCTCGATTCTGTACAACCGTTCACCGAAAGATGTCAAACTGATTATGGTTGACCCGAAAGTCGTCGAGCTGAAATTGTACAACGACATTCCGCACCTGCTCACACCAGTCGTTACAGAGCCGAAGCGCGCCCTGCAGGTTCTTCAGTATTGTATCTGCGAAATGGAACGCCGCTACGCACTTCTCGACGGAATGGGAGTTCGTGACATCGTAAGCTACAACACCCGAATCCGGGAGCGAAAAATCGCCACCGAAAAATTACCATACATCGTGGTAATCATCGATGAGTTTGCCGATCTCATGGCAACCAGCGGAAAGGAACTTGAATCGAATGTAGCCCGTCTTACAGCAATGAGCCGCGCAGTCGGAATTCATCTCGTACTTGCAACCCAGCGTCCATCTGTAAATGTCATCACAGGTCTTATCAAGGCAAATATCCCGAGCCGCATTGCGTTCATGGTAGCAAGCCGCCAGGATTCACAGATTATCATCGACAGTATTGGTGCAGAAAAACTTCTTGGAAAGGGCGACATGCTCTACACTTCCGCCGTAAATCCGATTCCAACCAGAATTCAAGGAACTCTTGTCGGAGATAATGAAGTTGAGCGTGTCGTAGATTACGTTAAAACTTTCGGCGGACCGGACTACATCGACGATGAGATTTTTGTTGATGACGATGAAGAAGAAGAAAGCGAACCGGGACTGTTCAGTGACGGCGAAGACCCTCTTTACGACCAGGCTCTGCAGATTGTCATTCAGACTGGAAAGGCAAGCGCAAGTTACCTTCAGCGTCGTCTGAAAATCGGCTATAACCGTGCAGCCCGTCTTGTAGAGGAAATGGAAGAACGCGGAATTGTCGGACCTGCAAACGGCTCAAAACCGCGTGAAATCATTCATATGCCGTAAACGGTGATGAACTTCTCAGAAGTTCTCGACTTCAGAGAGTGTCGGAAGAGCAGGGATTGCGCCACGGCGGGTCACACAGATTGAAGCGACTGTGTTCGCAAAATTCAAATCTTCTTCAAGTTCTTTTTTCGTGAAGCCGAGCGGATTTTCCCGGCGTGTGAGGCGATAGAGCATTCCGCCTGTGAAGCTGTCCCCCGCCCCTGTCGTGTCGACAACCTTAACGCTCTTACAGCCGACAGTGCCACAGGTACGGCTTCCGTCCGGCAATTTTGCGGCGTAGAAAACGCCTTTCGGGCCAAGCGTTATCATCGCAAGGCTTACCCCGAGATCCAGAATCATGTTTCCGCCTTCCTCGGGTGTCGTTTTTTCTCCGAAAAGAAGGGCAAGTTCCTCGTCACTCACTTTAACTGTGTCAGCGTGCGGAAAAATGGCTTTCATCAGAGGGATTGCGTCCGTCCTGCCCTTCCACAAGTTTGCACGGTAGTTCGGGTCGTAGGAAATAAGACCGCCGGCCTTTTTTACGATGTCGATTGCAGAAAGGGTCGCTGATTTTGCTGGCTCATCTGTAAGGGAAAGAGAGCCTATGTGTAAGATTCTTGCATTTTTAAGCATTTCTTCGTCCAAGTCTTCCGGGCGAATCTGAGTGTCAGCACCAGGATTACGGCAGAAAGAAAAATGCCTCTCACCGCTGGGGTCAAGGCTCACGAAGGCAAGGGTCGTGTGCTGACTTTCGCAGT
>JAFPUF010000044.1 GCA_017395545.1 Treponema sp. | reverse complement strand
GGTTTCATCAAGGGCGTGAATGACTTTTTCCAGTCCAGCTACAAATCAGAGGACATCCGCGAAGGAATCACTGCGGCAATTCTTGTCAAAGTAAAAGACCCGGTTTTTGAAAGCCAGACCAAGAACAAGCTCGGAAACACGGACATCCGCCCGTGGATTGTGGCAGAAGTTCAGTCCGGGCTGGATAATTACCTCCACAAAAACCCGAAGGCAGCGGAACGACTCAAGGCAAAAATCGAGGCCAATGAAAAACTCCGCACGGAACTTTCAAGCGTCAAAAAGCAGATGAAGGAAGCGGCCAAAAAAATGAGCATCCGCATTCCAAAACTTGATGACTGCCGCTTCCATCTCAAAGACGGGGCAAAAGGCGAAAATTCCATGATTTTCATCACCGAGGGACAGTCTGCTTCGGGCGTTATGACTCACTCACGAAATGCTGACTATCAGGCAATTTTCTCGTTGCGCGGTAAACCCGAGAACATGTACGGAAAACGCCAGACCGACATCTACAAGAACGACGAGCTACACCAGCTTATGATGGCCCTGGGAATCGAAAACAGCGTAGAAGACCTCAAATACTCAAAAATCGTCATAGCAACTGATGCCGATAACGACGGCTTCCATATCCGTAATCTCGTACTCACCTTCTTTTTGGGCTACTTTGAGGAACTTGTCACAAGCGGCAGGGTCTACATTCTTGAAACTCCGCTTTTCCGTGTGCGAAACAAAAAAGAGAATATCTACTGCTATTCTGAGGATGAGCGCGACAAAGCACAGGTAAAACTCGGAAAATCCTGCGAAACCAGCCGGTTCAAAGGTCTTGGAGAAATCAATCCGAGCGAATTCAAGCAGTTTATAGCTCCGGACACAATTCGCCTGACTCCTGTTGAAATCAGCCAGCTCAAGATTATACCTCAGCTTCTGGCATTCTATATGGGAAAAAATACCCCGGAACGAAGAAAATTCATTGAGAATAACTTACTTAGCAATGCGGAAATTGACGCTTAAACAGGAACAACTATGGCATTTGTAAAAAATTTATTTGACAAAAACTTTATCGAGTATGCTTCTTATGTTATCCGGGACAGGGCGATTCCTGACCTTGAGGACGGACTCAAACCTGTTCAGCGCCGTATCATGCATACGCTTTTTGAGGTAAACGACGGACTTTTTCAGAAAGTTCAGTTTGTCGTCGGACGAACGATGAAATATCACCCGCATGGTGATGCCTCAATATACGGTGCGCTTGTAAACCTTGCAAACAAAGAAATTTTCATCGAGAAGCAGGGAAACTTCGGCAACAAGTACACTGGTGACGGAGCTTCAGCCGGACGATACATTGAGTGTCGCGTACACCCGCTCGCAAAAGAATTCCTTGTAACGAACAAAGAAATCACTCATTATGTTCCGAATTATGATGGTCGCGATTTGGAGCCTGAAGTTTACCGCTCAAAACTTCCTGTCACTCTTCTGATTGGTGCCGAAGGAATTGCTGTCGGTATGAGCACGAAAATCTTGCCGTACAATTTAAAAGAAGTTCTCGACGCTGAGATAAAATGCCTTAAAGGCGAGCCTTTCAAAATTCTCCCTGATGTTTCGACAGGCGGTCTTATCGATGTTTCAAACTATAACGACGGAAACGGAAAAATCATTACAAGGGCTAAATTCGACACAAGTGATGAAAAACGAATCGTCATTACCGAACTGCCTCTTGATACAAACGCTAAAGGTCTTCTGGAATCAATCGATTCTGCATACAAAGCGGGAAAAATCAAAATCAGTTCGGTTGACAACTTTACGACCGACCACTGTAACATCGAAATCAAGCTTCCGCGCGGCGTTTACTCAAAAGATGTAATTGATTCGCTCTATGCATATACAGATTGCGAAAAGACGATTGCCTGCTCAATGCTTGTCATCAAGGATAATATGCCTGTAACGATGACGGCTACAGAGATTATCAAGTATTATGCTCAGAAACTCACTGCAATCATCAAAGATGAGCTCGAATTTGAAAAACGAAAGCTTACAGATGAACTTCACCTCCGCACTCTTGAGCGAATTTTCGTCGAAGAACGCATTTATAAAGAAATCGAGAATAAGCGGACTGCCGAAACCGTAGCAAAGGCCGTAAAGGACGGATTCAAACCGTTTAAGGATGAGCTTATCCGTGAGGTAAGCGATGAAGATGTTGAGCATCTGCTTCAGATTCCAATCAGACGTATTTCGCTCTTCGATATTCAGAAAAACCGCGAGCAGGTAAAGGCTATCAAAGACCGCATCAAGGAAATCAACCGAAGACTCAAGGCGCTTACAGAATGTGCCATTGAATATCTCGGAGGAATGCTTGAAAAATTCAAAAAAATTGCCCCTGAGCTTTTGAAACGAAACACAACTGTTGCAAAATTCAGCGCGACCGATGTAAAAGAAGTCGCACGTCAGGATATTTCCCTCCGCTACGACGACAAGGGCTACCTCGGAATCAATGTTTCAGGCGGAACGGAAATCAAAAAAGTCTCTCCTTACGACAGAATCATTTATGTGCGCCGAAACGGAATGTATACGATTACAGATGTGCCAGACAAACTCTTCATCGACAAGGGAATGTGGTTCTGCGACATCGCGGACAAAGAAAAACTTCCGAAAGTGCTTTTTACGGTAATTTTTAAAGACCCGAAAACAGGTTTTGCCCTCATCAAACGCTGCAGAATTCCAAGCTGGATTATGAACCGTGACTATTTTCTTGCCCCTGACGGAATGGAAGTGCTTCACATCGATACGCGCGAAAAATTCACATTTACGCTGAATTATGTAAAAAAGCCGCGTGTCAAAATCACCGAAGAAAAATTCCGCGCTCAGGATTTTGAAGAAAAGGGACTCAAGACGCTTGGTGTCAGAATCTCTGCACATGAAGTTGAGAGCATCAAAGTTGACGGAGTGCAGGCTGAACTTGATTTAGGCTTGAACTAGGGAACTGCTGATTAATTCAACCGGAAGTTAATCAGTATCTCACTGTTGTTTACCGAGAACTGCCTTTAATTTCTGGAAAACACTCCCGTCTGTATTTCTGAAGCTTTCGTTCATTTTTTTGTAGCACTCAAGTGTAAGCGCGAGAATTGAATTTTCGGGTAGTTTGAGCAGAAATGCACACTGACTGAAGGCCGCCGCAGCTGAAAGCCTTATTGATTTCTGGAATGCCAGAAAAAGCGACTCGTCTGTAACTGAGAAATGCCAGATTTTAAAAAGTACTTTTCCGGAAGGCTCAAAAATTGACGAAACCAGAACAAAAATCCACATAAAAAGATGCGGGAGAATAAAAATCTTACGTTTGCAGATTTTCTGGGCTATAAAACCTGACAGAAGAATAAAAACAAGGGCATAAGTATTCTGTATAAAAAAAACGCTTCCTGTTACAGAAAGAAGAAAAATAGCCGCAAAAATTTGAGGAAAGAAAGAAGAATTGCGCTTTTCCTGCTTTGTTCCACTTTCGGAAAGGGAAAGGTTCAGGCTTTCAAAACTATGAACCCCAATCTTCGTGCTGAAAAATGCAGTTAAAATACCGCTCAGCGTATTAAAAATTATCATCGGTCCCAAAAGCCCGGTTACTCCGTATCCAAGATACAAAACGCAGCAATAAACCTGAACTGCCGCGCTTAAAACAGAGCCTGAAACTGAGATTCCGTAGACTGAAAAAAGTCTCGCGCCGGATTTTCTGTTAAAAAAAGCGAGAAAATACATTAGAAGTCCACTTGCAAAAGTCTGGGAAATGGAAATCAGAAAGAATGGAGAAAAGAGTGTCCCTGAAACAAGTGACGAGACGCAGGATTTAAAAAACGCGAGCAGAAGAAACTGCGAAAAAGGAAGTTCAAGAGAGAGCAGAAGAGCAATATTTCCGAAGCCAAAACGAAGAAAGGGGAGTGGCCGTGGAAGAATCATCTCAGCATATGAGAAAAGAAGTGCCAGCGCCGAAAGAAAGGCTAATTTCTGTTTAATTTGTAACTGCATCCAGTTTACCTTCTTTCTGCTCAAGATAAATGACAATATTGTTGGGAAGACAAACCAGAGGAGAGTCCCAGCCCTGATGAATACAGATTTTATTCGGACAAGGAGAATCAATAATCCTGATTTTTCCGTCTTTTATTTCAAAAGTCGTAACTCCGATTGCTCCCTGTATTTTATGAATGCCGTTTTTTGAAGCGGAAAATTCGTAACTTTCATCACATGCCTTTACCTTTACTATGGCTCCCGGTGTCATTACTTTTTTTACTGTCAGAAAAACACCCAGAAAAAGAAAGACTGCGATAAAAAGAAAGTCAGAAAATTTTATCCGCTTCATATTGCAAAAAATACGTTTATCTTCTTCCAAAGCTTTCGAGATTTGCAAGTCCCCGCTTGAACTGTGGGATGCGAGCACATGCCGTGGTATCCCAGCCGCTTCTGTCTCCGCGCTTTAAGAAATGATAAGCAACTCCTGCAATCATCGCTCCGTTATCTCCGCAAAGTTTTAGCGGCGGAAAAATGCACTTTATGTCGGTCCTCTCTGCAAGAATAGCACGAAGCCGGCTGTTTGCGGCGACTCCACCGCCGGCGACAACCGTTTTAAGGCCGGTGTCTTCTACTGCACGGAAAAGGCGGCTTGTCAAAGTTTTGCAGGCAGTTTCCTGAAAGGCAGCGCAAATGTTTTCGGGAGTTTTTTCGTATCCAGGCTTTAAGAACATGTCCGCCTGATGAATTACGGCCGTTTTAAGACCTGAAAATGAGACGTCATAGCGGTTTGCATCCCTTTTATCAAGTTTTGCAACAGGGAATGCAAAGGATTTCGGATCTCCTTTCTGTGCGAGTCTGTCGATGATTACGCCGCCGGGATATCCGAGACCGTAGAATTTACTTACCTTGTCGAAAGCTTCGCCAACGCTGTCATCGATTGTGGTTCCAAGAACTTCAAGATCGTCAAAACCGTTTACTTTTGCGATAATTGAGTGTCCGCCTGAGACCAGAAGTCCGAGATACGGATATTCAATATCGTTTTCAAGATGAGCAGCATACATATGGCCGAGCATGTGGTTTATGGCCATAAAAGGCTTGTTTACGCTCCAGGCGAGGGTTTTACCGAAAGTAAGGCCTACAAGAAGACTTCCCATGAGACCCGGCCGGTTTGTAGCTGCAATCGCATCTACTTCGTTGAGCGTAAGGTTTGCTTCGGAGAGTGCCTGACGGACAACAGGCAGGATCCACTCTGCGTGTTTACGGCTTGCGATTTCAGGAACTACGCCCTTGTATAGTTCATGAAAAGGAATTTGTGTTGCCACGACATTTGAGATTATTTTTTTTCCGTCTTCAACGATGGCACATGCCGTTTCATCACAACTTGATTCGATTCCTAATACCTTCATATTCTGCCTTCGATTTTTTTTCAAGTGATTTTTCACTCTCAATTTTTCCCAAAAAGACTATCACAATTTGCAGATATTTAAAAGATAGTTTCGGATTAAATTATCGTAAATTCTTTTTTACTCCGATAATAAATTTATGAATAAAAATTGTTTTCTTAAAAATCCGCCATTTAGTTTTTTCGTTTTAATTTCATTTCTGTCCGTGATATTTTTCTCCTGTGTGACTCCGCCGCAAAAAGAAGAGTGTTCACGCGAACTTTTAGGAAACGGCATTAAAAATACCGGGCAGCTCGTTAAATTCTTTATGAGCCATAAGGAAGACGGTGATAAAGAAAAAGCCGGAAGACTTGCAGAGTATTATGTTGAAGAAGCCGCGATAGAAGGAATTAATTCTGATGTTGCCTTTGTACAGATGTGCCTCGAAACCGGATTTTTAGGCTTCGGGAACCTTGTTTTGCCGGAAATGAATAATTTCTGCGGGCTTGGGGCGATGGATGCTGAGCATCCTGGAGAATATTTTGAGAGCGAGAGAATTGGAGTGCGTGCTCACATTCAGCATTTACATGCCTATGCGACGACTCCGGAAGTGGAACTGAAGCAGGAGTGCGTTGACCCCCGCTACAGCTGGCCGCACAAAGTAAAATTTGCGCGGACCGTACAGGAACTGGCCGGACACTGGGCCACAGACCCTGAATACGGCATAAAACTTAACAACCTGCTTGATGAGCTCAGTGCTTTTTAGGGAAGTGCTGATTAATTCTCGATTGAATTAATCAGTGTTTCCTTAGGCACCGATTGTTGTTCCGACATAAGCCTTGTTTTCAAGAATTGCACGGATATTATCGATATTTTTTCCGCCGGCGCAGATTACTTTAAGCCCCATTTCCTGTGCTTTTTTGCTGGCGATCGGGTCAAAAGGACAGTTTTTGCCAGGAACCCATTCGTCACCGACCATTTTTCGGAAATCTGCCCAGGAAATTTCATCGAGAGGCTTTGCATCCGGATTTTTGCGCGGATCATCTGTGTAGACCTTTTCGATATTTGAAAGGTTTACTACAGTGTCTGCATTAAATTTTTCTGCAAGAAGAACCGCATCGTTGTCTGTCGAGAAACCTGGTTTCCAGCCTGCGGCAAGCAGAATTCTTCCAGTAAATTCTTTTGCTGCTGTCGGATCTGTAACTACGGCTTCTTTACAGAGTTCACCGAAACTTGCCTTTACGAACTGGGCATTTAAGCGTGTTGCCATAATTCCGATCCAGTCTGCTGCGTCACATCCTTCGTTATCTCCGGTCTTTGTTACTTCGCGGAAAGCCTTCTGATAAATGCGTGCCGGGCCGCCGCCACCAACGACAAGAATGAGACGGTCGTCAGAGTTTTTGCTTAAAAAGTCTTTGATCATTCCGACAAAGCGTGTTACGAATTCCACGTCAGGATATTCCGGCGCTACGATTGAGCCGCCAACAGAAAGAACTTTTGTGTTCATATTTGCCTCCATAATTTGTTAATATAATCCAAGAACAACCGGGGTATTCCAGAGAGAACTGTAGTTTACATTTCCTTCGCTGGATTCCTCCCAGATTGACTGAAATGCATAGGTTTTCGGGCGGTAAACGATTTTGCTTTTTGCATTCATCGTCTGTTTGATTTCATTCCAGCCTCTGGAGAAGGCTATGTGCTGACCGTCCAGATTTCCGAAATAGTATTCCGCCGTATTTTCGACAGGCCGGAAAGAATTGTAATTTAACCCCATTCCAAGGGCTATATCAACCGGAAACCAGCCGAAGCCTTCGATGTAGAACTCAACCCACCAGTGACTCTGGGTTTTTATTTCTGAGTTTACGAGAACTCCTGCAACAGGCTCAGCCGGAATATTCAGTGAACGGAGCAGGGTCGTATAGAAAACTGCGAAATCGTAAGCGTCACCTTTTTTTGATTTGAGCAGATCCAATACCGGAGCGTCAGCCTTCCTTAAATCTTCCCGGAGTTTGTAGTTTTCAAGTATGTAGTTATAAATAAGTTTTGCCTGCAGGTAAGGATTTGTCTCTGTTTTCCCGCTTTTAAGGGTGACAATTTCCTTTGCGAGATTTTTTACGCCTTCATTTTCTGACGGAACCAAAAAATCCTGTTTTACGGCATTTTTGAATAAAATCCTGTTTTTTGTGCTTTGCGTGTACGGTTTAACAAGTTTTTCGTTAATCTCCGAGTGAACTGCATAGGTTGAAAGCGCAAAGTTATGTGAGAATTTTAATTTTTCGCTTTTTGATGTTGCCTTTTTGAGTTTCAGCTGGTGAATTACAGTGTTTTTGTAGTCAGAAATCACAGGTTCCGGTACACATTCCGTAAGCTGAGCCATCGGCTGACTGGATGATGTAACGGGTCGTGGAACTCTGAGTGTAACTGAGGTTCCGTTTTTAGTGTCGATTGAATCGATGTCTGCATCGACCTCAAGAATATAAGTTTTTCTTAAACTGTAAGATTTCTGTCCGCCCTGAAGGGTTATTTCGACGGCGACCGCGTTGCTTTCCCCCTTTTCTGTCTCAACATAAATATTTCCGCTGGCTGCTCCGTCAGGGATTCTTACCCTTATTTCAGAATCAGACCAGAACTCGTAGTCGTAGTCACTTTCACTGGCGCTGATTGTTGAAAAATCAAAGTCCTGTGCCAGTTCTCCCTGACCGCTTCCAAGATCCGAAGATTTTTCTGCATTTGCGGTAAAAAGTACCCGACTTTTTCCTCTTGTGATTCCAAAATCGCTTCCAGAAATAGTGAGCAGTGTACCGATATTTCCCTGGGCCGGTGATATTTGTGTGATTTGAGCGCCGGATGCTTTTACATCTTTTACGACAGCTACGGGAATACCCGCTTCATTTGCAAAGAAGCCGGGTTTTGAACTTCCTGACTTTGTAGTGACGATTACAAGACCATCCTGGACGTTTGAAGGAATCGTGAGCTTAATTAAATTTTCAGACCAGGTGATATAGCCGCTCGCAGTGATTCTGTTTCCGCCGATTTCGACAAAACTGGTACCTCTTATTTGTCCGAAATTTGAACCGCGGATTACCATTGTGTCTCCGGCCTGTCCTACGACCGGATTAACAGAAGAAATGACCGGGATTTTTTTTGCGCTTACGGTGGCTACTGAGACAAGAGTAAGTATTAATGCAATTATAAAAACATAGGAAAACACCCTGAAGAAAGAGTATTTCCTGAAAAGAAGAGAAAAAAGGTTTAAAATTCTGGGTTTTCCGGACAAATCTACTCCTGAGGATTCATCATCTCACTGTTTCTCTGATTGTAATCTAAATCACGGAAATTTGGAATAGAAATCGTGATTTGAATTGGAGAAGATGAAAAATCAGGAATGAATGGATCTACAGACGTAAGCTGTTCGCGGAGATTTCTGGCGATTGCGCCGCCTCTGCCACCCGAAACAAGGCTTGATGCAGAAACTGTTTTTTGTTCCCTTGGGAAAGATTCTTCGATAAAGTCCTGTGACAAGTCTGCAGAAACCTGTGAAGAACTTCCTGTTTCTGAGACTTTAGACTCTGTTCTGGCACTTGCAATTTCAGAACTTTTTGAAAGAATTTTAGGAGTGGTCGTTAAATCAAGGTTGCCGTCCACGATGACATCTTTTTTTGCGATAGGTTCAATGCTGTTCTGTTTCATTATTTTGATGGCCGCAACCGCAGTTTCTTTCGCATTTTTAAGCGAATTTGTGTGTACCGGTATGAATACGACAGCGAATACAGCCGCTGCTGCTGCAAAAGATGCCGCATATTTTGCAAACGGTTTTATAAATGAAGATGAAGATTCTTTTGCGTACTCTGTGTTTTTTGCGTACCGCATTTTTGTCTGAAGACGCTCAAAACTTGCGCTGACAAAATCATCGGAAACAGTTTTTGAAGCTGAGTCTTCCTGGAGAAGAGAATGGAGAACCTTCATTTTCTCAAGCCTGGCTTTTTCTTTTTCGTCGCTGTTCACGATACTTTCGTACTGAGAAACAAAACTCTCCGGCATTTCGCCATCGATGTACACGGAATGTAAATCTTTGTTAAGAGATGTAGACATCATCAGCCTCCAATATCTTTTCAAGCTGCTCTCTCGCACGGAACATGCGGATTTTTACATTGCCTTCGGTAATGCCGAGCACCTTGCCGATTTCCTTGTAGTTGAGGTCTCCGTATTCGCGTAAAATAAGAACTTCGCGCAAACCTTTCGGGAGTTTGTTGAGGGCTTCGAGCGCAATTCGCTTTGCGTCTTCTTTAAGAAGGTTTGTATCTGCACTCTCAGAAGACTTTTTGCTCTCGTAGAGGACTTTGTGATAAGCCTTGGCTTCACGGGTCTTTCTTTTTGCATAATTTAGGCTCGCGTTCTTTACGACACGGATAAGCCAGAATTTTGCATCGTCAAGACTCGGAAAAACCATATTCTTTTCGCTCGCCTTGATATAAGAATCGTGAACAAGGTCTTCAGCTGCCTCTTCGTCATTTACAACACGCCATGCAACCTTATAAAGCAAGGTGAATGTTTCGTTGTAAATTGCCCTGAAATCAGCCGGATTGCTAGCTGCGAATGTTTTATGAAGTTGTAATTCCGGCATTTTTTTCCTCGCTTAATTTAACAATTGATGTCAGTTTTGGTTACAGTTTTCTTAATTTAGAATTATACATAAGAAAACTATTTTTTTAAAGTGATGAAGAGTTCGGACAGTTACACAGATAATCAAATTCTTATGTCACCGGGACGGATCTCGTCATTTTCAGAATAGAACAGGGCTGCCCGTAAAAGAACTTTTTCCAGCTGGCGGATATTTCCTTTCCAGGGAAGTGTCTGAAGAAGGCTTATTGCAGAATCTGATATGTGTTTTTGAATATTCTCTCGTTTTAAGAAAGCTGTGCAAAGTTCCGGAATATCTTCGAGCCTTTCCCTTAGAGGCGGAAGTGTGATTGTGACATCGTTGATTCTGTATAATAAATCTTCACGGAATGTTCCTTCTTTGATTTTCCTTTCCAGACTTGCGTTTGTAGCGAAAATCATCCTTGCATCTACATGGATTTCTTTATTTGAGCCTACCCGTATTATGATTCCTTCGCTCAGAACCTGAAGAAGTTTAGTCTGAATTAATGATGTTATTTCGCCGATTTCGTCAAGAAAAAGTGTTCCGCCGTTTGCTTCTTCAATTGTTCCGGCCTTTTCAACTGCTCCTGTGAACGCACCTCTTGCGACTCCGAAAAGTTTAGATTCTATGAGGTTTTCATTAGAATTTGATAACACTTCAGTTTTGAAAGGCATGTTCCGCCGTTCTGAAAGTTCATGAATTGCCTTTGCAACTGTGGTCTTTCCTGTACCTGTTTCTCCAAGAAGAAGAACTGATAAATTGAGTTTTGAGGCTTTTATGATTTCACTGCGGAGACGCTGCATTGCCGCTGATTTTCCGATAAGAAACGAGAATGTCGGGGATATTTTATAAAGACTGCTATGTAAAGAGAGGTTTGTTGAAGACCCGACAGTTTCCTGAGACTGCTTGAGAAAATCTTTAATTTCCTGACAGATTTTTAAAAGCTGAGGTGTATCCTGGAATTCCAGAAGTGTGCAGCAGGTTTCAGCGGCAAGAGACTTTATTTTTTCTGTGACAAGGGATGATTTGATAAAAAGTCTTGAGTTTTCCTTTTCCCTAAGAATCTTTGAAAGAATATTGGAATCTGAGGCAAAAATTACATCTTCAGAGAGAGTGTTTCGAAGAAAAAGTAAATCATCAATATTGTCAGAAAAAAGGATGCCGTTCGATTCCATATAATCTTTAATCTTCGGTTTTTACTTTGTTCTCAACGCTTTCGACGTGGTAGATTCCTTCTTCGGTTTTATTTTTCTTTTGTTTTGGTTTTCCGTTTTTTCTGAAAAGCCTGTAGAAAAGAAGAAGAAGTTTGTAACGCATATAAGGGAAAATCAGGAAGATTTTGAGCGGATTGTGTGCGATTTCATTTCTGATTTCATTTCCGGCATCAAATGTCTTTTCACTTACACGACGGATTCTGCCTGCAAAAATACCGAGACAGTCACGATAGTAAAGGAAAATGCTTGATGAGAATTTGTCACGTCTGTGATAAGACCACAGGTTCTTTTCTTTTATGCCGTCACCGACAATTACGAGTGAAGGGGAGGCTTTGTAAATCGCCTGAATGACATCACCTTCTGATGATTTCGGAAAATAACCGACATAGCGGCCGACGATTCTGAGCTGATGGAACGTGTCCCTGACATGGCGCTCCGCTGTCTGAACTGTTTTTTTATGTCCACCAAGAAGATAAAGGGTTTTATAATGCTGATCCAGCGTATTCAGTATTTGAATTACAGCATTGAACGGATTATAACGGACAGGAACGTCCAGTTTTAGGAATTTTGCACCCCTTAAGATGCTTTTTGAAACCGGAAGAACGAGGTCTGCTTCCCGCAGGGCAGCGCCAAAATCTTTTTTTGTATTTCGTGCTCTAAGCAGGTCCCAGACCGTAAGAAAAACGATTTGCTTGTGACCGGGTTTTTCAAGAATACGCATGATTTCGCCCTGCAGTTCTTCGGGGCGTAAGATGTCAACCGGTACGCCAAGCAATTCGATTCTGTTCATTTCGTTTAGTTCTCCGTTTTGATATACTTTTTTTTCAGAAAGCGGGGTTATTTACCCATTCTGAGGCTTTCCCATTTTGTGTAGTACATATCAAGGTTTTCACCAAGATCATCCTTGAGCTGGCAGTTGTCCAGTGCGCTGGCAGGATAAAGAGGTTTTGTTGTCATGTATTCCTTGGCTTCAAGATTTACGAAGCATGGGAAGCAGAAGAAGTCGAGGAATTTTGCATAATTCTCAGGACGATGGATGAAGTTGATGAATTCTGTCGCAAGTTCGGGTTCTTTTGAGTCTTTGAGAATACACATGCTGTCGAGGTAAGAAGCGCCTCCATCTTCAGGAATGAAGAAGTCAATTGTGCTTTCCCATTCGCTTTCAGGAACCTCGCCGTACATAACTTCTGCATAGCCATGACAGAGCCACAAATCGCCGCGCGCGAAGTCCTTTCCGAAGCCCTCTGCATCGAATTTTACGATGTTCGGAAGCCATTCTTTTTTAATCAGGTCAACGGCTTCTTTGATTTCATTTTCGTTTGTAGAACTTACCGAATAGCCTTTGTACTTGAGGGCATCACCGATAACTTCACGGTAGTCGTCCATCATTGAGGCGTGTCCCTTGAAACGTTCGTCAGAAAAAATGTTCCATGTTCTTTCGTAATTTCCGTCCGGTACTTTCTTTTTGTTTACGCCGATACCAGCGGCACCAAAGTAATAAGGAACTGCGTAAATCATCTGCGGGTCATAAGTGATTTTTTCGAGAACCGCCGGGTTGATTTTGTCACGGTTTGTGAATTTGTCCTGAACGAGAGGCTGAAGCATTCCCCGTCTCATCATTATTGGAACATAGTCCTGTGACGGAACTACGATGTCGAAACTTTTTGCTCCGCCGTTTACGAGTTTGTTGAACATTGTCTCGTTTGAGTCGTATTCTGTTACAACGACTTTGCAGTTGAATTCCTGCTCAAAAGCTTTTACGACATCAGTCGGAGTGTAGTAAGTCCAGCTGAAAAGTTTTAATGTCTTTTTCTGTTCGCAAGAAGAAAGACCCATAATCGCAGCAAATCCAAGCGCTGCCAAAGAGAGTTTAGAAAGAAGTTTCATTGTTACACTCCAAAAATATTAATGTCCGGCTGCGAATCCTTTCAGACTTTTTCTTAAAAGAACCGCCAGGCCGCCTATTAGCAGAATCAGCACGAAGGAAAGCGCATTGATAACCGGGCTCACTCCGTGACGAATCATATTATAAACATAAATCGGTAAAGTCTCAACATTTCCGTTTACAAGGGATGTGATGACGAAGTCTTCGATGGACATTGTGACGCTCATCATAAATCCGCTCATGATTCCGGGCATAATTGCAGGAACAATCACCTTAAAGAGCGTCTGTTTTTCGTTCGCACCCAGGTCGTGGCTCGCTTCGATGATAGAATAATCAAATTCATCGACACGGGCTGAGACCATGAGATAAACAAAAGGAAGGCAGAAAGTTGTATGTGCGATGATGATTGTTGCGAGTCCAAGGTTCATATGAATTCCGCTCAGGAAGATGAGGAGGGAGACACCCATAATGACTTCCGGAAGAACCATCGGCAGAAAACTGACCGACTGAATGTAAGAGCGTCCGAAGAACTTGTACCAGCTGTTTCCGATTGCGGCAAGACTTCCCAGGATTGTTGAAATGAGGGCAGAAACAAGGGCAACAATTGCGCTGTACAGAAGGGACATCCATAGCCTTCCGGAATTTAAGAAGAGCTCCTCGTACCATACGAGCGAGACTCCCGTGAAGTGAGAGCCTTTCGAAGCGTTGAAAGAATAGAATATAATGACGAAAAGCGGCAGAAAAAGAAAAAGCAGAGCAATTACCAGAACTGTGTTTGAGAAAGAAAGATTCCGGGCGCGTTTTTTCCAGTCGCGTTTCGCATGCTTGTTTCCTTCGCTTTTTGCGACAGGATTACGCTTCAGCAATGAAAGAATTACAGATACAAGAAAGTCCATGAAAAGTATTTTACAATAAAACTATAAAAGTTGAAAGAAAAAAAAGCCCTGCACAGGCGGCAGGGCTAAAAAAATCTTTTTAGACTTTGAACTGGTCAATCTGACTTCCGATACGGTAGATAGAGCCGTTAATCGAAGTCGTGATGTTAAGAAGCGAGTTGTCGGATTCTTCCATTTTGCGGATGTTCTCCGACATGCTTTCAACCTGATTCTTTACGACATCAGAAGAAGCCTTCAGGGAATCGATATTGTGGATAATTCCCTGCCGTGAGCGGTCAACACCATCGGAAGCGGTTCGGACCTGTGCCGTAGCGTCGTTCATATAGCCGAGTACTTCACCAATCTGTTTAGAACCTTCGCTCTGTTCTTCCATTGCTTGTTTGATTTCGCGGACAAGGTTTCCTGTTCCCTGGATTTTTTCGGCAACCGAAGTGAATGATTTGTCTGCGAGGCTTGATGCGCCGACAACGCCCGAAATTGATCCGAGGATTCCTTTGAGCTGTGCGGAAATCTTTTTAGATTCGGCAGCAGAAGTTTCTGAAAGTTTTCGGATTTCATCAGCGACGACCGCAAAGCCTTTTCCGGCTTCTCCAGCATGAGCCGCCTCAATGGCCGCATTCATTGCGAGCAGGTTTGTTTCGGAAGCAATTGAAGAAATGACTTTGTTTGCTTCGTTGAGCATTTTTGACTGCTCTTCAATCTGCTGAATCTGAGTATTAACTTCGTGTTGCTGAGAGATACCTTTGTCAACGTCCATCTGAAGAACTTCGAATTCGGTTGCCATCTTTTCGACAGAATTTGAAACCGAACTGATATTTCCAATCATCTGGGTGACAGCCGCGCTTGCCTGCTCGACTCCCTGCTCCTGTTTCTGAAGCAAATCCCGAAGAGCCTGAACTGCATCGGAAATGGCCGATACTGCTTCTGCCGAATCATCAACCTTTGAGTGCTGGTTCAGAATTTCGCCGTTTACGCCCTTGATTGAGTTGACCATCTGTGCCAGGAAGTCTGCGTTGCCCTGAACCATTTTGCCGAGCTGCTCACCGTAGAGGTGCAGGTCTTCTTTTGAATCTTTAAGTTCTGAGACAATCGACTGGAGTTTTTCAGTGAAGTCGTTGAATCCCGATGCAAGTTTTCCGATTTCGTCTTTTGTGCCGACAGGAAGGCGTTTTGTCAAATCAGCATCTCCGGAAGCGATTTCCTTGATGGCGCCGCCGACCTTTGTAAGAGGTTTGATTGAGAAATTGACTACGAACATTCCGACCAGGAATGCAATCACGAGCGCGATACCCGCGATTCCGAGCATGCTGTGGAAAAGAACCTTTATTCCGCCGTAAAAGTCTGAATAAGGTGCTTTACAGATAACAACCCAGTCACAGTCATAAACCGGATAATAAGCGACAGAATATTTCTGACCGAGAATTTCGTCGTAATAGACATCGGTTCCGACATCATTACCGTCGCAAATGCGGTCGACAATTTCCTTGAAGCCTTCGGAAATTCCGTCATAAATTGATTTTCCTTGAATGACTGGCTCGACATCGTAAGTGGCGATATATTTTCCGGTGCGGGCGTTGATTACAATCGGGTGGTCGTAAATACCGACGGTGATGTTTTCGACCGTCTGGCAGAGCCTTGTGCTGTCCAGGACAGATACAACCTCAGCAATCTGAACACCGTCTTCGTCATAAACCGGCATTGCATAGAACGTTGAGAGCTGGTTATTTATCGTTGACCAGTTCGGATCCATAATCGCATTTTCGCCGCCCATTGAGACTTCAAGATATTCCCTTTCGTGGAGATCTTTATATTCTCCCGTAGTTGTCCAGCCGACACCGTTTTCATCGTAAATGGCCATTCCGATATAGCCGTCGATGTCCTGAATACAGCTGTTTATGAGCTCCCATTTTTCCTGAAGATCTACGTCCGGATTGCGGATAATGCTCAGCTGACTCAATGTCTGAAGCTGCTTGAATTCACGGTCGTTTACGTTGAAAATATCAGAAGCTGTTGCCCGTGCCAAAGACATGTTTCCGGTGTCAACGGCAGTCTTTAGTTCCTGTGAAGACTTAAGGTAAGAAAAAATAACGATACCCGTGCTCGCCAGAAAGATGACGCTCAAAAACGCCAAGTTGATTTTGCCTTTGATTCCTAACATTTTTTTACTCCACTATGCAGACTTAAACGCCTCACTTAGTTTATTCATATTATCGTTCAGAACGATTTGATAGATTTTCTGGTTTAATTTTTTCTCCGTTTCTTTTTCAAGGTCAGGAGTGTCATCGTGCTTGATGAACATAAAGACACAGAGATTCTTTCCGTCGTAATTGCGTTTCATGAT
>JAFPUF010000043.1 GCA_017395545.1 Treponema sp. | reverse complement strand
GCTCTTCAGCTGGATTATCAAAAACAACTAGAACAGGTTCTTCAAAAATCTGATACTCTGAAATCTTTTCTTTTTCGTCTGTTGTCGGAGCAGAGTCTCTTTCCCGATTTAAAATAGAGTCTTCTTCACTGACTTTTTCGCTTTCAGAAACTTCTTCTTTATTTTTTGACTCGTCTTGTCCTTGCTCTCTTTCTTCCGCTGTTACGGAATTTAACTCCTCTGCAATGGAATTTGCAACTGTCTCTTCTGTTTGCTGGAGAGCTTGCTCTGCATTTTCTGGACTTTGAGCAATGCTATCCTTTGCCGTTGAACCACATGAGGATAATATAAAAAAAAGTGGAATAAAAAGCGTAAGGAATGCTTTTTTCATCACGGAGCCGCTCCTGTTATATCATTAATGATAGAATCATTTGCTTTTTCGAGTTCTTTCATCGTTTCATCTTCAGGATATGTGAACCATTTGTTTGCTTCATCCTGTGACCATTTGTTTTCTGTGATACGATTAGGATAGTAATCCTTTTCGATATCTGGACTGTCTGGAATAAGAATTGGAGCATCCTGAGTGAATGGTTCTTGACTTGGCAGGACGGTCTTTTCTTGGGGGCTTGTCTGAATCATCAGGATAATAATGCCAGCGATAAAAAGAAATACGACAATACAGATAATAGTGAGAAGAAGCGGTTTTTCGTGAGCAAAATCTGAAATTTCATATTTTATATCATCGAAAATCATTCACTTATTCCTTTCTTTCTGAATCTGAAGAATCGGCTTCTTCCGCCGCCTCTTTCGCCGCTTTTGCCTCAGCCTTGGCCTTTTTTGCGGCTTCTTTCTGCTCTTCGTTGTATTTTTCGATTACAGGATCAGTAATAGTGCCGTCAGGATTGTGAATTCGCGGCTCTGGTCGCGGAGGGAGAACGATTCCCTCTTCTTCGGGAACATCCTCCTCAATGAATTTATCCGTGTTATCGAAAGAATCATCGCTGGTAATTGGCTTGTCAAGGCTCATTGTAACGACTTTACTTACGCCTGATTCCTGCATGGTAACGCCGAGAAGGGTGCTTGCGCAGGCAACAGTCTTTTTGTTGTGAGTGATGACAATATATTGAGAAACTTTGGCAAATGAGCGCAGGGCATTTACCAGACTGTTTACGTTGGGGTCGTCCAAAGCAGCGTCAATCTCGTCGAGAAGACAGAAGGGGGAAGGCCGGACCTGATATGTGGCGAAAAGAAGGGCAACAGCCGTCATGGTTTTTTCACCACCAGAGAGAAGGGCGATATTCTGCAATTTCTTTCCAGGCGGCTCGGCGTAAATGTCGATACCAGAGGCCAGTACATTCTGAGGGTCTGTCAGGCGCAACTCGCCCCGGCCACCGTTAAAGAGACGGCGGAACATGTTGTGGAAATTCTTTTTGATTTTATTGTAGGTCGAAATGAACATTTCTGTGGATTTCGACTTGATTTCTTCTGAGACCCGCAGGAGATTTTCGAGAGATTTATTGGTGTCGTCGAAAGAGGCCTGCAATTTTTCGTATCTTTCCTTTTGCTCGCCAAATTCTTCCGGCGCCATAAGGTTGACCGAGCCCAAATCTGCCAGTGCTTTTCTGGAATCAGAGAGCTTTTCCCGCAAAACGGCAGAAGGCGTGTTGATTTTATACATGCGCTCTTCAAATTCCATGAGGTCGCGGGAATGGGTTTCGATAAAGTTCTGCTTGATGTTCCTGATATCGTTCTCGCTGGTGACGAGCTTTAAGGTCAAATCTTCATACTGAGACTGATATTTCTGCTGTTCCTCTCGTTTTTTGTCCAGGGCGTTCTTTTTGCCGCTGACACTGGTGTTGCATCTCTTGATTTCTTCGTCAAGGTTGCCCATAGTCTCGGCACATTCCCGGCCACGGCGCTCGATGTCGCCAAGAGCTTCG
>JAFPUF010000042.1 GCA_017395545.1 Treponema sp. | reverse complement strand
TTCATTTCACCTTTGTCTGCTCAGTCGGCCGAGAATTTTCTCTGGGATTCGGTTGAGACAGTTTCTTCCAGAAATTCCTGTTTTCCTGTGGCGCTGAGCGATGAGAGCGATGCATTTATTTTTTATGAGAGCGTTGATAAAATCCGTCAGGAGATAAAAATCACTTACCGCAGGAAAGCTCCGGACCGCGCGTGGTCGGATACTTTCTTTCTTCCGGACACTTTCAGATATTCCGGCGATGAGGTGCCGGACATGTATTCTGCGGCTGTCTCGCAAAACGGCCTTGCGGTCTCCGTTCTGGATGCGGCTACCCTGAACGGCGTCATCAAAGTTTACTTTTCGGATGACAGGGCAGAGAACTTTTCTGTCTATTCTTTTCCGCCTCAGAAAAAACAGATTACATCCTCAAGAATTTTTTCTTTGAGTGACGGTTCTTTCGTTCTTTTTGTCTCTCTCGGTGAGGGAAAGCAGAGCCCGACAGAGTCTTCTTTCTCTCTCTTGTATGCAGTTTCTTCTGACGGAAAATTCTGGTCAGACTTAAAGGATTTTTCTCCTGCCAGTAAAATTTCAAACGCTTTTTCTCCTTTCCTTTCTGAAATCGGAGGAAAGGACTTCGTCTTTTTTGAGGGGTGGTATGAAAAAGACATGACGACCTCCCTTATCTATGGTTCTGAGTTGCAGAAAAACGGAAATTCGCTTTCGTGGGGAGAGCCATTCTGCGTAACAGATTCTTCTTCAATGACTGATTCTTCCGAAAAATGGCTTGATTACAAAAATTTCCGGCCTTTCGTTTTGTCGGACGGAATAAACACAAAAATGGTGTGGGAGAGAACTGCAAAAAACGCGAATACTGCCTCGGTTATGGTCGCCCCGCTCAATTATGAAGGCAGGATTCTTGACAAAAACGATGTTGAAGCCCTGAATCAGTTCGGAAACGGCCGCCGTCCTTCACTTTTCCTGTACAACGAAAAATTCTTCGCGCTCTGGTTTGATGACAGAAACGGCGTGAACACGGTTCATCTTTCGGAAAACCTTGGCGTTCAGTGGGTTGAGATAAATTCTGTCACACGCCGCTTAAATCTGAAAAATGCGACGACTTTTCCTTCAGCATCTCTGATTCCTTCAAAAGACAGTAAAAAAGTTCTGGCCCTCTTCTTTCAGGAAAATTCCGGAAATAACCAGTCGGTCTCGATTCTTTCTGAAGACTATTCCGTAAAAACTCCGGTCTTTACGGCTAAGAATTTTACCGCAGGAAAGCGGGGAAGCACGAAGTCTCCTTCCGTCCGGATAAATCTGCCTGACGACATTTCAGGCCTTCGCGGTGTGTCTGCCATCTGGACTTTCGATGAAAATGAAAATCCTCCGGAAGATATGTTTTCCGGGAACTTCAGAACTGCGGACAAGAATACGATTTCTGCGCAGATTCCTTCTGACCTTGAGGGAGACCAGAAAATTTATTTTAAGGCGCGTGCCCTTGATAACGCCGGAAACTGGTCTTCTGTCGCAACTCTCGAGTATTATCTTGACCAGACTCCGCCGCTAAAAGTGACTGACATTTCCTTTCCAAAAGATGAGTGGGGATTTGCACTTACGAATGACGTTTCTTTTTCATGGAAAAACGATGAAAGCGATACAGACGAGATTGCAGGGTATTCCTGGACTCTTACGAGAGTCTCTCCGCTCGAAAAAAATCTTCAGGTGACTAAGACAAAAAAACTGAATCTTACGAGCGAAGAAAGCAATGCAGTTCTTGCAGCCCTTACCGAAAAAAATGAGGCGAACTTTGCAAAAGCGAAAATTCCTTCTGAAAAAGCCTCTTCAAAATCCCCGAAGGCGAATTACCGTAACAGGGACAACGGAATCTACGTTTTTTCAGTCCGCGCAATTGACAGCGTAGGAAATGCGGGCGAGGTAGAGAGCGTAGTTCTGTTTTTGAACAAATACAAGGCTGCGACCGTAATCAAAAATGTTCTTGCAAATGCAGATGACCTTGGAAATGTCGCCATCACAATTTCCGGAGAAGAATTCTCATATGACGGACGAATTTCAGAAGTCATAATCACAAAAAATGAAGGCGGCCAGGAGTTTGTCTTTAAGGCAGACAAAAATGATTACCAGGTCAAAAAGGGAAAAGGGGATACTGAGATAATTTCAGGAATTAAAATTGACGGAATGAAGGCAGGAACTTACACCGTCAGAATCCGGCACTCTGAGAGGGGGCTTTCAACCTGGAAGAAATCCCTTGTCATAAGTGAGAACGGAACCATAAAATACGAAAAAAACTATAATTTTGAGCCGGAATGGAAAATCTTTGACTTCCCGGTAAAGAGATTTGAACTCGACACTCAGGAACTGATTTTCTGGACCCTGCTTGCGCTGATTATGTTCGGAATCCTTGTCTGTGTGCGCGGAATCCTCAATACTGCGCGAGAAGCCGTGTTAATACGAAGAGATGTTTCAAAAATCCTCAAAGGAGAATATATGGCAGAAAAAACTTTGACTACCGAAGAAATCGTGAAGATGAATGGAAAACTGAAAGTTCAGGTCTCACTCAAATTCAAATTCGGGCTTGCGATTACGGCACTTCTGCTTTTTATCGTGGCTGGTGTCTCTCTTACAATCGGATGGCAGATGTCTAAGACTCAGGAAAAAATTCTTATTCAGGGGCTGAAAGACCGTGTCAAAACTGTAATGGGCAATATGTCGAGTGGCGTTCAGTCTTATCTTGATGACGGCCGCGACAAACTCGTTGAACTCGGCGCAATCGTCAATCAGACCGATAACTTCGAGGAAGCTCATTTCGCAACGATTTTAAGTTATGAAATCGACGGAAAAGCCCTGGACGACGGAAGCCGTCCTCTTGATTATGTCTGGGCTACGAACGATGAAAATATCGTACGGAAAATAAATTCAGTCACTTTTGATGCCGGAACCGTACGCTTTGGAAATCAGGCCACTTTTTTTGCAGAAATCTGCAGAAATATCAATGAAGAGGCAAAGAAAATCGTCGGTGAACTTTCGGATACTACCGGCGATATTTCAAGCCTCATTTTCAAGAAACTCAATGATTTCTCAGCTTCAAAAAGCGATTCCTATCCGAAGATGTCTGACGAAAGACTTGACCGCAATGTAACTGAGTATGTTTTTTACTGGCCTGTCATGTATCAGCGGGGAAATGATAAAAACACGTTCCTCCAGGCGATGATTATCATGGATGTTTCCACCGATACTCTTGTCAGTCAGATTGACGCTTCCAGAAGACTTGCCATGTCAATCGCTTTCATCGCAGCAATCGTAGCGGCCGGTATCGGTCTCGTTTCGGCCTTCCTTATTTCTTCAATCATTGTTTCGCCGATTCAGCGTGTAGTCTCTCACGTTAAAAAAATTACCGACACTGAGGACAAACTTCTTCTCGACGGCCTTGAACTTAAAATCCGTTCTCACGACGAGCTCCGCACTCTCGGCGACTCGGTAAATGAAATGACCAAAGGTCTCGTAAAGGGTGCCCGTGACGAGCGGAGGGCGAAAATCGCTTTCGAGAGGGCTGCAAAAGAGCGCGAACGTGCTGCCGCAGCTGAGGCTCAGGAAGCGAAAGCCCGTGCAAAAACTGCAGAAATGAACATCATGAACCTTGACGGCCAGGCGGTCCAGAAGGCTTTCATTCCGCTCGTTTCTGACGGTGCTGAAAAAGAAACCACAGCCTCATACAGCGACAAAGCCCTTGAACTTTTCGGATATTACGAGGGAACTGACGCAGTTTCCGGCGACTACTTTGATTACAAAAAACTTGACGACCGCTGGTATGCCTTCATAAAATGCGATGCCTCAGGACACGGAGTTCCGGCCGCCCTTATCATGACAATCGTAGCGACAATTTTCCGCCGCTATTTTGCCTCATGGAAATTCGACAAAAACGGAGTCAAACTGAATCTTCTTGCAGCCGACATAAACGACTTCATCGAGTCTCTCGGCTTACGGGGCAAATTCGCTGCCATGATGATCTGTCTTTTAGACACGAAGACTGGAGATGTCTACACCTGTAATGCCGGTGACAATATCCTGCGC
This sequence comes from Treponema sp., assembly GCA_017395545.1. Classification (GTDB taxonomy): domain Bacteria; phylum Spirochaetota; class Spirochaetia; order Treponematales; family Treponemataceae; genus Treponema_D. The sequence continues at coordinate 17,178 of JAFPUF010000042.1, read as the reverse complement.
ATTTTTGACAGCGCTGAGAAGAAAATAAAGGTAATTACCCTGCACGAAGCGCCTGCCGCAGGCCCTCTTCCGAGTTTTATGGTCGAAATGAAAGGTGGCTACAAAGTCGAGAAAATCCACCTGAAACCGAACGACGTTCTTTTCCTCTACACTGACGGCATTGAAGAGTCAACGAGATTCTTCCGCAACGAGAACTTTGAAATTGTAAAATGCGATGAGGCCGGCCTTAAAGAGGGCGAAGTCCACGACACTCACAAAAAAGGCGAGCAGAGCGAGCAGATGGAGCCGGCCCGAGTTCAGAATATAATTGAGTCTGTCCTCAACCGCAAAAAATATGTTTTAAAACGCTATCACAGCCCGGTTTCGGACGAAAGACTGGAATTTGACTTTACGAAGTGTGAGGGAACAATCGAAGAGGCGATTATCGCGCTTACAGCCGTTGAAAAAGTCTTCAGAATGTACAAAAAACCGAATTCCACAGGAAAGGTCGAAAAATCTGAGATGGATCTCGAAGGAAAAAAGAAGACCGTAATCCAGATTTCAGGCGACGGAATCAAAATCGACCGTAAAATCGACGCTTTCCTCGAAAAATACTTCAATCTCTACGGTTATTACTGCACACAAAAAGTTGACGAAGGCGAAACAAACTACGTCTACTACACCGGGGTCAGCGAAGATGTTCAGGCAGACGACTTAACTCTTCTTGCAATTAAGAAAATATGAGTTAGAATATAAACATAATCTCTGTGCACTTTGTGTACTCTGTGTGAAAGTTTGGGGGTAAAATATGACAAAAGACGAATTTAAAGGATATGTGAACAAGGGCATGGAGAGCGCAAAACAGGCGCTTGACAAGGGCGTTGCGGTTTCAAAGGTTGCGCTCGACAAAGCCGGAAAAGCTGCCACAAAATTCGGTGATGAGAGCATCCTCAAAATCGAGATTCAGCAGTACAAATCCCAGATAAAAAAAGACAAGGCTGCTCTCGGAGAACTTGCATACAAGGCTTTTCTCGAAGACAACGCGCAGAATTTGCCGATAAACGATGGAAATGTTGCAGAACTTCTTGAAAGCATCAAAAATTCTCAGGAAGAAATCAAAATAAGGAAAGAAAAACTGGAAGCAGGAAAATAAAAACTGTGTATTTCAGCCTTTTAGGGATGAACCGTATAAAACCTGCTTCTTCCCTTGACTTCTGAAACTTTCAGAAGCTGCATTTTTTCCAGAATCCAGATAAGGAGCGGTGACCAGCCTGCGGTTTTTGCTCCTTTTTCTTTTTCCATTTCATTATAAAAATCGATTTTTCTGAATGCCGGGAGATTTCCGTTTTCATCTTTTTGCCTGAATTTTTCAGGAACCAGTTTTTTCCAGTCTTCCCTGGTTTTAAACCGTTCCCTTCTTAAGATTTTTTCGAGTTTTTTCCCCATCGGAAGCCAGTCTTTTAATCGTCTCCGGCTTTTTGTCGCATTCTGGGCCGGACTTTCTGTTTTGCGTCTTTGTTCCGTAATCTCGCAGTACAAAACTTCAAGCGTACAGTTTTTGTTCAGAAAAAGGGGAGCTATCTGTGTCATCCCGCGCAGGGAGTCGTAAAAACTCGCTTTCTTCGGACTTTTCTTTCTGTGAAGGAGTTCCCCGTTTGTTCCGTAAAGCTCGATCCATTTCGTCTCGGTCACCGGATGAACGATTTTAATTTTACGGCCGGTTTCGAGAATATACTGAGTTTTTTCTGTGAGCGCAGAAAGATTAGAAGTCTGAATTTCGATTACGTTTCCGTCTTCACTTACGATGTCGCATATCCATTGCGTGTCGTCGAGTTTGACTTCCATCTGCCCGTTCGTTTCGAGCGCGTAGAGTTTTTTAAGTGTTGAATGAAGGTCGGATTCGTTGTAAGTGTTTATCATTCTTTATTTTGAAAGAAGATGAGCGAAAGTGACGCCTTCACCGTTTTCTGCGCTTCTGGCAAGTTTTGAGCCGATTACATCGTCTAAAAATCGCGGATGAAGGCCAGGAGTAAGGACTTTTTCAGTTCTGAGAACACCTATATCCTCATCTTTTATGATTTCGCCGGCTTCCATTGAGCGCATGAAGTGAAGGCTGCGGTTCGTCCGTCCGTAATTCGCTTCTTCGGCCGGGGCGAGCTTTTTTATTCCGTCACCGAGAATCTTTTTGATTCTGTCTCCGTATTCATCTTCGAGCTGACGGAGAATATAAGATTCTGCATTTTCGCCGTACTGACGGAAAGCCGCCTCGCACTGCCGGACACAATGGCTCATAAGCGAGAACTGTTCGCCTGTAAGCGCTACAGGGTCGTCAAGCCCGTCCGTTTCTTTTGAAATCGTGATGTGTTTTTCGATCATCGTTCCGCCGAGGGCTGCCGAAACTGAAGGAACAAGAACCGGGTCGAGGGAGTGGTCGCTCACACCTGTTTTCACTCCGAAAATTTTTGCGAGATTTGGAATAAGGCGGAGGTTGTATTCTTCTTCGGGGGCAGGGTAGCTTGTTATGCAGTGAAGAAGCGTAAGGTTTTCTGTCCCCAGAATTGAAAGGGCTTCTTCGATATCACTAAGGTGAGAAACTCCGGAAGAGATTATCACCTGAATGTCATTTTGTACCCTGCATTCTGCAAGTTTTTTTAAAAGCTGAATGTGGTTAAGCTCAGGAGAGGCGATTTTGACGGCATCCGGCTGAATCGAAAGAAGTTCTTCGAGGGAGCGGAGACCGAAAGGAGAGCACAGAAATTTAGCTCCTTTTTCGTGAGTGTAATTCAGGCATTCTTCAAAGAATTCTTTTGAGACCTCAAGTTCCTTAAAACGGTCGTAAAGCCTGATTTTTCCTGTCGGAAGGTTTACGAAGCCTGTGTCCGGGTGCAGAATCTCGTCCGCATAGACCCACTGAAATTTAACGAAATCTGCTCCGCTTTCAACGGACAAATCAATCAGTTCCTTTGCTTTTTTTAAATTCCCGCCGTGGGAAGTTCCGATTTCAGCGATAATCTCCATTTTTTAACCTGTGACTCATAGTAGCACGGAATTGAGATTGTTGCTATAATTTTTTTTACACTATGGAAACATTCAACCTGCCCGAAAATCCTAAAGTTCTCATTTTTGACATCGACTCAACCCTTTACACCTGCCCGGAATATGCGCACGAACAGATAGATTCTCAAATCCGGCACTGGGCAAACCTTAACGGCTATTCTCACGAAGGCGCGAGAAACATGATTGCGGATTTCCGCCGTAAGTGGGCCTCTGAGCACAACGGACAGAAAATCTCTCTTGGAAACCTTTTCAAATTCTTCGGGGTTTCAATCGAAACTAGCATAGAGTGGCGCAAAAGCCTTTTCGATCCTGCCGAATACCTTCACCGTGATGAAAAACTGATTTCTGTACTCACAGAGCTTTCAAAAAAATATTACATGATCTGCGTGACCAACAATCCCGTTGATCCTGCCCGAAAAACGCTCGAAGTCATCGGTATTTCAGAATTCTTCCCGAAAATCATCGGCCTCGATACCTGCTTTGCCTCGAAGCCTTCAAAAAAAATACTCGAAGCGGCTTTGAACGAAGCTGAAACAGTGCTCGGTGAAAAAATTACATATTCTGACTGCATTTCAATCGGCGACCGCTACGACATCGACCTCGCTCTTCCTGTTGAACTCGGTGCTGGTGGAATCCTTGTGAGCGGCTCCGAAGAACTTTGCGATGTTCTCCCTAAAATTCTTCCCTGCACTCAATAGTCATTTGTTCTTTTGTTACCGGGTGCTTGAAACTTATTTTTTTTGCATGAAGCATAAGCCGCTCGCCTTTTTCGCATTTTCCGTAAAGAGTGTCGCCGATAATCGGGCAGTTAAAGCCGTGGCTGTCAGCGGCCGCAAGACGAAGCTGGTGGGTTCTGCCTGTGTGCGGCTTAAAAAGGACTCGTGTGGCATTCCGTGTCGTTCCGTCCGGAGCATGATAGCGCTCTACACCTGAGATTTCCCATTCTGTCACTGCGCTTTTTCCGTTTTCCCTGTCCCATATCTGGTGAGGTCTGTTTTCGACATCAAGCCTGAAAAAAAGCTCCATCTGACCGTGCGGTGCGATTCCCATTTTTGGAAGTACTCCGTCTAAAAGCGCGGTATATTCTTTCTGAACTTCCTTAGCCTCAAACTGCCTGTTGAGTTCCCTGTGAGCCTCTTTTGTAAAAGCCAGAATCATGATTCCTGAAGTTTCCATGTCGAGTCTGTGAACCGCCGGCTGCTTTATCTCAACTTTGTCCCCGAAAAGCCGTCTGAACCTCGATTCGATTGAGTCCTGCTTGTCTTCGCCCCGCCCGGGAACGCTCAGAACTCCTGACTGTTTGTTCACGACGCAGATTGAATCGTCACGCCACAAAATCCGAAGGCCGAGCATCGCGGGCAAAATAATGCCGCAGCGCTCATCGCAGGGAGGGACTAGTGGAAAACTGCAGTTGTTACCGCTTGGCGTTTTGTACTTTGTCTCTGCCAGGGAAACTGGACGCAGTTTGTGAGAAAAAGCGTAATCCAGAAGCTTTGGCGCGCAGCAGTCTCCTGTTCCTGTCGGCGGAAGTTTTTCTTTGTTGTACATTCCGCAGATTTCTTTGAGCGAACGCAATTTTCCGTCAATGCAGTGGAACTCGTACAAAGCGTAAACTTTTTCCAGTGAGGAGGAACATAATTTTTCGCGAAGTTCACGAAGTTCTCTGGAGTTTTCTTTTTTGATTTTTTCTGTTAAAGCGTGAATTTCCGCATCGTTCTCAGAAAGTGCATTTTCAATTTCCTGTGCGGAAACGACCGGTCCGGCAATCTGAAAGTTGAATCCGGCAGAATTCTCTGTTTTCCGTTTTCCGTTTTCCGTTTTCAGTTTCTTTGCAATTCCTGAGTTCGTTATGAGATTCACTTCGTTTCCGTTTTCGTCCTCGCAGACAAGGGCACCGAGCATCACTCCCTGATTTTTGCGTTCTTCGCTTTCGCGTGAGACCTGCACAAGAGCGGTTTCACCCGAAGCCAGAGACTGAATGAGAGAATAAAGAACTTTTGCGGCTTTTTCCTGGGGAAACGGCGGAAACATTATTTTTTCTCCGAAAGCACTTTTTCTATGAGCTTTTTGCGCTCTGAAAGGTATTTCGCCCAGTTTACGACTTCCGCCCTGTCCAGAGTTTTTATGAATTCATCGTTCAGCATTTTGATTACGTACTGTCCTTTCGGCGTGATGTATGTCGTAATAATGTGCGGCTCATAATCTGAAAGAATTACGCTTCCGTCGCTCATTTTTGTCGCCTTCAGTCTGACTATCAGGCCTTCGCCCGTGTAATCCCGCTGGGTTTCTGGTGCGGTAAACTTTGGATTTGTTCTCTGGGCTGAGATTGTGTTTCCGTTCGCGTACATTATGAACGCCTTCCGGTTTTTCTGTGCTGCTTTCTCAGTATAAAAAGAAGAAGCCTGGACTTCTTCAAAAAACTTTACGACATGCGGGTGATTTGCCCAGATTATATCGACCCTGCATTCTTCAATCAGCCTTCTGAAAAATTTTTTGTGGTTTTCAGTGACTTTTATGATGTACTCAGGCTCGTCAGTGTGAACCGACAGAATGAAGAGGTCACATCCTGCTTTTTCCTGAAGTTTTTTCAGTTCTCCAGAAAGAATGTTGCGTTTTTTTTCGCCTGAAGGGTAGTAGTCTATGTATGAGGAACTGTCACCGCTGTTTAAAAGTTCCGTTATCGAGACGAAAAGCACTTTCATCCCGTTTTTTTCGATTATTTTGTATGTGAGAGGACCGTCTTTCTTTTCCTTGAGCCCGCTTGCCCATATGCCGGGACGGTTGTCAAAATATTTTTTTGTCGCTTTTATTCCTGCAAGAGACTGGTCATTCGTGTGATTGTTCGTAAGTGAAAACACGTTGAAGCCCGCTTTTATCGCCGCCTCCACATATTCTGAGTGCATGTTGAACTGCGGGTAAGTCGCCCACGGAAGGGAATCTGCTACGGGAGCCTCAATGTTTGCAAAAGATAAATCTCCTGAAGAAACGAGTGGTGTTATGTCACGCCATATTCTGTCAAAATCTGTAAACTTAAAATTCGGTGAGTGTGCCATTACGTCGCCTGCAAAGACGAGCGAAAGAGAGGAGACCGGAATAACAGATTCTTTCGCAGAAACTTCCTGTGTTTTTTGATTCTGCCCGTTTTTTTCAGAGCCGGATTCTTCAGCGATTTTTGTCGTACCGCAGGAAGCAAGCATAACGCTTAAAAATAATGAGAGAAAAAAGAACTTTTTGTTTTCCTGCATATATAATCTCCTGATTTTCCCGGGGCGGGCTTTCCTTAGGTATGTTGCTAATTGTCAATCTGAATGACTATCGGAACATAGTCTGATATTTCTTTTCTGTAATAGTTGAAGTCTCCTGCAATTATGACCGGGTATTTCTGCTTGTAGCGAGCGTAAAGCCGTTCGAGGGTTGAAACATCCCTTGCCCTGTGCGCCTTGTCCGTGTACGGAAGATGAACGTTCACCGCAATGAATTCCGACGGAGTTTTATTTTCCGAAGATTTGTGCGTGAACTTTACGACCTGACATGTATTCTTGTCGAAAAGAAAATTTCTTGCAGGATTTTTAGTGTCACCTCCGAAATCTGAGAATCCTGTGTCCTCTGCAAGATTTATGAGTTCAAGTTTTTCTGAATTGTAAAAAATCGCGTTGTTCTGTCCGTTTGTCCCGGCTTCACAGATCATCTCCCCGACCTGTGAAGAAGTTCTGTTCCGTCCACCCATATTAAAAGAAAGCAGGCGGAGCGGCTCTGCAAACAGAAATACAGAAAGAAAGAATAAAAACAGAAATGAAGTAATTTTTTTCATAAAACTGCCCGTTGATTTTTTTTTAGTTTTTCAGTTTTCAATTTCCTTACCAGTCGCTTCCGAACTTTTTTTTGAATCCGCCTGATTCAGCACTTTCGTCTTCTGTCTGAAATCCGTCCTCAGAAAATTTTGCGAGCAGGTTTGAAAGCCGCGGGTTCTTTTTTAATTCTCCGCCCTTTATTTTGATGTGTACTCCGTCGTCGAGCCAGTTTTCTTCGAGAATTATGCCGAGTTTTCGCGCATCGTTCAGAAGATTCTGACTTTCGAGAGGAATTATGTAGTTCTGTTCAGCCCCCAGAAGCTCGTCGCAGATTCTTTTTGAGAGTTCCTCAAAACCTTCGCGGGTCTTCGCACTTATCTTTACCGCATCCGGAAAAAGAGACGTGATGTGCGCAAGCCGGGCCGCATCTTCCTTTGTTTTGTCGATTTTATTAAGAACTATGATTCTCGGAGTGTTTTCTGCTCCGATTTCCTCAAGGACGCGCACGACAGTGTTGTATTGTTTTTCAGCCTTCTCGTCGTTAGAGTCCAGAACCAGAAGAATAAGGTTCGCCCGCTGAGCCTCTTCGAGTGTTGACTTGAAGGCGTTTACGAGCGAGTGGGGCAGGTTCGAGATAAAGCCTACCGTGTCCGTCAGAAGAATGTGGGTTCCGAAACCTTTTTTGTCTTCGTTCTCGGATTTTATCTGTAATTTTCGTGTAGTCGGATCCAGTGTCGCAAAGAGTTTGTCCTCAACAAAAACTTCTGCTCCCGTGAGGGCATTTAAAAGCGAGGATTTTCCGGCATTCGTGTAGCCTGCAAGCGCAACCTGCGGAAGAGGAATCTTTTCACGGCGCTTTCTCTGAGTTTCACGGTCACGCACAACCTGTTCAAGTTCTTTTTTGAGCTGAGTGATTTTTTCGCGTATCTTGCGGATGTCGAGCTCAAGCTGGGTCTCGCCGCTTCCTTTCGCACCGAAGTTTCCGCCTCTCTGGCGTGCCATGTCTCCGTAACTGTGCGCAAGCCGGGGACGGGCGTATTCGAGCTGGGCGAGCTGAACCTGAAGGACAGCTTCCCTTGTCTGTGCGCGGGACGCAAAAATGCGCAGAATTACTTCCTGACGGTCAATCACGGGAATCTTGGCGAGTTTTTCCCAATTTCTCTGTTTTCTCGGAGAAAACTCAAAGTCAAAGATTATAATGTCGCACTCAAGTTCTTTGGAAAGGGCGGCTATTTCCTCTGCCTTGCCTTTTCCAAAACCGTAGACCGGGTTCTGTTCCATTCTGTTAAGGATAATCGAGCGGGCAATCTCATAGCCAAGCGTTTTTACAAGCCCGCAAAGTTCAGAAATGTCAGCGTTCGGAGCTCCAATGAGAAGTGCACGGATTTTTTTAGTCTCTTCTTCTTCAAGGTTTATCAAGTCCATGCGAAGATTATAGCAGAATAAGTAAAAATTAAGAAGTGAGAAGTTAAGAACTTCAGCCCTTGTGACAATCCTTCTGTTTTTTGTTACAATCCTTTTGTTTTGAAACGCTTTTTTCTGACTGTCTTTACGCTTTTTCTTTCGTTCTCTCTTTCTGCTTTTTCTTCCGGCGACATAAAAATCTTCACGCTTGAAAACGGACTCAAAATTTATTTTCTTGAAGACTCATCATCTCCCGCAGTCCGTATCGAACTTTGCGTTAACGCAGGATTTACTAAGCAGAACAGAAAAAACGCCGGGCTTTTTAATCTTTATGCCAGCCTTTCTGGAGGTGAGATTACGGCCGATACGGTGCGCTTTGTCACAAAGGTTGCCCCGAGTGCGGCAGAAAAGGCTCTTTATGATTTTTCCGGAAAATTAAAGCCGGTCTATCCTTCTGATTCTGAATTGTCCGCAGCCCTGAAAAAAACGGGCGCTGAGTACAGGGAGTTTTCTGAGAGTGCAGCGGGCTATATTAATTCTTCGATAGACTCCAAAATCTTTGCAGTCAATCCATGGACGCGTGAGAGCGGGGTAGTTCCGAAAGAATTTCAGGCGAAGTCAAACGAAGTTGTCAGGGCTCACCTTCAGAATATCGCCGAAAATTACTACATTCCGTCAAATTCTTCACTTTTTGTGAGCGGAAACATCACGGAGAACGCCCTGCTCGAAATCTTAAAAAAATATTTCTCAAAACTTTCCGGAATACAGTTTAAGGATTATGAAGACGAGGATGAACTGAAAGTGCGTGCTGCCCTTCAAAATGAAAAAATCAAAAACGGGCGTAAATTCGTTCTTTTTCACGATGATTTTTCCGATGAAATGACGCAGATTGTCGTGCAGTACAAAAATCTTTCTCCCGACGAAGCAAATGTCCTTTCTTCTGTCTGGAACCGTGACGGCTCTGCTTTCAAAAAACTCCTTCTCAAACAGAAAAACCTTAAGATTCTTGGAGATGAATATATCGACGTCAATTCTGCTCAGGAAAAAAAATCCTCAAGACTTATAATTCAGTCGCTTCTGCAGAATTCACGGGTTTCTCCGGTCGTTCAGTCGAATCTTTTTTTACAGATGAGCAGGGATGATTCTGTTTTTTCAGAAGATGAACTTCTCCGTGTTTTAAAAGAGTACGAAACTGGTTTTATCCGCCTTTCTGAAAGCTGTGACAATACGATGGAGAGCCTTTCGCGCTTTCTCGGGACAAGCCGTACTGAATATTCTTCTGCGGTTCAGGAATTTTTTAATCAGAATGAGCGCTTTTCAAAAACAGGGGAGGACGGTCTTAAAAACAAAATCCTTTCGGAAGAGCCTTTTGTTTTCGTGCTCGTGAACTCTTCTGTTTACAGGAAATATGCTTCTGAATTCAAAAAGTCTGGCTTTGAGCCGATAGTTTTTTCCGAAAGCGCATATTACAATCAGCCGGACTACAAAAAAATCCTCAGACAGAGCGAAGTTAAAACTGAAGACGCAAAAAATCTTCTTGAAGAAATCTATCTGAGTGCAGACCGTTTTATCTCAAAGAGCCGGTCGGGCTTCTCGTCGTTGACGCTAAAAAACGGAATTCCTGTCACCCTAAAACGCAGCGAAAACTCGAAAACTGCGGTTCTTTCGCTCACGATTGCGGGCGGTGAACTTCTGTTTGCCGATAAAATCCCGGGTCTGGCGGCCGTTCTTTCAAATTCCATTGCATTTAACATCCAGAATCAGCTCGACCTGTTCTCTCAGAACGGCGCTGTCTGCGGTTTTTACGATGTCTCTTCACAGACGCTTTCGACGCATTCGATTATAACCGTCACCTGCCTTTCAGAGGAACTTGATTTTGCTCTTCAGGCTGCGTTCTCTGCCCTCGTTTACTGCGACATTTCCCCGGCCCTTGCCGACGGAGTCACTTACGATGAGCGTACCCAGTGGCGGCTAAAATCAGGCAGCGCAGATTTCCAGCTTCTGTGTGAGGCTGTGCGAATTCTGTACGAAGGCACGGACTATCCGAAACTTTATAGAGATACCGAAGATAAGCCACCCGAAAACCTTGATTTTACAAAAATTCTTGAAGCGTACCCTGTTCTTCTTGATTCAAGCCGTTTCTCGCTGATTCTTGCCGGAAAACTTAAAGAAGACGAGTCTCTCCTGAAGTCTCTCGACTCAACTTTCGGCACTCTTTCGAGCATAAAGGAGACCGCATCAAATGATTTGCGTCTCCCGAAACCTGATTTTTCAAAACTGAAAAACGAAGAAAAGAAAATAAAAATCAGGCATCTTTTTCTCACGGATATTTCAAAGGATAAGGCCGGGCCGCGCCCTGCAGTCCTTATTCCGACAACGAAATTCCTTGATCCGGTTTTGTATTGCATTTCTTCTCCCGATATATCTTCGAAAGATTCAGCGCTTTTTGACGCGCTTTTAATCGAAGTCGCTTCAAGAATGGAAAACCGGCTCTCAAAAAAATATCCGCAGATAAAGGTGAAGGCTCAGTTTCCTGAAAACGACCTTCCTTTTGCCCGCCTTGTCGTTACAAGCGTTGAGCATACGGCAGAAACCGATAAAATTTTTGAAGAATCTGTCACGTCTCTTAAAAAAGAACTGTCAGACCTGATAGCAATAAAAACAGAAGGGGTGATTGATCTTGAAAAGGGAGAACTGCTTGCCCGCCTTGAAAACAACTGGCTTATGGCAGTAATTTCCGGCGCACAAAGTCAGGAAGGAACAGCGCGCCTTATCCAGAGCGGAGAAGTCCAGAAAAATCCATGTCTCTATCTTGACCAGTACGAAGCCGTATCAAAAGCGCAGGGTGAGGACTACTTTCTGATCCTTTCAAGCTATTTTGAGTCAGAAAAAAAACTTCGTCTCTACAGTAAGGACAGCAAAAAGTAGAATCATTAAATTGTCATTTCCGATTTCAGGTAACGGGTGATTCATTGTACAAACGTTAAAAATTCTGTATATTTCTTTGTATGGCAAATTTACTTGAAATTCAGAACCTCAATGTTGATATAGAAAAAAAACATGTTCTTGACGGGGTTTCACTTACGGTGAACCCGGGCGAAACTCATGTTCTTATGGGCCCGAACGGTGCCGGAAAATCAACCCTCGGCTACACAATCATGGGAAATCCGCGCTACACTGTGAGCGACGGTAAGATTTTCTTTGACGGAGAAGACATTACCGAAATGGGAGCTGACAAGCGAGCCTCAAAGGGCATTTTCCTTAGTTTTCAGCAGCCTCTCGAAGTCCCGGGAATCTCCCTTGAGTCTTTTATCCGTTCTGCACTCCAGCAGAAAACCGGAGAGCGTGTAAAACTTTTCCAGTTTCAGAAAGAACTTAAGGAAACAATGAAACTTCTGAACATGGACGAAAGTTATGCCGGCCGTGATCTTAACGTCGGTTTTTCAGGCGGTGAGCGCAAAAAGAGCGAAATTCTTCAGCTTTTAATGCTCAAACCTAAACTCGCAATCCTTGACGAAACGGACTCTGGTCTTGATGTTGATGCAGTGCGCACAGTCTCAAAAGGTATCGAAGAATACCAGAAACGAATGAACGGCGCGCTTATCATCATTACTCACTCAACAAAAATCCTCGAGAGCCTTCATGTCGACAAAACACACATTCTCGTCAAAGGAAAAATCATCAAAGAAGGCGACGGAAGTCTGGTTGAGCAGATTAACGAGAACGGATTCGAGCAGTACATAAACGCATAAAATGAAGCAGAAGGATAAAAATAAAAAACTAGCTGGGGCAGAAGGTTTTGAGGCTTATTATTCCGCTCTCTTCGGAGAAAGATGGGCTTCAATAAAAAAAGCCTTTTCCCTTGAAAGCGACTATGCAGAATGGAAGGCCGGCGGAGAAAAGTCCTATTTTCTTGATTCCGCTTCCGTTCGTGCGGCAGTTTCCCTTCCTCTAAAAAACGCAGACGATATTCTTGATTTGTGTGCGGCTCCAGGAGGCAAAACCCTTGTCCTTGCTTCAAATATGTCTGAAAACGCATCGCTTCTTTCCAATGAGCGCTCTCCCGAACGAAAAAACAGGCTTCTGAACACAGTCCGTGACTGCCTGCCTTCTGAAATTCAGGAAAGAGTCTCGGTTATCTGTAAGGACGGTGCCCAGCTTTGCCTCAAAAATCAGGAGAAATTCGATTCGATTCTGCTCGATGCGCCCTGTTCTTCAGAGCGGCATGTTCTTGCCGATGAAAAATATCTTTCAGACTGGAGTCCGTCAAGAATAAAAACTCTGTCGATGGCTCAGTGGGCCCTTCTGTCGTCAGCGTGGCGAATGCTGCGTCCCGGCGGTTTTCTTCTTTATTCGACCTGTGCCCTTTCCCCGGATGAAAACGACAGTCAGATAGTAAAGCTTCTCAAAAAATTCAGCGATGTGAAAATCCTTGAGCCGGAAATTTCTCTTGATTATAAAAAATTTACGGAAAAAACTCTTCCGGAATATGAAAAAACTCAGTTCGGTGCGCAGATTTTACCGGACAAGGCGGGCGGGGCAGGACCTTTGTTCTTCTGTCTGCTTCAAAAAAAGCCTGAAAGTTCTGAATAATTTTAAGATGTCAGACTATTGACATAAATCGTTATTTTTTATAAACTTTTGGAATACTTTTTAGGGGTATATTCGCAATGATTTTTCCTTTGGAACAGACTGTAAAATTTACAGGCAATATCTACGAAGCAACTGTCGCTGCAAGTCATCGTGCATACCAGCTTGCAATGACAAGAGACGAAAAAATCGAAGAGAACGACGGAAAGGTTGTCTCTCTCGCAGCAAAACAGCTTTTCAATTCTGAGGTTCAGTACCGCCGGATCGAAGAAAAATAAAAAATCAAAACTGGTTTTTTTGTAAAGTTGGACATTAAAAATCACCCTTGACGAAAGGGCGGTTTTTGTTAATAATAAACATAAATTGAGACTAAGGAGTGCCATCGTGCCTTGTGGAAAAAAACGAAAGCGTCAGAAGATTGCAACTCATAAGCGAAAGAAGATGCTTAGACGAAACCGACATAAGAGCAAGTAACAGTAAAACACTGTTTCAATTGCGCATTTTGTGTCAATCAACTAACAAATAGACCGCAAAGTTTAATACTTTCAGCGGTCTTTTTTTATGATTCCCGTGTATTCACGCGAATAACAGGGAGATTTTTACGATTCTTTCAAAAATTGAATCTCTGTCTGATTTAAAAAAAGTTCCGGAAAAGGAATTACCGAAACTTTGTGGGGAAATACGAAAAAAGATAATCGAGACCGTCGCAAAAAACGGCGGGCATCTTGCGAGCAATCTTGGTGTGGTTGAGCTTACAGTGGCTCTTCACCGGGTTTTTGACAGCCCTGAGGATGCGATTATCTTCGATGTGAGCCATCAGTGCTACACTCACAAAATTCTGACGGGGCGTTACAAAGATTTTTCTTCTCTCAGAAAGCACGGCGGAATATCGGGCTTCACTCGTCGTGTCGAAAGCCAGCATGATTATTTTGATAACGGTCATTCTTCAACATCAATTTCTCAGGGGCTTGGTCTTCTTACTGCCTGGGATAAAATTGAGGCTGAGCAGAGGGCTTTGGGGAGAAATCCGAAGAGCCGGAAAGTCGTTGTGGTGATTGGTGACGGCGCTCTCACTGGTGGATTGGCTTACGAGGCTCTTGCTCATGCGGGGCAGCTTTCAAAAAATCTTATAATCGTTCTCAATGACAATCAGATGTCGATTTCGCCTAACAACGGAGCGATTTCACGCTATCTGAGTACGCTCACGATGACCGGCTTTTACCAGCATTTCAGGTATTTTGTTGACGGAATCGTAGATAAAATCCCGAATTCAAAACATCACATCGGAAAACTGATTTACCGTATGAAGAGGGCTGTGAAAGGCTTCTTCCTTAACACGAATTTTTTTGCAGATCTGGGATTTGAGTATGTTGGTCCGCTTGACGGTCACAATATCAAAGAGCTTGAGGAAAACCTGCGCCGTGTCCGCCGTCTACCGAAGCCTGTAATCGTTCATATCCATACAAAAAAAGGAAAGGGATATTCCCCGGCCGAAAACGACCCGGCAAGCTTCCATGGTGTCGGTCCTTTCCAGATTTCAGACGGCAAGATGGAAAAATTCGATACTTTGAGCTTTACCGAGGCTTTCAATAATACGCTCATGGCTCTCGCCGAAAAGAATGACAAAATCATGGCGATTACGGCGGCAATGTCAAAGGGAACCGGCCTCGACACATTCGCAAGGCATTACCCTGACAGATTTTTTGATGTCGGAATCGCCGAGGAGCATGCGGTTACTTTTGCGGGCGGACTTGCCTGTGGCGGGATGATTCCTGTGGTCGCAATCTATTCTACGTTCATTCAGCGTGCGGTTGACCAGATTATCCATGATGTCGCTCTCTCGAATTATCATGTCGTGTTCATGTTTGACAGAAGCGGTGCTGTTCCTCAGGACGGCGAAACTCATCAGGGCATTTTTGACATCGCACTTCTGCGCCCTGTTCCGAACATGTCGATTCTTTCACCAGCAACGGCACTAGATTTAAGCCTGTGTCTTATGTGGGCGGTGAACGCAAAAAGGCCGGTTGCAATCCGTTATCCTAAGCTTTCCTGCCCGAGCGAGCTTCCTTCTTTTGAACAGGGCATTTGTGAGGGGCGCGGAGTTCTTCTTAAAAATGCAGAATTCGCACCGGAACTTAGCGTAGATTTTGAGGAAAACTGTGATAAACCTTCAGAAAAATCTTCTGCCAGAAAAATCCTTCTGGTATGCACAGGCGGCATTTTCGATGAGACTCTAGTTGCGGCACGAAATCTTTTGCAGAAAGGCGTGAACACGGACATCTATTCTCTCCGTTTTGTAAAGCCTTTCGACGAAAAATATTTCCTCTCGCTTTCAAAGAATTACGATGAAGTCGCCGTGATTGAGGACGGAGTTAAGACCGGCGGTGTGGGCGAGTATATTGAGAATCTTCTTTTTGAGCACAATTTTAAGAATGTGAAAGTCTTCGCTTTCCCCGAGAGATTTTTCGGTCACGGAACGAGGGCGGAAGTGCTTTCCGATGCCGGTCTTTCGGCCCGGAAGATTGTGGAGAGAATTGTTGGTGCGGGCTTGTAGTACGGTAGACTTGACTTTTTGGGAAATAGGTGTATAGTTAAGTATGTAGGAAGTGCACCCGCAACAAGCGTCGTGCCCCACTGGTTTGATTGTCCTTACGGACGCTCGCCCACTCTGTGGATCGGACAGGGTGGGCTATTTTTTACTCATCTTCATTCCGTCTGCGGAGAAGGGTGTTGAGTATGTCAAAAACAAGGCGAATAGTTGTTAAGACTATCACCAGAGTTTCATACCGACTCATAGCAGCCCCCTTAGTAAAATAATCCAACCTTGTGGCTGGTCGAGTAGATTTTGGGGACGGACCGCCCATGTCACGGGTGCAGTATAAAAATACTATAATTTTGTATTTTCGACAACCCGGATTTCCCCATTTGCAAAATTCCTCACAAAGTATTAGAATATTCTCATAATTCAAAAAAGGGGGCGAACATAATAATGACACTTACGAACACCGCCCAGAGAAGCGACTTCTTTACTTCTTTACTTCTTTACTTCTTTACTTCTTTACTTCTTTACTTCTTTACTTCTTTACTTCTTTACTTCTTTACTTCTTTACTTCTTTACAGATAGAACTGTCTCTAAAAAATTTTACCCTGGGAAAACTATGCCCGAAAAATGCCGCTTGTGGCATTTTTCGGGCTTTATGTTTTTAAATCCAACAAAAAGGAGTTTTTCGTATGAAAAAGTATGGAAAAATTACCGCACTCATTGCTGGTGTGGTACTGGCACTCGGTTTTGCTTCCTGCAAGGCTGATACAGATGATGTCAGCACCTTTTACACTGTCACATTTAATTCAATGGGCGGCACAGAAGTTTCAAGCCAGAAGGTTGAAAGCGGAAATAAGGCCACAAAACCCGCTGCTCCTACAAAGCAGGCTACAGAAACAGAAACTTATACCTTTGACAACTGGTACACTTCCACAGACGGAGGAGCAAACCTTTCAGAAACAGCATTTGATTTTGACACAGCAATTAAAGGAGACATTACGCTTTACGCAAAGTGGGCAGTAAATGCAGTTACACACACAGTGACTTTTGACACAAAAGGCGGAAGCACGTCTCCTACGGAACAGACAATCGTCCACGGAAAAAAGGTCACAAAACCCGACCGCAACGGAAGCATTTGTTTTTGCTGGCTGGTACACTTCCACAGACGGAGGAACAACTCTTTCTGATACCGCTTTTGATTTTAACACAGCGATTACTGATAACATTAGCCTTTACGCTAAGTGGAATGTATACACAATTGAGTATATTGAATTAAAAGATTGTTCTGTAATACGCACAATGTTTGAAACTCTGTGTGGATATAGTAATAACAAATTCCAAAAAACTATTACCCGCTTTGCAAAGGCAGATGCAAGGCCTGAAGCTGCAGAAAACTATATTGATGCGGCAGGAAATCAAATTCCTTTGTGGTATGATGAAGAAAAAACAACTCTCTATTATTACCTTGAGCCCGGAAAAAAAATGACCCTCAGGACATCAGATGGTGAAAACTCCCTTTTCTACAGAATGTCTGATGCTGTCTCCATAGAAACAGGTGATTTTGACACCAGCAAGGTTACTAATATGGGCTCTATGTTCTCAGAATGCTATGCATTGACATCACTGGATGTGAGCAAGTTTGACACCAGCAATGTTACTGATATGAACTCGATGTTCGATTGCTGCAATGCATTGGCATCACTGGATGTGAGCAAGTTTGACACCAGCAATGTTACTGATATGAACTCGATGTTCGATTGCTGCAATGCATTGGCATCACTGGATGTGAGCAAGTTTGACACCAGCAATGTTACT
>JAFPUF010000041.1 GCA_017395545.1 Treponema sp. | reverse complement strand
CAGAATTACGCCGCTCGTATCCCTGTCCAGCCGGTGCATAATTCCGGCATAAGGAGGATTTTTTGCATTGGGATTCTCAATTTTCTGACGGGCGAACAAAAAACGGACTAAAGCAGCATGAAGATTGTCACGGCTTCCGAGCATTCCGGCCTCAGTCGGAAAATGAAAAGGCTTGTTCACAACGATAATGCTTTCGTCCTCAAAAAGAATATCTCCAGAAGTAAGTTCAAAATCGATATCATCGGGCTGCTTTTCAAAGAACAGTTTTTCTTCGTCAACCTCAGCAGTAACTGTGATCCCAGGTTTCAGGATGAAAGAAGGAAGCCTCGTCTGCCGGCCATTCACGCTGACGGATCCGGCAACGATAAGCCTTCGAATCTTAGAATTAGAAACCTCCGAGCCAATCAGGGACGGAAGTTCTTCACGAAGGAATTCATTGAGACTAACAGATTTTCGTGCGGTAAGAGTAAAGAGCTTAATAGCCAAGCTCCTCATCGACCAGAATAATTTTAATTCTGCCTTTTGTACGGCAAATTCTGTGTTTTACAAAAACCGCGCAGATGTCTTTCTCATCGGATAAGGCAAGCCTTTTTGCATTTCTAGGTGCGGCAATTTTCAGCGCACGTTCTTCAAGTTCAGACTCACTCTTTACGATTTTATTCTTTCCGACAAGGGCAACGACAGAATCAGGTCCGAATGTGACTGCAGCGACACGGTTTCCGTTTCCGTCAATGTTGAAAAGAACTCCGTCTTCACTTACAGCGTTAAAACTAGTAAGAAAAGTGCCTGCGGTAAGACCTTTCCGCATGAGTTCGTATTTTTCTTCAGGCGTTTTTCCTGTACTGCGGTCAATCAAAACGTAATTTCCGGCTTTGAGACGGTCAATCAGACCAGATTCTTCGATTGAAACTGAACCGCCCCAGGAGACCGAAGATGCTTCCGGGATAAAAGAAAGCGCTTTTTCAACGGCTTCTTCCTTATTTTTTGCAAAGACAGCCTCAAAACCTCTTTTCTTCAGATTTTCGATAATTTTTTCGACGTTTTCCATAATCAGGCCACCACCTTTTTTATTTTTTTATATGTAACGGCTTACACCATCACCGCTTTCACACACGAAGAACCCGGCGGCGTAACCGACCTTTGCTGTGTATTCATTCTGTACATTTTCTATGAATGAGTCAACTTTGTCTTTGTGGACTAACGCAATCGCGCAGCCTCCGAAGCCGGCTCCTGTCATTCGGCTACCCAGACAGCCTTCCTGTTTCTGTGAAGTTTCGGCCAGGGTGTCGAGTTCAAGACCTGTAACCTCGTAATCGTTTTTAAGGGAAGCGTGGGAAGCATTTAAAAGCTCGCCGAGTTTCTTTAAGTCTCCAGATTTAAGTGCTGCAACAGCATCAAGAACTCTTCTGTTTTCGTAAACGCAGTGTTTTGCCCTCTTCTGCAAGATTTCGTCTTTTACAAAATGTTTGACTTCTTCCCATTTTGAAGGAGAAAGCTCGCACAGGGCTTTTGCGGTCACACCGTTTTCCTGCAGGATTTTCAAAGCCTCTTCGCACTGGCTTCTTCTTTCGTTGTATTTTGAGTCAGAAAGTTTGCGAACCTTGTTCGTGTTCATTACGACGAAGCGGTAATCTCCGAGTTCAAGAGGCGCATATTCGTATTCAAGGGTGGCACAGTCGAGCATTTCGGCAGTGTTCTTTTTTCCTGTGGCGATGATGAACTGATCCATGATTCCGCAGTTAACGCCCATAAAATTGTGCTCGCTCATCTGACCGAGTTTTGCGATTTCAACACGGTCGATCTTAAGGTCAAAAGTGTCGCTCACAGCATAAGCAAAACCACATTCCAGAGCCGAAGAAGAAGAGATTCCGCCACCAGCAGGAACATTGCTCACCATAAGAATCTCAAATCCGCACGGAAGTTTGTAGCCCTGAGCCTTAAGCTGACTCAAAATTCCATTTAGGTAGTTCGCATAGTCATTTTTTTTGTCGAAGGCAAAGTTGTCGCCTGTATCAAACTCATAAGTCCCCGGGAAACGCACATCGTTATAGATGATTTTTGAATCCGCACGCTTACGAATCGCAACATAAAGATACCGGTCAATCGCCGCAGGGAAAACTTTTCCGCCGTTGTAGTCAATATGCTCTCCGATGATGTTGATTCTCGCAGGAGAAGCATAAACACGCACACCGGAAATCTCTCCGCCATAAACCTTAACAAACTCGCCCGGCAAATCCTTCGGGTCATATTCTTTCGCAGTCAATCCCATAATCGTCTCCTAAAATTTAAGCAGTGTTTTGTGCAAATATTTTTCTCCCGGGTGCAGGATACAACTCGGGAAGCCAGGCTCGTTCATTGCGTTCGGGAAGCGTTCGGTCTCAAAGCAGACCGCATCGTGCCTTTTGTGAGTTACACCGCCTTTTCCGACCGCTCCTTCAAGGAAGTTTCCTGTATACACATGAACTCCCCTCTGATTTGTGAACATCTCCATGTGGATTCCGCTCTCTTCGCTCCAGATTTCACCAAGACGCACAAGTTTTGTCTCGTCGGCGTTCGTCACAAAGCAGTGGTCGTATCCGAACGGGTCATCTTTTTTTGTGAGAGACGCATTCGCACCGTCTGATTTTTCGGTGATAAGTTTTTCGATATCTCGTCCGATTGTTTTTTCTTTCGTAAAATCAAAGCTGGTCCTCAAAACCGAAGCGATTTCCCCTGTCGGAAGAAGCTCAGAGTTCGCTTTAAGAAATTTAGGGCAGTCCAGCTGAAGATGATGATTCAAAATGCTTCCCTTTCCGTTCAGATTGAAGTAAGCATGATTCGTGAGGTTTATCGGAGTCGCCTTGTCGCTTGTCGCAGTGTACTCCCAAATAAGCTCATTTTTCTCTGTGAGTTTATAAATCACGCACAATTCAAGGTTTCCGGGCATCCCCTGCTCGCCGTCAGCACTCTTTCGGGTGAACTTAACGCCCTCGCCCTCGCTGTCAGAATATTCTTCAGCTTTCCAGAGCATTTTTTCGTAGCGTGTGTTTCCACCATGAAGACAGTTTTTCCCGTCATTTTTGTCGAGAAGATATTCCTTTCCGTCGAGAGTGAACTTTGCCCCGGCGATTCTGTTCGCAACCCGCCCGACAATCGCATTGTGAGAAGAAGTTCCAGCCTCCCATCCTTCGAGCGTATCATACCCCAGAAGAATGTCGATTTTCTCCCCGTTTTTTGCCGGAACAAAAAGATTCGTAATCGTACATCCGTAATTCATCGCAGAAAACGAAATTGTTCCGTTCGAAACGGTGTATAAAGTAATTTCATCATCAAGCTTTTTAGTTTCTGTCATTGAAAACTCCTGTAAGTTAACCACAGATTACACAGATTTCACAGATTCAATATATAAAATTTTCTCTGTGTTCTCTTAAGCTCTGTGAGGAATTTTTAAAGTGTTTTTATAAAGCGCAAGAACGCCTCTTTACCCTCTTCCGTGCATTTGTAGACTCCGGCATGCTCCAGAACCTTACTGAACACATGTCCGACCTCTTCTTTAAGAACCTCGTCGCACTGACTTTCGCTCATTTTCGCAAAGTCGTATTTCTGGCAAAGCTCCTTGCACCAGTCAGCATGCTTTGAAAGACTCTCTATCTCAGAAATATTTTTTCCACTACGAAGAGCATCGTTCAAATCAGAAAGCTCAGTCTTAAGTCTTCCCGGCAAAATCGCAAGTCCCATAACTTCAATCAGGCCGATATTTTCCTTTTTGATGTGGTGCAATTCCGCATGAGGATGATAGACTCCAAGCGGATGTTCCTCAGTCGTGATGTTATTGCGCAAAACAAGGTCAAGCTCAAAATCGTCTCCCCTTCTTCGGGCAATCGGATTGAGAGTGTTGTGTTTTTCTCCATCAGTCTCAGCAAGAATGAAGGCTTTTTCGTCAGTGTAGACACGCCATTTCTCAAGTACATGCTCGGCAAACTCAACAAGACGCTCTTTTTTCGCACCCCGGACACGGATTACGCTCATCGGCCATTTTATGATGCCAAGTTTTAAGTCCTCAAAGCCTTTAACGCTGAATTCTGTTTCAAGGGGAGCCTTCGCCATCGGGAATTCATACGCTCCGCCCTGAAAATGGTCGTGCGTAAGAATCGAGCCTCCGACAATCGGCAAATCGGCGTTACTTCCGAGGATATAATGCGGGAATTTTTCTACGAATTCCAGAAGACGCTCGAAAGTCTTTTTTGTGATTGCCATCGGACTATGCTCATAATTGAAGACGATACAGTGCTCATTGTAGTAGACATAAGGAGAATACTGAAAGCCCCACTTCTCGCCCGCAAGCTCAATCGGAATAATGCGGTGATTTTCCCTCGCAGGATGATTTACCCGACCCGCATAGCCCTCATTTTCCCTGCATAAAAGGCACTTCGGGTATCCCGCCTGTTTCATGAGTTTTGCGGCGGCAATTGCCTTCGGGTCTTTCTCAGGCTTTGAAAGGTTAATCGTGATGTCGAGCTCACCGTACGGAGTTTTTGAAATCCATTTTAAGTCCTTACAGACACGATAACGGCGGATATAGTCCGAGTCTTGCGACAATTTATAAAAGAAATCAGTCGCCTCTTTCGGAGATTTTTTATAAAGCTCATTAAATTTTTTGATGATGTTACTCGGCCGGTCAACCATTACGCTCATAAGACGGGTATCAAACAAATCCCGGCAAACGACTCCATCGCCACCGGTCAGCCCTTTTTCAACTGCATAATCAAGAATATTTTTGAGGATATCCTCAAGGTCAGAAATCTCGACAGGCGGAACGGCATAAACATCGCTGTCGTTGTCAAATCCGTCAAGCCCCAGAAGAAGAAGAAGCTGATTCTTGACGAAAACAAGGTCGTCTTTTTCAATAAGCCCTGCTTTAAGTCCATAAGAAGCAAGGCGGTTAAGTTCATGATGAATAGAAATGCTCATAAAGATATTGTGCAACCGATTGCGCAAAGTGTCAAGAGCAAAATCAAAATAAATGATAGTGGCACTATCATTTATTTTACATAATGCAAGAAAATTTCAATAATTATTGTAAGACTTTCCCAAAAAAGATATAATTCCGGCATATTTTAAAAATTAAGAGGTACTTTCATGGCTCTCACTCTTGCCGAAAAAATCTTGCAGGAACACATCGTTCCAGAAGCTTGCCCTAACATCGATTTCAAAAAGGGAAAACCTATCCCGCGCGGAGAGGACATCGCAATTCACATCGACCAGACTTTGACTCAGGACGCAACTGGCACGATGGCTTACTTGCAGTTTGAAACAATCGGAATTCCACGGGTCAAGACAGAGCTTTCAGTTTCATACATCGACCACAACACCTTGCAGACTGACTTCAAGAACATGGACGACCACCGCTATCTTCAGTCAGTGGCAGCAAAATACGGACTTTATTTCTCACGACCTGGCAACGGTATCTGCCATCAGGTTCACCTTGAATCATTCGGAAAACCGGGAAAAACTTTGCTGGGTTCTGACAGCCACACACCGACAGGCGGCGGAATCGGCATGATCGCAATCGGTGCGGGCGGCCTTGATGTCGCTGTCGCTATGGGGGGCGGAGCCTTCCACACTCCGATGCCAAAAATCTTCGGCGTAAAGCTCACAGGAAAACTCAATAAAGGCGTTGGCGCAAAGGACATCATCCTTGAAGTTCTCCGCCGCGAAACCGTAAAGGGCGGAACAGGCGCAATCTACGAATATTTCGGTGAGGGAGTTGAAAAACTCACTGTTCCACAGCGTGCTACAATCACGAACATGGGTGCAGAACTGGGCGCAACATGCTCAATCTTCCCGTCAGACGCATCTACAAAACGCTTCCTCGAATCAATGGGCCGTGGCTCAGACTGGAGCGAGCAGAAGGCAGACGAAGGTGCCGTATACGACAAGCTCATTGAAATCAACCTCGACGAGCTTCACGCACTCGCCGCATGTCCGCACAACCCGGACGTAATCGACACAGTAAAGAACCTTTCAGGCAAAAAAGTCACACAGGTCGTAATCGGTTCATGTACGAACTCTTCACTCGACGACCTTGAAAGCGTTGCCGCAATCGTAAAAGGAAAGCACATCGCTCCGGGAGTTGAGGCTGGTATTGCTCCGGGAAGCCGCACAACACTCCTTATGGCAAGCAAAGCCGGAATCCTTGAAGACTTAATCGAAGCAGGTTTCCGAATCCTCGAAAGTGCCTGTGGTCCTTGTATCGGTCAGGGATTTGCTCCTAACAGCGAGGGCGTAACCCTCCGAACATTCAACCGAAACTTCAAGGGAAGAAGTGGTACAGCTGACGCAAATGTATATCTCGTTTCACCTGAGACAGCCGCAGCTGCAGCAGTAACAGGAGTTTTCACAGAGGCAGAAACTTTGAGCTACGAAGACCCGGCTTATAAGACAGGCGTCCGTATCTCAATGCTCGACGGAAACGACCCGCGCCTTTCTTCTCCGATGGTTCTCAACTGCGCCACAAACCGTGCCATGGTTATCCCGCCTTTGCCAGAATCAGAAGCAAGCAAAGTCGAGATTCTTCGCGGACCGAACATCAAGCCGTGCCCGGCATGCCGAGAGTACAAATCAAACCTCTCTCTCCCTGTCCGACTTAAGGCAAGCGACAATGTTTCGACAGACGACATCATGCCGGCTGGAGCAAAAGTTCTTCCTTTGCGCTCAAACATTGCTGAGATTTCAAAATTCACCCTCACCCGCCTGGACGAGACTTTCTACACACGAAGCGAAGAAGCAAAATTCGCTGACTGCTGTGTAGTCGGCGGCGAAAACTATGGTCAGGGTTCAAGCCGTGAGCACGCAGCCCTCGGACCTATGTATCTTGGTGTACGAGCCGTAATCACAAAGAGCTTTGCACGAATCCACAAAGCAAACCTGATTAACTACGGAATCATCCCGATGACTTTCGCTAATCCGGCTGACTACGACAAAATCGCTCAGGGTGACACTCTTGAACTCAAGGATTTGGACGACTCACTCAAAAACCAGAAGCCGTTCAAAGTCCTCATCAATGGAAAGACCGAGATTGAGTGCGTAAACGACATCGCAAAACGCTCTGCCGAAATCATCATGGCTGGCGGACTTGCCGCTTACACACGAAAGGGTGGTAATTAACCACAGATTACTTAGAACGCTTTGCGTTCGATGGTTTCACAGAATACTGTTCGACGATTACACGGATTTTGAATTTTCAAGTCTGTGTAATCTGATATAGCGCAAGGATTGCTTCATCCTCTTTCCGATAAAGAAAACAATAACATACAGTCGGCCAGCTTACAAATTCAAAAGGACAAAAAAAAGCCCGCTCTTCAAAGTGCACTAATGAAGGGCGGGTTTTCTATTAAAAGAAAAATCATTCCGAAAAAACGGAATGAATCAGATTCCATTATTTGAAATCTTTTGGTCG
The DNA here is from genome assembly GCA_017395545.1 of Treponema sp. Classification (GTDB taxonomy): domain Bacteria; phylum Spirochaetota; class Spirochaetia; order Treponematales; family Treponemataceae; genus Treponema_D. The sequence continues at coordinate 38,478 of JAFPUF010000041.1, read as the reverse complement.
TCTCTCAACTCGTTTGCATTTCTGACATTCTGCGTAGTTCTTGAGTCTGCCGTTTTCGAGCTTTGTTTTCATTTCAACTTCGCCACCACAAGTGCAGTTGAATTTCTGAGTTGCAACTGTAGTACGAGAGTTCTTTGATGCACCAGCCATTACTAGCCTCCCTATAAAGATAATCGATTATTCGAGTATAATATAAAAAATCAGAGGTTGTGTCAATATAATGATTAAGAAATCTGCGGGCACCGTCTGAAGATTGTACACCATAAAACTGCTGTATACCAGTCTGCCTTGTGACTATTTTTAAATTCTGTGTTATATTTTATTCATTAACTAAATATCGAAGAGGTTTTTATGAAAAAGTTTTTCGCAATTCTTTCGTTTGTTTTTGCTTCTCTTGCAGTCGTTTCCGGAATAACAGCCTGCAAAAAAGAAAAAACTGCAGAATATACCGCACAAGAAACGCCCCGGCAAAAAGAAATATCCCTCGCATCGACCGAAGACCGGGTTTTTGATGCCGGCAATTTCTTCACGCCTGACTACACGCCTTATGAGCCTGAGTCTGAAAGCGTGGCCGGAAAACTGAGTCTTTCGTCACCGAAAGCCGGAAGCACAAAGGCTGAAAGCGTAATTCCGGGACTGCGAAAACTTTCTGACTACAAAACTTCCTACAATTCAAAAAAATCAGAATTCAAAATCCCTGAAGTCACAAAAATGGGAGACGATACACCTTCTGATTCACAGGGCGAGCGTTCAAAAAGCAAAAAAGCAAAAAAAGATGAGCCTTTCACCGTCTCAGACTGGGGACCAAGGGGAGTCATTCCGAGTGATGTCCGCTACCCTTCTTTCTATGTGCTTTTCTCTGAGCCTGTAGTCTCTCTGTCCGCCCTAAACCAGCAGACAGACGCAAGTGAATTCTTAAAAATTGAACCGCCCGTTAAAGGTGTTTTCCGGTGGAACGGCACAAGTCTTCTTTCTTTCGACACAACGGAGGCCATTAACCCGCTTCAGGTCTACACAATTTCGATTTCTGAAAACGCAAAGTCTCTGAGCGGAAAAACAATTTCCGGGGAGAGGGAATTCATAACGGAGGCAGCCGGACTCAAAATCATCTGGAGCGCCCCCGGATATTCAAAAAACAAATGGGTTGACCGGAACAATGTTCCGCCTGAGTTTGCAAAAGAGCTCCGTGTTCAGTTCAATTATCCTGTAAAAGCAGAAGAACTCAAAGACATATCATATATTTCTTACGGTGGCAAAGAAGGGCCTGATGTTCCTTTCACCATAAAACAGGAAACAATTGACACCGTAACTTACGCATGGACAGAAGACATACCTTTTGATGAAACTGTCAGACTTGGTATCCTAAATGTTGAGAATGACCAGGAATTTCACACGCTCACGCCGTTCGTTTATGAATATAACGATGAAGGCCACACATACGGAAAATACACTAATCCTGTCAGAATCATTTTCTCACATCCTGTAGACGAAAAATCCGTCTTAAGCGCAGTTTCTGCAAGAAATGATAAAGGAGAACTGTTCCCGTTCGGAAAAGATAATTTTGAAATAAGCGGCTCGACTCTCAAAGTCTATGGACTTCCGGTCACATTTCATTCCAATTACACGATTAAAATCACGGATAAACTGAAAGATATTTACGGCCAGAATCTGAACACTTACAGTAAAGATACAGATGACTCAATCATAATCTCAATCAGCGTGCCTGGAGCAGAAAGCAGGGTTCAGTTTACTGACCGCGGGGTAAAAATGCTTGAAGCACAGTTTCCCCACAGAATGGTGTTTGAATACCAGAATATCGCAAGCGGCGCATATTTACTGGAAGCTTCTGACCAGCCGTACTCAATCAATAAAAAAGAAAAAATCAAAGAATACATTTTTGCAGACTCGAATTCCGATGTAAAGACACCTCTTAAAATTGAGCCTCGTGACGAGCGAATCTTCGAAATCGTAAATCTCGACGAAAAACTCACAGGAAAATACGGCTGGGTTGATTTTTATGCCGCAGCCGAAATTCCTCGAAAACCGACAAGATGGAATTCTGATAAATCTTACTGGACGACAAACGCAACGAGCATTCAGGTAACAAATCTCGGTGTTACGGTGCGCTACGGTATGAACAGAATCGCAGCGATGGTCACTCAGCTTTCAGACGGAAAACCTGTAGAAGGGGCAAAAGTCTGGGCATACAGAAAAGCCTCCGCAGATACGAATACAATCGAAAAAAACGGACTTTCAGCGGTAACGGATAAAACAGGACTGGCTGTAATTGAAATTCCTCAGGATGAAATTCAAACTGTCTATAATGATGATTACTGGGCAACTCCTGTAATTCTGGTCTCAAAAGATGATGATAAAATTCTTTTTGAGCCGGAATCTCATTCTCCATGGAGGTCAGGAATCTATTCTTATTCCCGTGTTCCGAGAAAAATTGAAGCACTGCCACGAATTTTTATGTTCAGTGACCGCGGACTTTACAAGCCTGGCGAGACAGTTTCTTTCCGGGGAATCGACCGCGACCAGATTCTTGGAAGTTTTGTTCCTTACGAAGGAGATTATACTGTCGAACTGAAAGAAAACGCATGGAGGGACGCGAAAGTATTCGGCAGTCTTGACGGAAAAACAAGCGAAAACGGCGGTTTCTACGGTTCTTTTACAATTCCTGAAGACTTAGAACCTGGAATCTACAATATTGAATACAAACGCTGGGGAAAAAGCGGAAAAATAAAAACTGTAACAATCAATGTAGCCTATTTTGAAAGGCTGAAATTCCAGACTGGAGTTTCCCTTCCAAAAACCCCTGTGATTTCGGGCGAAAAAATTCAGGCTTCCCTTGCGGCAAGCTATCTTGCAGGAGGTTCCTTTACAGGCGCAAAATATGAGACAAACTGGTTCCGCGAGCCGTGGTATTTTACAAGCAGTGAACCTGAATTCAGGCAGTATACGTTCGGTCCGAAAAATACAAGCGAAGGCAGAAATCATATCCGCGAAGACGAGGGAACGCTGGATGCGGCCGGAAACGCAATTCTTTCATGCGAAACATCCGGTTCATCAATTAAGGGCGCTCCATACCGCTACAGAGTCAGCGCAGACGTCACAGATGTCTCAAACCAGCAGGTTTCAGCTTCGGGCGCTGCAATCGTTCATCCCGCAAACTATTATATTGGTCTTTCAAAACCCGAAATGAAGTCGGCATTCGCAAAAAAAGGCGAGAAACTCACATTCACTTATAAGATGGCCGACACGACAGGAAAAGCAGTTCCAAACGAAAAGACCTCTGCCCTTCTCGCTGGAAACGGTAAAAAAATTGATGTTAAGCTCACTCGTGAAGAATGGTCTCTTGTTCAGCAGCAGGGAATCTCAGACATTTACAGCCGCTACGAAAAGACCGATGTTCTTGAAAGCGAAGAGAGCGTAAATCTTTCTGCAAACGGAAAAATTACTGTCACGCCGAAAGAGCCCGGCTATCACAAGATTCAGCTTTCCGCAAGCGACAAACAGGGACGGACAGTCATAACAGAATACGAATTTTTCGTAACGGGAAGCGGAAAAGCTTCATGGTATCAGGATGATGCCACAGCCCTTAAACTTACCCCGGACAAGAATATGTACAATTCGGGCGAAACGGCACATATTCTGCTTGAAAGTTCCCTTCCTGAAGGAAATTATCTTATCACTGTGGAACGGGAAGGCATTTTCACGGAAGAAGTACGCCATCTCGAAGGAAACATTCATGTAATCGACATTCCGGTCGCAAGAAACTATGTTCCGGTCTTCTATGTCTCGATTTCTTCTTATTCGGTGCGGCAGGGAGAGCCGAAACACGAGTACGGCGAAACAGACCTCGACAAGCCGAAAGGTTTCTACGGTGCGGCACAGGTTTTCGTAAATCCGAGGGTAAAATCATTCACGGTAAAAGTTGAGAGCTCAAAGCCTTCTTACAGACCTGGCGAAGAAGCTGAAGTCACTTTAACAGCCACAAAAGGCGGAAGACCGCTTGCAAACGCAGAACTCACTTTGATGGCGGTTGACCGCGGCGTTCTGGACTTGATTAACTACCATGTTCCGGATCCAATTAAATTTTTCTATAACACATCGAATTTCCCTCTCAAAGTCTGGGGCGGCGACTCCCGCTCATACCTGATGGATCCTGTCACCTACGAAGTCAAAAATCTTAAAGGCGGCGACTCAGGCGAAGACGAAAAGATGAATGAACGCAGCGATTTCAATCCGACCGCAGTTTTCGAGCCAATGCTTAAGACCGATGAAAACGGAAAAGTCACAGCACGCTTCAAATTGCCGGACACGCTCACAACATACAGAATCACCGCATTCGGCGTAAACGGAGAGCTTCTTGCACTTCAGGAAGACGAAATTGCGGTTCAGAATCCGATTAATGTTCAGCAGGTTCTCCCGAGGGAACTCAGGGAGCGCGATACGGCAGAGCTTGGAGTTCTTCTCACGAATCTTGACGACAAAACACACGAAGTAACAGTCTCCCTCAAAATGCGTGAGAACGACAAGGCTAAAGCCGAAGAAAACGGAATCACACTCAAAGACGGAAAGGCTTTTGTTGACGGAAAATCAGAGCACACTGTGAAAGTTCCAAGCGGAGCAAACACCACAGTCTACTTTGACCTTGCGGCCGAAAAAGCAGGACTCGTCACTCTTGAATTCACGATTAAGAGCGATATTCTGAACGAACGCCTTGTCGCACCTCTCAAAATCGAGCGACCGTACATCTTTGAGACCGTAACCACAACCGGCCAGCTTTCAGAAAAAGAAGACTCAGGCGTCGAGAGGGTTGTAATTCCGTCTTACGCAAAAGACATGAACGGCTCTCTTTCAGTCACCCTTGACGCAACCCGCCTCGGCTTACTCGGTGAAGCAGTCAAATATCTTTTTGAGTATCCTTACGGATGTCTTGAGCAGCAGAGTTCAAAGGTTCTCCCGCTCGTAATTTTTGAAGACTACATCGATGTCTTTAATCTCGAAAGCGAAGTAACGGACATTCACAAATGCGTTAAGTCATACTTCAAAGACTGGAAAAACTGCCAGCATGACGACGGTGGCTTTGGTTACTGGCCGACTTCAAAATACTCAAACCTCTTCGTTTCAACGAGAATCGCACACATTTACGCTCTCGCTCTCAAACGGGGCTACAAGGAAAAAGAACTTTCAATCGACATTGGAAAACTTCTTTCTTACCTCGACAGCGAACTGAATAAATCACGCAGGAACGGTCTTTCAGATTACGAAAAGGCTTACATTTACTATGCCCAGGCTCTGAACGGAGAGGCAATTTCTCAAAGCAGGCTCAATTCACTTATTCAGAAAGAAAGGCAGGATATTGCAGTTCTTTCACTCGCAGGACTTGCGGGCTTTGAAAATCTCGGAAAAGATTCTGCACAGGCAAAAGAAGCGGCAAAAATCATCCGCACTTACATGAGGCCGACGACACGGGGAGTCGATATAACGAACCCGGACGCTCCGGCATGGGCTTACGCTTATTACGGAGACGAAGCGGAGAATCTTGCGCTCACGCTTGAACTTTTCACTCAGCTTAATAAAGATGACGAAATGAACACAAGGCTCATCTACTCACTTCTGGGAAATCAAAAGGCCGGCTACTGGCAGAACACGGCAACGACATCCCGGGTTCTCGAAGCGATTTACACTGTCATAAAGACAAACAATCTCGACAAAACGAACCTTAATGCCACTGCCCTCTTCGACAAAAAAGAATTCGCAAAAGGCGAGTTTAAGGGAGCAGCGGCAAAACCTGTCACCGTGACAGTTCCGTTTGGGAATGCAAAAATCGCAGGAAGCAAAAAAGATGCGGAGATTCCTCTGGAATTCACAAAGAAAGGAAAAGGCTCGCTTTATTACACGACAACGATGCGCTATGCAATTCCAGAAGAACTTCAGACTCCGCGCGATGCAGGACTGGGAATCGTAATGCAGCTTTTCGACAATTCTACAGGAGAAGAAATCAGGCCAAACGGAGACAACACGAACATTGAGCTTGAAAGCGGAAAAACCTACAAAGTAAAGCTCACGCTCTCTTCAAGTTACGACCGTGATTACATAGCTCTCAGAGCACCAGTTCCGAGCGGAGCCGAGATTCTTGACGCAACATTTGTGACAAGAGCGGATTCAGCCGATAACGCAAGCGGAAACGGAAGATACTCTGACGACTACGATGATTACGAAGGTTACTTCTACGGAGGCGACCACTACATGAGCAATCAGGCAATTTACAATTCTGAGATTCAGTTCTTCTGGGACAGTTTCGGAAAAGGAAAGACTACGGCAGAGTTTAAGTTCAGGGCGGTAAGAAGGGGCGTATTCCCGACACCTCCGGCAAACGCTGAATGTATGTACGAGCCGGAAGTATTCGGAAGAACGGGCGGAATCTTGTATACGATTAAGTAGACGGAAGCAAAATTTTCAGGACAGCCCCGCCGTAAGGGGAATTCCGGGCTTCGATTGAACCTCCAAGAGCTAAAACAAGAGTTCTTGCAATCGAAAGCCCGAGTCCTGCCCCGCCCTCATTTCTGTTGTGAGACTCATCCCCCTTGTAAAATCTCTCAAAAACATGGGGAAGCACAGCATCAGAAAAGCCTGTGCCGTTGTCAGAGGCCGAAAGCTCAATTTTATCTCCAGATTTCCGGGCAGCAAGGGTAATTGTGCAATTCTTCCCGGCGAATTTTATACTGTTTGCCAGAATCACAGTAAAAACCTGGTGAAGTTTCTGCACATCTGTCTCAATTTCCAGATAATTCTCGTCAGCAATTTCAAAACTCAGTTCCGGATATGTAATCTTAAATTCATCCCTCAGGCCAATAAAAAAATCTTTCAGGAAGAATCTGTTTTTCTCGATTTTTATTTTTCCGTTCTCAATTCTGGCAATTTCGAGCAGAGTCGTAACTATACGGTTCATATTCCCGGTTTCCCGCAGAATCGCCTCAATTGAGTCATCAAGCTGAGCCGGATCATTTTTTCCCCAGCGTTTCAAAAGATTCGCGTGTCCGTCAATGATTGAAAGCGGAGTCTTCAGTTCATGGCTCACATTGCTCGTAAAAGCCCTCTCCCTGTCATAATCCTCGCGAAGTTTATTAAAAGCCTTTATCGTACTTCGGGAAATCAAAAATGAAAGCGCAAAAGAAAGAATCAGCACAGGAAAAAACGCAATTGCAAGAAGACTTGGAAGAGCCGAAATCATTTTTGAGGCAGAATCATTCGCAATGTCAACGGCACACTCAACCGTAAGAAACAGGCCGCTCTTCTCAATTTTTCGGGTGAGACAGCGTATATGTAAATCTCCGTCTGTAAAATAATTCTTTTCAAAATAAACAAGTTTTTTGCCGTCAGAGTCCAGGAGCGGAAGAAGGGAATCATTTGTAGCAAGAACATTCTGAGTCTCAGTTTCATAAACCGTGTATGTGATATAGTAAGGGAGATTCAGAAAATCAAGTTCGTCAGTCCTGTCATTCAAAATTGCAGAAGAAATCAGCGAAATGCCGGACTCAAGCTCCCGATTCTGTTTCTGAGTTACCGCAAAACGGAGAAGTGATACAAAAAGAGCCGAAAGCGAAAGCATCGCAAAGGCAAGAAGCAGCATGAATCTGACAGAAAGGGAAAGCAAAACAGATGGAGAAGTTTTTTTTATGTTTCGCTGAAAGCTGGCGTTTTTCATCACACTCCACACTCCTGCATTATGTAGCCCATTCCGCGCACAGTCTTGATTATGCTGTCTCCGAATTTTGAGCGCAGATGCCTTACATAAACGTCAACGCTGTTTTCTTCGATGTAATAATCTTCTCCCCAGACAGTTTTGATAATATCGTCACGGCTGAGGATTTTTCCTGTATTTTCGAGAAAATATTTTAAAAGCAGGAATTCGTTTTTTGAAAGTTCCACCTGCTTATTTTCAAAACTGACTTTCATTTCGTCCGCTTTCATCTGAATTCCGCCATTGTTCAGTATCACATTTCCCTGTTTTCCTGAAGTTTTCTGAAACCTGCGCAAAACTGCATTCATTCTGGCCAGGAGTTCTTCTATTTTGAAAGGCTTCGTTATATAATCGTCCGCCCCGCTGTTCAGGCCGTCAACCTTATCAATCATTTCTCCCCTTGCAGTCACCAGAATTACGGGCAGGTCTGTTTTCATGTCAGTGCGAATCTTTCGCAGAATTTCGAGTCCGCTCAGTCTTGGAAGCATCACATCCAGGAGAAGAAGGTCTGGCTTTCCGGTTTGTATTTTTTCCAGGCCTTCCCTTCCGTCAGCCGCAACTTCTGTAGAAAAACCTTCATGAGAAAGTTCAAGTTCCATAAGGTGTGAGAGTTCTTTATCGTCTTCGATTATAAGGATTTTTGCCATGGAGCCTCCATTTTTTCAGGTTTTCCGTCTTTTCTGTGAATCTTAAGAAATACATTCGCCTCAAGCTTGTCGGTCTCAAACGGAACCAGTTTTCTTCCGTCAAAGGAACTTATTCCGATGATTTTAAGGGAGAATTGCGTTTTATTTTCTGAAAGCTCATTTTTAACAGAAAAACGCATCATTCCTCTTCTTTTATTGAATAAAATTTCTGAAAACTGCGGGAGAGGCCTGCCGTCCAGAATAATATTTCTTTCGGAAACGGAATCTGTATCCACAGAATCATTAAAAAAAACCGAGATATTGAGGACATCTTCGCTTAAATCGGTTTTGACCCCGATAATTCTGAAATCTCCGTTATGCCTCTGCATTTTCCGTCCGTTAAGGTTCATTATATCTTCAGGAGGCCTGTGGAACGGAGGCGGAAGCATTTTGTGGGGGACATCGAATTCTTCAGAATCAGAATTCTGCGCTGACAAAGGAAATGAGCCGGCAATAAAGAGAACAGCAATAAAAAAGAGATTTCTTAAACCTGATTTGTAAAAAAGAAAATGCACATTTTTTTTCACACGGACATTGTATCACAAGAAAAGAATTCTTTAATTAACAAACGCAAAAAGTTTTCTTAAAATTCTTTCATCTTTGCTTAATTTGTCTTTAATGTATCAGAAAACGGAAACTGCTAAAGTCTGTACTGTCAGTTATGAACTGGCAAATCACATAATAATCCGGAATTTTCCGGAACAAGGAGCACATCATGAAAAAATCACTGTTTACTGCAGTTGCCGTTACGGCACTGGTCTTTGGTCTCGGCACATCGTCAGCTTTTGCAAAAGCAAAACAGAATCCTTACGGTCATCCTTCATCAGAAAATTCTGAAAGAAGTTTTGATCCTAAGAATTTTGATTTTCAGATGCAAAAACATCCGATGCACCAGGGATTTCCGGGCGGGCCGCAGAAATTCGATTATCTCGGAACCATAAGCTCAGTCGACACCGAAAAACAGCTCATCACCCTGAAAGACGCAGACGGAAATGAGACAAAAATTCATGTCAATCCTTTCACGAGAACCGGAAGTTTTGATCTTCCTACCGGTAATCCATGCCAGTGCGGAAATCCGAACTGCACAAATAAATCACTCCCCGCTCCAGACACATTAAAACTTGAAGAATTAAAGGCCGGAGACTGGATTGCAGTTAAAAAATTTGACACAGATACAAAAACTGTAGAAGCAGCCGGAATTATCGTATCCAGGGCAAAATAAACAATCATCCGGGCAGGAAGTGTTTTTTGAGCGCTGTTACGTTTTTATTAAAAGAAACGCTCTTCCACACAAACCTTTTTTTTGATATATTTTTTAGTAATTTTTATCTTAAAAGAGGAAAATACAAATGAAAAAAGTATTACTTTCTTTGTGCGGGGCACTTCTTGCCCTTGGTTTCGTTTCCTGCGGCGGCGACAAGGCTGCTGTAGTCAAAATCGGTGTTTTCGAACCTGCATCAGGTGACAACGGTGCCGGCGGAAAACAGGAAACCCTTGGCGTTCAGTATGCAAATTCTTTGACTCCGACAGTCACAATCGGCGGAAAAGAATACAAGGTTCAGCTTGAAATCGTCGATAACGAGTCTTCAAACGATAAGGCCGTTACTGCTGCTTCAGAATTGATTTCAAAAGGCGTTTCTGTTGTTCTCGGTTCTTACGGTTCTGGTGTCTCAATCGCTGCAAGCGACACTTTCGCAGCCGCACAGGTTCCTGCAATCGGCATCACCTGTACAAACCCGCAGGTCACATTGGGCAACGACCACTATTTCCGAATCTGCTTCCTCGACCCGTTCCAGGGAACAGTTCTCGCTAACCTCGCTGCAGAAAAATTCTCAGCAAAAAAAGCATATTGTCTTTCAAAACTCGGCGATGACTACTCAGGCGGTCTCGTAAAATATTTCGTTGAGGCTTTCAAAAAACTCGGCGGCGAAATCGTTGAGGAAACATTCCCGGACGGCACTTCAGACTTCGCAGCTTATGTTGCAAACGCAAAAAAAAGTCGGTGCAGACGTATTCTTCAGCCCGGTTTCAATCGAAGCTGCGGCCCTCATCATCGAACAGGCTAACACACAGGGGCTCTCATTCCCAATCCTCGCTGGCGACACATGGGACTCAAACGTCGTTCTCGCACAGGCAAAAGGAACAAATGTTCAGCTCTATGTTACAACATTCTTCGTTGAAGGTTCTACAGATTCTCAGGTCACAGAATTCGTCAACGGATTCCGTGGCTACCTCAACTCAGACGCAACTGCAAAAACAAACAACGGTGGTGACGACGAGATTGCAGCAGTTTCTGCAATGGGCTTTGACGCTTACTACACTGCCCTCGAAGCACTCAAGGCTGCCGGAAGCACAAAAAGCGCTGATGTCATCAAAGCTCTTCCTGGCGTAAAATACAATGGCGTTTCAGGCGCAATCGCTTTCGACCAGACAGGCGACGCTGTACGCGATGTAGCTTATGTCAAGAAAGTCAACAACGAAACCGGAAAATGGGACTTCGTTGCACAGCAGTCTGTTAAATAATAAATATAATTTATCAGCATAAAAAAAACGGTTTCCGGCGGCGGAAACCGTTTTTTTTGTACCTGTCGCTGTTATTTTAATTATTGTCCTTTAAATAACCGCCGAATACCCAGCCTTCAAGCTCGCCGTTTGAGACATAGTACCAGCTGGCAGTAACATCTCCGATAGTTTCCTTTGATTCGGTAGCGAGAGTTACTGTGCATTCCCAGCCATTCTCAACCTGAGCTACTTTATCGCCTGCCGTTCCTGGAAGTGAGAGCAAGTTTACTATTGCGCCGTCCGCTGTAGAAACATATGTAATAAATTCATCGACTTGAATAATATCATCATCACTGAATGAACTTACACCAAGGATTTTATTCAATTCTGAATTGACATAACCTGTCAGTTTTCCGCTTCCAGAACAGACAGTTTTAGAAGCATCATCGAGCAAAGTCTTCTGCAGATCCTTATCTTCAGTTTCGCGAGCTTTTTCAAGAAGCTGGATTGCCTTTATATCGTCTGTGTTTTTGGAGATTTTCGAAGTCTGAACATATTTTGTGTCTCGCGCATCATCGTGTGCGTCAAAAAACATGACTTCGGAAAAAGTTTTATTGGGCGTATCAAGGATAACGACAATCGTAGTTGCCGCAAGCCATGAGTTCTTGAAGAAAGCCGGATGCGGATTTTCGAACAGAACGGAATTTGTCGTGAGGATGCCGACATTTTTCACGCTTCCGACAGCAGCACTGTCACAGGCCGGAATAAAGTAGTCTTTTCCCTCATAACTTACAGCGTAGAAATCTGTGCCTCCTCCAGTTATTCCCTGAGAATAAATATTCATTGTAATTACATCATTACTCTGCTTGTCAAGAATTGTACCTGCATAAATATCATCTGAGAATTTAACTGTCTGAGAATCGATTGCCTCATAGAGTGCAGATTTGGCTCGCAGCACGACAACACTTTCTTTTGCGTATACACTTAATAGGGCAAGCACTGCGACAGAAATAAATGCAAAAATCTTTTTCATAATAGTCTCTTCCTAACCTTATAGTTCAGTGTAATCCTGCAGCAATTCAGTCACTTCGTCACGGACGAAAGAATCCAGATTTTTTGTCTGCGCAAATTTTCGTTCGACCTGAGCCGCAAGAACATCCTTTTTTTGATCTTTGAGCATATCCTTTTTTATGTACCCTTTTTTTCCGTATGGAGTAGTCCAGTCATAATAGAAAACACACATATAACTGATTCCTTCAACTGTTTTGTATCTGTCTCCGGCCACAAAAGTACCTTTTTCTACTTCGTAAGTTTTTGCCTTATCCAGATCTGTTGATGAATATATTAATGTGTCTTCTGTAACGACAGCAGCTTTCAAATCTTCCAGATTCGTAATATAAACCGGAAGAGTCCAGTATTCTTTGTCATAGTAGCGTACATGAACGAAATCAAGCATTTCTCCATTGCCGTTGGAAAGAAGACGGGCTGCATTTCTGACTTCGAATTCTAAAGATGATTCAAGGCTTTCATAAACATCGATTTCGTCACCAGGGATGGCTTCAGCGGCCAAAATCATGTTTCCATTTGAGTCTTCTTTATACAGAGGCGTGTTATGTCCTTCGTTATCACCGTAAAGCACAATCTGAGATTGTAAAATACGTGTTTTGTTTGTAATTGAGTTTGAGCTGACTGACTCTTTGTTTTCTGTGACAACTGTTTCAACAGTTTTCTTTTTGTTGCAGCCAGCAAGCATTGTCGCAGTCATTAATATCAGCATGCCCGAAACAATTACATCGCGCACGGAATTGCGTTTTATCATAAAAACCTCCATCAGATACTACGCAAAGTATTTTAAACCGGATTAGTATATCAGATTTCATCCCCGTTGTTAATCTGCCGTATCGAGAACTGTAAAATGTCTCTGTATACGGCTTCCATGGCTGTCGGTTACAGTAAGAATATGATTGCCGGCACGCGGATGAGCCGCAATTTCATGCCGGTTTTCAGTACAGCCGAGATAAGTTCCGTCGATGTCCCAGTAAACAACCGTATCAATATTTCTAGTCGCCGCCTGCATGACCATGCTTCCAGGGCTGCCGTCTATTTCAGTCGGAATGATTATTCTTGCCCCGGCTTCAGGGAAAATCAGCGACAGTTCCTGAATTTCTGCACTTTTATGCCATGGAACAAAATCAGGCAGAGTCCGGTAGCTGAAATTAGCCCGCTTGAACCAGTATTCAATAGAAGGCGGAAGAACAAAACGGCTTTCAACCATCGGCATCGTTCCGTCATATATTCCGGCCTTCTCACCGATTAAATCGTCTACAGTTGCCTGATACCGTCCGTCATTAGTGAGCGAAACCTTCCTGCAGTAAGGACAGACAGGACTTAAAGGAGCGCGCCGCGGACGAAAAGTTTCTTTTGTGCCGGTACAGTCAATCCCAGAAGCATAACCGCTTTTTGCACAGACAGTCACACTTTTAAGCTCATTTTCCGGAAAAGGAATCCATGACGAACGGGGAAGACTCTTATATAAATCAAAAAGTACAGGAGCCGCAGTAGAAACACTTTTTAAGTCTGGCGTTCCTCCTCCTGTAGCATTTCCGACCCAGACTGCGACTGTATATTCTGCAGTCACACCAATTGCCCATGCGTCACGGTTTCCGTTTGACGTTCCGGTTTTCCATGCAATACGGCGGGCATTCGCAAAAGTCTGCCAGGCGGCTTCCTCATCAGGCCGAACACCTTCTGAAAGAGCCGTAAGAGTAAGATATGCACTTCCCCGGCTTATCGGGAAATTTCTGTCCTTTAGAGAGCCAAGGGCGCTCTGCATCATTTTAGAATAAGCTCGGGCTGCCTCCCATAAGGTGATTTCTCCGCCTCCAAGGATAAGCGGCAGGCCATAATCATCGCTGGAACGATTGAGAGTTGTAAATCCGCACTTACGCAGAATATCAAGGAAAGCTGTGATTCCGTACTCGCGCAGTTCACGGATTGCAGGAATATTCAGTGAACGGGAAAGAGCCTCGCTTGCAGGTAGAGCGCCCGAATATTTCGGAATATTATTGTCAGGACTGTAATTTCCGATTCTGGTTGGAATATCTATGACCAGCTGCTCAGGAAGAAGAGAACCAGAATCAAGCATGGCGGCAAACAAAAAAGGCTTCAAGATGCTTCCTGAACTTCTTCTGGACTGAATCATATCAACTGCGCTTGTGTCAGCATTGCGCTCGCTGCCAGTATTTGCGCAGTAAGCAAGAACATCCAGAGTCCGGGTATCAAGGATAAGGGCGGCGGCATTATTGATTCCGCTTCTGCTGAACGAAAGCGACCACGCCTCAAGAGTTCGTGTGGCATTCTGCTGCATGGCAGAATTCAGTTTTGTCCTGAAAGTCGTACTTCGCTGTCCCTTGTGAGTCAGTTTCAAATATTCAAGGTAATGACGGCTCAATGAAGGAAGAGGATAAGGCTTTCCAGGCAGAGGCTCCAGAAGTGAGCGTTCATACTCATCTGCCGTGATTTTTCCGCGCTCAAAAAGCCGGGCAAGAAGGAAATTCCGTTTAGAAAGTAGAATTTCACTGTTAGCACCCGGATAGACAAGAGATGGTTGATTTGGAAGAACGGCAAGTGTGGCAGCTTCTGCCCAGCTCAATGCGGTCGGAGGACGGGCAAAATATCTCCAGCTTGCGGCTTCCAGCCCCACGACATTTCCGCCGAACGGAGCATTTGCAGAATAAAGCTCTAAAATATGTTTTTTGGTGAAACGAAGCTCAAAAAAAACAGCGGCAACAGCCTCATGAAATTTCTGCCTGTAAGTGCGTGGCGGATAATGTTCCAGAAGCCGAACGGTCTGCATGGTAATGGTTGAGCCTCCGGAAACAATAGTTCCAGAAGCGTTATTTTCACGAAATGCCCGGACAATAGAAAAAATATCAACGCCGGGATGCCAATAAAAACGTTTGTCCTCAAAAGTGATTATGGCTTCGGCAAATTTTTCAGGAACTCTGGAAGACTCAAAACGCCACTGGCCGTCAGAGGCGACCTGTGCTCCAAGGAGCGTCCCATCAGCAGCATAAAGAGCGTAAGAACATGGAGAAGCCCCTGAAATAATTGCTGCTGGAATTGCAAATGTAGCAACGGTGACGGCAAGAATGAGCAGAATCAATAAAGCAAGAATGCGCCGTCTCCGCTTTGCGGTTTCCAGCAATTTTCCGATCACTTATCCGATACCTTGCGGACTTCCGCTTTTGCCTGAAGACCAGGAACTGTTGCACGAATATCATTATCGTACATGGCTTCGGCATGGATTGCAGGAATGTAGTAGTTTCCGCTGTATGCGACAGTCACGTAGAAATTAAATCTGGCGGACTTAGATTCTCTCCAACTGTCTGAGTCATTCAGTTTAAAATAAGTGTATACGGCTTCATCACGGATATCCTGATATGCGAAACTACTCTGACTTTCTTCACCGCTTGAAAGCCTGTCATTAGCAACTTCAAGACATGTTCCAATCGGAACTGTCAGCGCAATATTATCAACGTCCTTTCCTGTGTGGTTCTCTACTCTGACAGTAATTGCTACGGTTTCTCCGGCAGCAGCATTCTTAAGTTCGTCCAGACCATCAACCCTAAGAGAAAGACCACTGCTTTCTTCTTTTTCTGTTCCTGGAATTGTCATGCCGCTTGCAGAGAGAGTTCCATACAGAACACTTTTTCCTGTATTTGTGACGACGGCAGTCTGATTAAACAATTTTCCGTTGAACGGAAGAGAAACAACTGCACAGTTTGAATCAAGCTGACCAGATTTTTCTGTTCCGTTTGCGCTGATAGAATAGCTTGAAGCCCCGTAAGTTTTC
The DNA here is from genome assembly GCA_017395545.1 of Treponema sp. Lineage (GTDB taxonomy): Bacteria > Spirochaetota > Spirochaetia > Treponematales > Treponemataceae > Treponema_D. The sequence goes on along the minus strand of JAFPUF010000041.1, from coordinate 22,682 downwards.
TGCTGGCTGTAGAACGGAAGCAGAGCATAAAGTGACCATGCGGTTTCCTGAGTGCTCATCCAGTCTCCGCTTGAAAGCCGCTCGGCAAGAGTCTTTGCCGCTGTGGCAGCATCTGAAGTCAAACCAGCGTAGTTACAGGAAACCATATAAACGGCAAGGTCCCGAATGCTTGAACCGAAACTTCCGCCTGTACTTCGCCATGATTTAGATCCGCCTGGAGCTGTACAGAGTTTCTTTGCATCCAGTTTTCTTCCTGCAAGGGCATAAGCTGCGGCAAGGAGCGAAGATTCACTACTATAATTTTTTATGCTTTCAAGACGGTTCATCGCACCGATATCGGGTTTTCCGGCAAGAGCAAGAACAAACAGCCGGTATGCCTGGATTTCTGAACTGTCACTATTGCGTTCTGTCCAATAAGCCGCAGAATCCCTAAGCCATTCAAGGGCAGGATTATAAACGGCAGAAGGAACTGAATATCCCTGCTGTTTCGCGAGAGTCATAAAATGTACGGCATAGCAGGTTCCCCATGCGTGAGGCTCCTGATTTCCAGGCCAGTATCCCATAGCACCGCTTGCTGTCTGATAAGTCGGGTAACGATCAAATACCGACATTACATTCTCTTTTATTTTGTTGATTTCTGCTGAGCTGAGTTTCTGGAACTCCGGCAGGAACAACTGAGGGAATCCGCCTGAAGTTATCTGCTCGATACAACCATGCGGGTACTGAATCAAATACTGGAGACGGCCTGAAAGGTCTACAGGCGGCAAAGGAGAAAGTTCTGCAATCAGCTTTGTATTTCCCCGCTCAAATGCAGATGGAACGCTGACAGTTACAGATTCACCACTTTTTATAGTAAACAAGGTTCTGTTTGTCACAGGAACACCGCGTGACATAACTTCCATGCTGACTGTAGATTTTGCGCTTGCTGAGCCTGCGGCTGCAGTAGTCTCAAAAAGAATGTGACCTGCACCTTTTGTTTCGATTGGGAAAGTGACCGCTGCGCTGGAAGCCGCTTCAACATCGACTTCCTGAGTCTTTGTCAAGTTGAGGATACCACGGCTTCGGAGAGTTACGGTTACGGTTTTCTTAGTTGTTCCACCATTAAACACTGTGACAGGAATTGAAATCTGCTCGTTCGTTCCGAGAGTTCTAGGAACAGTCGGCTGTACCATAAGTTCACTTTTTACAGGCACAGTTTTTTCGGCTTTTCCGTATGCTCCGTCAAGGCCGGCAACGACAACAGCCCGAACCGCACCTACATAGTACGGCATATTGAATTCTGTAGTCTTATTTTCACCGGCTGCAAGAGTATATGGTCCGAAATGGCGTACGACAGGCGCAAACCGGTTTTCATTTCTTGCACGGTCGTCAACCACTTCGTCTGAACCACCAATTGCAAGGATAGTCTCAAGTTTTCCTGTATATGCGTTCACTACATAGCGGTAGATATCCCAGTTTTCGATTTCCGACGCTTCTTTCTTGTAGAATTCAGAACGCAAATCTGGTGCATGATAGTTTGTAAGTCCAAGAAGACCTTCATCAACAACGGCAAGAGTATAAGTCATAGCCCTGCCGTCTTTTTCAGAAACGGTGAAGCGGGCTGTTTTATTAGGCTCGAACTGATCTTCCGCTGAAATTACAGGCGAAAGCCTTGTCGCAGGATTATCAACGCGAACAGGGATAACGCCATAAAGCCGGATTGGAAGGCTGTTCGCAGTCTGCAAATGCGGCTGCAACAATGTCACATGAACATAAATATTCGGTGACATTTCAGCTGTAAGAGGAAGTTTATAGACATTGCTGCCTTTTTTAGTGTCAATTTTCTGCTGCTTAATGATACGTCCAGCTTTTTCAATAGTGACATAAGCAGTCGCAGCCTCATTGGAAGTGAATGTAACCTCAGCAGACTCACCTGTAGTATACAGAGTTTTGCCTGCTGTAAGCGGAATCATTGCCGCACTTCCGGTTCCACCCTCCTGAGCACGCCCAGCCCATCCCGGCCAGTCGATATAAACGATTTTTCCAGCGACATGAGAAGCATTTCTGCCTCCGTTATCTGAAACTTCAACATAATACCGGCCCCAGTCAGGATACTTCACCTGGAATTTGAATGAACCACGGCCGTCCTTTATGTCAACTTTTCCGGAAGCAACGGTATTGTAATAGCTTGAAGAAATGTGGGTTGCGCTCGTGTAAGCATCTTTCTCCCACCACCACTTCCAGTCAATTTTGTAGACCTTGTAAGAAAGGTTTGCGCTTTTTACAGCCGTACCGTCTGCCTGAAGCAAAGCAACATCTACATTGTGATCTGTGTCAGTAAGAAGCATATTTCGGGCAGCATCACCTTTCGGGAGTTTAATACCAACATAGCGGGTATAAGGCGCATAGATAAATGTCTTTGACTGTGTAGAGAATCCGCCTGCAGGCTCAAAAATACGGCTCGTAAAATGAGCTTTCAATTTTCCCGGCAATCGCCGGCCTGCATCAAGTTCTGTCGAGAACTCGGCAATACTGTTTTTATCAAGGCAGCCATCCCATACAACCTCACGCCTCTGATCTACTTCTGTTCCCAGGCTTGTGAATGTATATTCGCTGAAGCCGTCAAAGCTTGTCTCGGCAGGACTGAATGTAACAGAAACATCAGCCTTGTAATCAGGAGTTGGAGCACCATGCAGCCATGCTCCCTTGAGCGTAAAATGGCTGGTATCGCTTGTGAGCATTTTTTCAGCAGATGAGAGCTGGACATCGAGATGATTTGGTACTACTGTCTCCACGCTCAGCATTTTTGTCCATTTCTTTCCACCGATTGTAACTCGTGCCGTATACAAGCCGGTCGGCGAATCTTTTTTGGTTGAAGTCTGTACAGGATAGAATCCGTTGACGGAACGTGAGAGGAACTGAGTTTCCAGAACGCGTCCCTGAGGATCCAGAAGTTCAAATGTAACCGGGATTGAAGCCGGAAGAGATTTGAGAGAATCCTGCAGAACGAATGTAAGGAAAAGTTTGTCTCCAGGACGCCATACACCGCGCTCGCCATAAATCGCACCTTTTACACCGTTACCAGCCTTTTCTCCGCCGATTTCAAAGTGGCTGGTAGAAAGTGATGTCGAGCTTGCGATTTTAAGGTAGCTTGTCTGATTTCCAAGTTTCGCAGTTACGACATAAGTTTTGTCCGCATCAGGGAAGAAAACAGAACCGCTTGAATCAGTTTTTGCACTCTTAAATGAAGTTCCGACATAAGTTCTGAGATCAACCTGAGCACCGCTCACAGGTTTTGCAGTCCTTAAATCAGCGACAGTTACAAAAAGGCTTCCGCTTGTATCGCGCTTTGCCATAATTCCGAGGTCGCTTATAAGCACGTTCCGGCTCTTAAGCACGCTGCTGTTATATCTTGGCATGTAGAATGCAGGATGGCAAGGGTCATCGTCATATGTATAATAATTGTCGCGGTCTTTTGACTTTACATTTTCCCAATAGTCCCAGCTGCTCTTTTCATGCTGTACAGGAACTTCATACGGCTCAATCGTATTAGCCGGCATAGGAAGATGTGAGAAATCCGGGTGATTGTTTTTGCAGACATATTTAATCTGATCGCGGCGGAAAGTAATTCTGACATGAAACATTCCGTCTGGGTATTTTTTTACCAGCTCGCTCATGTCCAGACCACGGGCAACATATTTGTTCTGCATTGACGGATTCCAGTCGAAGGCGAGTTTTTTCTCCCAGACAGGCTCACCGACACGGTAAAGACGGCCTGTATCAGGAAGTTCGTTTTCCTGAAGGAACTGAGGAATAGTCCTGTCGTAGATTGCATAGACCTGAACCAGAACGCCTGCAAGGTTTCTGGTTTCGATAGGAATGACCGCGCCTTGAGTAGTAGGAAGAATTACATTGTCGTTCATAAAACGAAGGGCTGGTTTATCCCAGCGTTCTGAAAGTTTTACATCTTTTGCTGAAGCAAGAAGGATTCCGTCGGAACTCTTGATTCCTTTTGCAATCGATACGCTTCTGATATGCTCAAAACCACTGTCACTGAATATGGAAAGGACATTTCCGCGGACATTCGTGCTGATGTTTTTTGCAATGGCCCCAGTGTCGCTTACAGCCTGAACGAAAGAAGATATGTTCTGGGCAGTATCGAGAGTTTTTGAAAAACTAACGAGCAATGTATTTTGTTTTTCAGTGTTTACATCCAATATGGCGAAAACTTTGCGTGGAGGAAGTGAGAATCGCTTTTTCTCAGTGGTAAGCCTGTCTTTCCAGCTGAAACTGAGAGATTTTTCCATTCTTCCGCTTTTTATATTATCTACCGTAAAGAACCATTTTTCTCCGCTGTCACTCTCCTGCCATGTGACAGGAGCCTTTGAAAGTCCGTAACGAACGGAAAGAGCCTTGCTGACTTCTTTTTCGCTTGAAGGAATATCAGTTACAACAGCTCCTGTTACCCGGTAAGAGCCGGTGCTTTCATCATAGCGGACTTCGTCAAACTGAACGGCATAGCTCGGAAGCCCGACAGAAAATTCCTGCTTAAAAACAATGCCGGATTCAGCTCCAAAAAGGCGGGCGCAATCCGCCGACAGCATGATGCGGCTTCCGGCTTTGTAAGGTTTATCCGGCGTGAAAGTTGCCGTGCAGCCATCAAATTCCCAGTTGCCGTGAACTTTCGGAGAAAGTGAAATTCCTTCTGTAAGCGGAATGACAGAATCCTTTGTGAATTTTACACTTATAGGGGTCAGCCGTCCGATAACCGGCGGAGTTACAGACTCAATGTAGCGGGTTCTGGCAGCTATTTGAGCTTCAATATCTGCCTGTGACTGCTTCTTTGAGCATCCCGAAACCAACATTACAAAAGAAACCGCAAGAATAGCGGCGAACTGTGAAAAATGATTTTTTTGCATGAAAAAATGATAAATTATTTTCTTACATAATGCAATTCTTATTTTTTTAAAGCTTTTCTCATTCAATTACTTTTTCATATCCCTGTTTTTATATATAATAACAAAGAAAAATTTCTTATCAGGAAAAAGTAATGAACGCTTTACAAAACAACCTTCCTTACATTCTTGCGGGAATTTCTACTGGCGGTCAGTATGCTCTTATCGCAATCGGGTATACGATGGTCTACGGAATCCTGCGTCTTATCAACTTTGCGCACGGCGATGTTTTTATGGCGGCTGGTCTCATCATGATTTCGGTCTACACTTTCATGCCGCTGTGGGTCTCGATTCCGCTCACGATTATTCTCACCGTTCTTCTGGGATTTGCGGTTGAGCGTGTGGCTTACAAACCTCTCCGCACCGCCCCACGAATGTCAATTATGATTAGTGCAATCGGAATGAGCTATCTTTTGCAGAACATCGCCCTCTACTTCACTGGCGGTCTTCTCAAAAAGTACCCGACTATTCCCTGGATCAGCGACTCAATCACTATTATGGGTGCCGTCACAAAGCGGGTCACTGTCATCACTCCATTCCTCACTATAATTCTTGTCGCAGGACTTGTTTACCTTATCAAGCACACTAAAATCGGTATGGCAATGAGGGCTGTTTCAAAGGATTTCGAGACTGCTCAGCTCATGGGTATCAAAATCGACTCGGTAATCAGTACGACCTTCATCATCGGTTCCTTCCTTGCGGCGGTCGGTTCTATCCTTTTCTTCTCGAACTACCCGGGCGTTACACCGACAGTCGGCGGTATGCCGGGCTTAAAGGCTTTCGTTGCGGCGGTTTTCGGTGGCATCGGTTCAATTCCGGGGGCTGTTATCGGCGCATTCTTAATCGGAATCTGCGAGAACATCATCAAGGGCGTTGGACTCACAACTTTCAGTGACGCTTTCACCTTCGTTCTTTTGATTGCTGTCCTTATGTTCATGCCGACCGGTCTCTTCGGCGAAAAAGTCACGGACAAGGTTTAATCGGAGGGCTGAAATGAATAACAAACTTACTTTCATAAAGAACAAAAAATATCAGCTTACAGCATGGGCCTTTCTTGCAGCCCTTTTCGTTGCTATAGCGATTCTTGAGGCTGTAGTTCCTCCGACTCACATTCTCTTCACTGTCCTCAAAAAAGGTGCGATTTATGCCCTCGTTGCAGTCTCAATGAACCTTCTGAACGGCTTCACAGGCCTTTTCAGTCTTGGTCAGGCAGGATTCATGCTTTTGGGCGCATACACTTACGCAATCTTCACGATTCCTCTTTCAGCAAGACCTCAGGTCTATCAGTATTTCGACGGTGGAGCGATTCATTTCACGATTCCGGTTTTCGTCGCATTGATTCTTGCAGGTCTCGTGGCGGCATTCTTCGCATATCTGATTGGTCTTCCTGTCCTTCACTTGAAGTCTGACTACCTTGCGATTGCGACGCTGGGTTTTGCCGAGATTATCCGGGCACTTTTCCAGTGGGACAAACTTGGTGTAATTACGAACGGCTCTAACTTGCTCCGAAAATATCCGGTTTTCCGCTCTACCCTGTTTTATTTTTTGATCAGCGGAATTTGTATCGCACTGATTCTTCTTTTGATTAACTCGACTTACGGGCGGGCTTTCAAGGCTATCCGTGACGACGAGGTTGCGGCAGAGGCAATGGGAATCAACCTTGCAAAGCACAAACAGCTCTCATTTACAATCAGCTCTTTCTTCGCTGGCATTTCGGGAGCACTCCTGGCTATGTTCCAGACAACGATTCAGGCAAGTCAGTTCAAGTCTGCAATGACCTACGAGATTCTTCTTATCGTCGTAATCGGCGGTATCGGAAGCGTTACTGGAAGTTGTATCGCTTCGTTCTTGTTCATCGCATGTTCTGAATGGTGGCTCCGCTTCCTCGACAATGCGAACCTCAATGTTCTTCCGATTCAGATTTTGCGACCGGGCTTCCGAAAAGTCGTTTTCTCAGTAATCATCATGCTTATCGTTCTTTTCTATCAGAAAGGAATCATGGGAGAGCACGAATTCTCTGTCGCCGGCATGATAAAAAGATTAAAGGCGATAAAAGAAAAAATAAAAGCCCGAAAAACTCCTGAGTTCAAGGAGGGAAAATAAATGGAAGAACATGTACTTGAAATGAAAAATATCACGATGCAGTTCGGTGGCGTCGTGGCTGTGAACAATCTTTCCCTTGAAGTCAACAACGGCGAAATCGTCTCTCTGATTGGTCCGAACGGTGCCGGAAAAACGACTGCTTTCAATGTCATCACAGGTGTCTACGCTCCTACGAATGGTGCGGTCTATTTTAACGGAAACCAGATTGTAGAAAATTTTCCACGGGGAAAAATGAAAAAACTCTACGCAGGCTCAAACCGAGGCGACTTCACGAAACATCTTGAACCTACCCCGGATGTAATCACAAAGCTTGGTATCGCTCGAACTTTCCAGAACATCCGCTTGTGGAAAAGTCAGACCGTCTTCACCAATGTTCTTATTGCGAAGCACCTCAGGCGAACGAGCAACATCATTACGGCTACTTTCCGTCTCAACCGAAAAGAAGAAAAAAAACAGCGAGAGGAAACAGCCGAGCTTCTGAAAATCCTCGGTCTCTACGAAGTTCGTGACGAGCTTTGTACGAGCCTTCCTTATGGACTTCAGAGACGGCTTGAAATTGCGCGTGCTCTTGCCACAAATCCAACCTTCCTTTTGCTTGATGAGCCGGCCGCAGGCATGAACCCGCAGGAAACAGCCGAGCTTACTGACTTTATCCGAAGAATCCGTGATGAATTCCATCTTACGGTATTGATGATTGAGCATCACATGGATTTAGTAATGGATATTTCTGACCGGATTTATGTGCTTAACTTCGGATCCTTGATTGCAAACGGAACTCCGGAAGAGATTCAGAACAATCCAAAAGTCATTTCGGCTTATCTTGGAGAAAGTGAGGACTAGTATGCTTAGAATCAATGATTTGAATGTTTCTTACGGAGGAATCAAAGCCCTCCGCAACATAAATATCGAGGTTCCGGACGGAAAAATCGTCACTCTGATTGGTGCCAACGGTGCCGGAAAATCAACCCTTCTCCGCTCAATCTCAGGTCTCGTAAAACCACAGTCAGGCTCAATCCGCCTCGACAACAAGGAGCTTATCTGGAATCCAATCAACAAGATTTGTGCGGAAGGAATCGCCCTCTCGCCGGAAGGCCGTCATGTTTTCTCAGATTTGACTGTTCTCGAAAATCTGATGATTGGAGCCTATCTCCGAAACGACAAGGAAGTAATCCAGAAAGACCTCGAATGGGTTTATGAGATGTTTCCTCGCCTAAAAGAACGACACTGGCAGTTTGCGGGTACTCTCTCAGGCGGTGAACAGCAGATGCTGGCGATTGGCCGTGCCCTTATGAGCCGACCGAAAATTCTTATGCTTGACGAACCTTCTCTCGGACTTGCACCTCTCATCGTTCAGCTGATTTTTGACCTTATCCGTGAAATCAACAAAAAAGGTGTCACGATTCTTCTTGTCGAGCAGAACGCAAACATGGCACTCAAGACTGCGGATATCGCCTATGTTCTTGAGACCGGCTCGATTGTAATGCAGGGAAGCGGAAAGGAGCTTCTTGAGAACCCGACCGTGCGTGAAGCCTACCTCGGAAAGAAAAAATAAAGTGAGCAGGAGAACAGCATCGTTCTCCAGCTTCTATTTTTCCTGCGGGCGGTAATAAAAAGTGACATGGCGGCGACTCGAACCAGATTCTTTTTTCATCTCAAAGTCGTCGTCAAAGTATTCTATTAAGTCGGTGAGCTTTCGGAATCCGTAATCAACAGTGTCGAAGCCTGGATCCTGCCGCTTAAAGAACGAACCTGCGGCGCTTACATCTGCCCAGCCAGTCTCGTCGGCGTATTTGTCGTAGGCTGTATTCAAAAGTTTGAAAATCTTACGAAACTGCCTGTCGCTCATGGCAACTTCACCGTTGGCATTCTTACGCAAAATACCCAAAAAACTCTTCTTAGGCTTGTCGGCGGCCTTGTGGCTCTTTCGTTTCTGCTCAGCGAATGCGGCATCTTCCTCAGGATTTGACTCTTCTTCTTCAGCGACAAGGTTCTCAATGTAAATGAAGTCGTCACATGCGCTGATGAATGACTGAGGCGTTTTTTTCTGCCCTACTCCGAAAACAAAAATCTGGCTCTCACGCAGTCTGGTTGCAAGTTTCGTGAAGTCCGAGTCGCTGGTAACGAGGGCAATCGCATCGTATTTGTCGGTGTAAAGCAAGTCCATCGCATCGATAATCATCGCACTGTCGCTGGAATTCTTGCCCTGAGTGTAAGCGAACTGCTGAACCGGGATAATGGCGTTGTCGTTAAGCTCGTTTTTCCAGTTTTTAAGGGTCGGAAGCGAAAAGTCTCCGTAAGCCCGTTTTGTGATTATATGACCGTGAACCGCAATCTCCTGCAAAATCGCACGGAGTTTCTTGCACGGAGTGTTGTCGGCATCGATAAGGACACCGATATTTTTCTGTTCAATCTCATCCATAAATTAAATTCCTCACTGAGTCCACAGAGGGCACAGAGTTTAAATATTATAGCAAAAATTCCTCGAAAAATGCTATAATTCTTCCTATGACTTACTTATTTTTTGACATTGAATGTGCTAACTGTTTTGACGGAATCGGTAAAATCTGTTCTTTTGGATATGTCCTTTGCGACGAGAATTTTTCTGTTATTGAGACCGACGACTTATTGATGAATCCCGCTGCCCCTTTCGACTGGTATTTGTTCAAAAAAGACTCAAAATGTAAGCTCGCCTATTCCCGGGAAGATTACATCAATAATCCTAAATTCCCGGAGCACTACAACAAAATCAAGGCTCTTCTGGAAACAGGCAACCGTATCGTGCTCGGATTCGGCTGTCAGAACGATGTCGCTACCATCTCCACGGAATGCATGCGCTACGATTTGGACTTGATTGATTTCAACTGCCACGACATTCACACCATTCTTGAAAAAATTTACGATTTTAAGGGCGGTCTTGGGGCTTTTGTCGAAAAGTTCGGAATTTCTACAGAGGGAATGGAATTCCACGACAGCCGGGCGGACGCTTTCTTCACGATGAAAGTTACGGAGCATCTTTTTAACGAACAGAAAAAGCCTCTCAGGGAAATTCTCACGCCTTACACGCCATTTTCAAGCAAACTTCTAAGAAAACAGAAAATCAAAAAACTCTATTCAAATTACCTTGAGCGAAAAGAAGCCGGGAAATCCGACAATACAAAACCGCCCCGCCCGCTCAAAAAAATCACGGTTCCTTCGTGGTTTGATTTTAAAAGAGAACTTCTTGAAGAAATCAAGCTGTCATTCGGTAAAAACTGAAGCCGAAACAATTCCAAAAGAATTTCAGTTACAATGAGTTATACTTAAAAGCCGAATTTTCTTGAACCGACGCTCATCAGGAGGCCCATACACATCATTGCGGTCCACAACGATGAGCCGCCGTAACTCAAAAACAGCAGCGGGATTCCGGTAATCGGCATAATACCCATAACCATTCCGACATTTATCATAAAATGGAATACGAACATTCCAAGAATACCTGTTGCTATCAGCATACCGAACGTATTTGAAGCATTTTTTATGATAAAAATAGTACGTACAAATATTAAAAAATAAAGTGCGAAAACCGTCATGCAGCCGACAAACCCAAGTTCTTCAGAAAGAATACTGAAAATAAAGTCCGTACTCTGCTCCGGAAGGAACCGGTAATGGCTCTGGGTTCCCTGCAAAAATCCGCGTCCCAGAAGGTTTCCGGAACCAATCGCCGTTTTAGACTGAATGATGTTCCATCCGGCCCTTCTTGGATCTGCATAAGGATCAATAAAAACTATCAGGCGCATTACCTGATAATCTTTGAGTACTTTTCCAGCAAAATAAGAGAGAATCAATGAACCGCAGAGAATAGCAGAAAAATAAGTAATCCAGTAAAAATATTTATTGTGCCGGTAGAAAAACATACCTAAGACACCAAGAATACCGGCCGAACCTGTCGCAAAAATCAAAATCAGACGAAGAGTATTATTAGTCAAAACCCGGACAAAAATAAACGAACCCTGCGCAATTTTTGATTCCCAGAGAGGCAGGACTGTAAAAACAATTGTAAACATTCCGCCAAGGAAAACAAAAAGAATGTATCTTACGGGAACACCGGCAATAAATGCCATAAAAAGAAAAATCGGGAAATATACAAGGGCTGTTCCAAGATCCGGCTGAGCAAGAATCAGACCCATCGGAATCGCCATAATTCCAAGCGACATGACGAACCGTTTCAGCTGCTTCTGAGATTTTTTAGTTCTGTCGAGATACCAGGCAAGGAAAATAATAAAAACAATCTTGCAGAATTCTGACGGCTGAATACCAAACGGGCCGAATCCGAGCCAGCTTCGCGCACCATTTACATAACGGCCAAAAAATTTCGTAAAAAGAAGAACTGCGCATGCTCCGGCAAAGAAACCGGGTGCATACCGTGCAATTTTTCTGTAATCCAGAAGGGAAATCGCCAGCATAAAAAGAAGTCCTGTTCCGCCCCAGATAATCTGTTTTATGTATTCATTCGAGACATTCATTCCTTCTGAGTTGATGCCCGAAGAATAAATAAAAAGTACACCGAATGTTACAAGGGCTACAACACAAAAAAAGAGAATAAAATCAAAAAACTGAAGATATTTAAATTTCATAACTATTCCGCCCTGCCTCTTGCACGTTTTTTGTCTTTAATTACGCTTTTTACAGTAGCCGGCAAAGCCTCAACCGCTTCCTCATAATTCTGGTTAGCAAAAATTCCCTGAAAAATTATATTCGTTGCATAAGGTGCCCACCATTCCCATTCGTTTACAGCCTCAACCAGAACAACTACGACAACCTGCTCTTCTACTGGAGCATTAAAAGGGGCATAGCAGGCCATCCATGAATGCCAGTGATCAAGAGAGCCGACCTCTGCAGTACCGGTTTTTCCGGCAATCTGAACGACCTTATTGTTAAGAGGAAATGCCGGGGTTCCGTCTGTGATTGTATATCTCATGGCATTCTGAACTTCCCGCCATATTGAACTGTCAATATTCGATTCATGAAGAACCTGAGGCTTAATTTCTTCGATTACTTCATTTGTAGCAGGATCCCTTACTTCTTTTAAAAGATGCGGACGATAAATTTTTCCTCCGTTCGCAACCATTGCGACCATATTCGCAATATGCATAGGAGTTACAAGTGTATATCCCTGGCCGATTGACATATTCATCGTGTCTCCGCCAAGCCATTTCTGATGGAATTTTCTTTCTTTCCATGGGGCTGTAGGAACGAATCCGGTCTGCTGGGCAGGCAAATCAATATCAAGGCTCTCTCCAAAACCGAATTCCTTTGCGTATGAAGAGATTTTATCAACGCCAAGATAGTCACGACCGACAATCCAGTAATAAACGTCACATGACTGGGCCAGAGCTTCCCGCATGTTAAGATAGCCGTGTCCCCATTTCTGATGGCAGTGGAAAATGCGGTTACCGTAATCAACCCGGCCCGTACATTCAATGTCTTTTGCAGAAGAAAAAGCTTTTTCTGAAAGCATGGCTGTCGACATTATAATTTTAAAAGTAGATGCTGGAGGATAAGCAGCATTAACAACCCGGTTCAAAAGAGGACGGTTTTTATCTTCGGCAAGTTTATTGTAATGAGCAGAATAATTATCATCATTAAAAATATTCTGGTCATAAAACGGGTATGAAACCATCGCAAGTACCTCGCCGTCACTCGGACGCAGAACTACGGCAGCTCCGACCCGCTCACCAAGTGCTTTTTCTACAAGCTCCTGAATACGCATATCAATCGTGAGTACCAGATTTTTACCCATCTGAGGAGGCTCGATAATCGGCTCATCCGAAAGAATACGACCTCGGGCATCAATTGTACGGCTCTCGCGCCCCTGAACTCCCTGTAATTTCAAATCATACTGCTTTTCAATGCCTGTTTTTCCTACCAGGGATTTATTAGTGTAGACCTTCCGGCCGTTTTCCCCCGTGATATTGTACATAACTTTTACTTCTTCATTCGTAATGTCGCCTACATACCCGACGACATGCGCAATAGAACCAGTCTCAACATAGTTTCGGATCGGTTTGTTTCTCCAGGAAACCCCGGGCAAATCAGTGACATTCTCCGCAATATTTGAAATCACCGAAAAAGGAACATTCGAGCGAATTTCAACGGCTGTATATGAACGGCGCAAATCCGATGTAATTTTTCCGTTTTTATCTTTTTTAACAATTTTTTTGTCGATTTCATTTTTAGAAATTCCAAGGTATGAAGCAATCCGCGAAACAACAGAATCATAGTGTCCCTGAGGTATTTCTGCAGGAATCAGGTCAACGGCGAAAGAATCAGTATTAATGACCATCGGCATGGCAGCATTTCTGTCGAAAATTTCTCCGCGCTGTGCATCGATAGTACGTACCTGACTTGAAATTGTCTGAGCCTGTTTTCTGTACTGGGCACCCTCAATAACCTGAAGAGAAAAAAGTTTTAAAGCATAAACGACAAAAAGAAGGCAGATTAAAAAACCTAAAATAACGACTTTTGCGCCCTGCTCAACGGAACCATTTTCAGTTCCAAAATATTTCGCCATTGTTCTCTCCTATGAAACTTTTTCAGGATTAAGAAGAAGCATATTACTGAAAATATCGAGGAATTTAAAAACAAAAGGAGTAAGAATAGAATTTGCCGCAAGTTCAAACAAAAAGGAACGCGACAAAAGAGAATAAGGAACAACTGAGTCCGGGAAAAAAACAGAAATTATGAAAATAAGGAGGGTTTTAAAAATTGTAGCAGAAAATCCTATCAAAACCGGAAGGAAAATTCCCTGCATGTTCAAGGTTTTGTTAAAAATTCCTGCAAGATATCCGATTACCGTACGCAAAAGCGAATGAAGACCAAAAGGTGAAACACTCAGAAAATCCAGGAACAGTCCGGAGACGAAACCTGACGAAACGCCGAAAATTTTACCGTTGTGAACAGATAAATAAAGCGAAATGATAAGAATTAAATCAGGAACAGAAGGCAAAAAAAGCATATTTGAAAGAATTGCCGTCTCAAAAACAACGAAACAAAGAAGAATTAATGTTGCAACAGAAAAAGATTTTAACATATTTCCCCTATCCTATTTCTGAACTATTTCAGAGACAATTACCATCTCAATTCTTGAAAAATCAATTACAGGCATAACTTTTATGCTCAAAGATGAATCGTAATCGAGCGGCTTTATTTCAGAAATCGAGCCAATCGGAATATCGCCGGCATAATTTCCGCCTTCTCCGCTGGTTACGACGAGATCTCCGATTTGGAGTTCGTCAAGAACCCTTTTCTTAATGTAAGACATATTAAGTGTAGAATCAGAATTTCCGTCACCCGTTACAAGACCAATATCGCGTGTTTTCTGGATTCTCGCAGAGACTGTGCATTTAGAATCATAAATCGGCATTACAAGACTTGTGCCGGCTCCTACCGCAACGACTTTTCCGACAAGGCCTGTCAGACCGTTCTGTACTGCAAGAACAGGCATATTTTTCCGGATTCCGTGCCGGCTTCCTTTATTAATCGTAAACGAAGAATAAAGGCTGTCCGGATTTCGCCCGATGATAAGGGCCGGATAATTTTTTTCCTGATATGATGCAGAAAAATCAAGCTGCTCTTTCAAACGCTCATTCTCTTTTCTGATGTCTGTGTTCGCCCGCTGCAAAATTTCGTAATTCTTGAGTTTTTCTGTAAGTTCACGGTTTTCTTCCCTTAGACGCGAAAGTTCGTGGACTGCATTAAATGTTCCCGTAACACCATTTGCGACGGCTGCAGCCCCTTTCTGAACCGAAGAAAGAACCGTAAAGCCTACACTCCGGAAATTAACAACGAATCCCCCGGAATGAAAAGCAAGCATTATCCCCGAAAAGAGAATAAACACGATGAGAAGGATTTCAGACAAACCAAATCTAAAAGAGTGTTTTGATGAAGCCATTTTCTTGATGATATGCTCAGCGACTTTTATTTTACTTAATCGTTAAGATTGTCGTAAATTGCACGGTCTGAAGACATATCCTTGTACAGATCGAACGCCATTCCGGCTCCAAGCGCAACACATTCAAGAGGCTTCTCAACTGTGAACACAGGAACTCCAGTTTCCTTTGCGATAAGTTTTGGCAAGCCCTTCAAAAGACTTCCGCCGCCGCTCATAACAATACCGCGCTCTACAATGTCTGCAGCGAGTTCTGAAGGAGTTTCACCCAAAGTAACTTTGATAAGCTCAACAATTTCGTTTACTGTAGATTTGAGAGCCTCGCGAACCTCGACGCTGTCGATTTCGAGACGTCGTGGAAGACCTGTGATTGCGTCATTACCGCGGACTTCCATTTTTTCAATTGCCTTGTCTTTTTCTGAAAGTGCGTTTCCAATCTGGATTTTAAGACGCTCTGCTGTCTGCTGACCGATTTTAAGGTTGTGAACATTGAGGACATATTTCATAATCGCATCGTCAAATTTGTCTCCGCCGACACGAATTGCCTTTGTTACAACCATACCGCCCAAAGAAATTACGGAAACTTCAGTCGTTCCACCACCAATATCACAAATCATATGGCCGGCCGGCTCATTGATTGGAATCTGAGCACCAATAGCAGCAGCAAGAGATTCTTCGATTACATCAACCTCTTTTGCACCGGCTTTAAGTGCAGTTTCGATTACAGCCCGGCGTTCAACCTGTGTAATGCAGGAAGGAATTCCGATTTTCATTCTGGCAGATTTAAAAAGCTGATGACGTGAAATTACCTTTGAAATAAAATACTTAATCATTTTTTCGCAGCTGTCAATGTCTGCGATAACGCCGTCCTGAAGCGGACGAATTGCCTCAATATTTCCAGGTGTCTTCCAAAGCATTCGTTTAGCCTCGGCACCTACAGCCCAGACATGCTTTGTTCCTTTCTCGACTGCGACAACGGAAGGCTCGTCAACAACGATGCCCTTACCACGTACATAAATCAATGTATTGCAAGTTCCTAAATCAATACCAATATCTGTTGAAAACCGGTCTAAAAAGCCCATGAAAAAGTCCTCCCGAAACTTTCTTATTTTATTATTTTACTTTATTTCACTCATCTTTTTCAATGCTAAAGGGTGATTATTTTGAATTCTTAAGGCTTTTCTCCATTCGGACCGGGCCTTAACAACATCACCTCTTTTTTCGTATATTACGCCAAGACCATAAATAGCATCAGCGGAATTTTCATTTTTTTCGAGAATATAATTGAACTCCTGCTCCGCCTCATCGTACTGTTCCCGTTCAAGATAAATATTCCCCATTAGAAGACGGCTTTTAAGAACAATCTGTTCGTCTTTGCATTCCTCAGAGATTCTGAAAAGATACTGCTCTGCAACAGTATCCTGAGAAAGCGCATGGTACTGCTCCGCAATCGACAAAAGCAGGAAATCAGCTTTTCTTGAGTTGTTCAGCGCAAGCGTAAAGGCAGATATACTCTCGCTTGTCATTCCCAATGAAGCGTAACTCATTCCAAGAAGCTCAGGAATGTCATCGTTTTCAGGATTTGAGGGTTTATATCCGTCTTTTTTTGCTTTTAAAAGATATTCAACAGCGAGATCTGCATAATAGTGATAGGAAGACTGATAGTTTTTGTAAAAATAGGCTTTTCCAAGCATATATTCTATTTGCGAAACAGCCCCGAATCTTGCACCCTGCAGGGCAATTCTGAGGGAATTTATCGATTCGTCAAGATAAGAAAGGGATTCCGTCAAATCTGACTTGGAAACCGAAAGAAAAAAAGCTGCGTAACCGTTATAAGTTCTTGCTGCTATATTAAAGGGCTTATTATAAAGAATTGCGGAAGAGATATCATAAACAGCCTGATAATCGTATTTCTTCCATTTGGATTTCAGGTTAAATATTGAATTTCCTTTGCTTATTTTAGAATCAACTGCGCGGTAAGTAAAATAGACACCTGTTGAAATCAATGCAACGATCAAAGCGAAAACAGCGAGTTTAATAAAAAACCTGCTTTCACGCTTAAAGATTTTTCTTTTTTGAAAAGCCTTTAATTTCATTTTCCCACCGCAATTTATAAAAAAAATAAAACAGAAAAGACAATAAGCCGGGTTCTGTCCTGCACTTCCCTTAAAAAAGAGAGATGCGCATAACCATCTATCCGAAACTTCTGTTACCAGAAGCCTTTAGCAGTCTACCCGCAGTCTTAGTCCCGGAAAACAGACTGCTGCTTGACCTTGCTCCAAACGAGGTTTACCCTGCCAGATTTGTTACCAAACCTGCGGTGCGCTTTTACCGCACCTTTTCACCCTTACCATCATAAAGACGGCGGTATATTTTCTGTGGCACTCTCTGTCAGAAAAAAGACTTATGCCATGATTTTCATCATAACAAGTATCTTTTTCTGCCCGGTTATTACCCGGCGTTTTTTCCGGCGGAGCCCGGACTTTCCTCACCTGCATTTTCTGTCATAAGAAAAGCAGGCACGGTTATATCTTTTCTGTAATTTTTATATTTTTAGTCATCAAAAGCCATAGACTTTTCATCGTCGAGTCCGTTATCTCCATCGTTCTCGCCGAGCTCGTTTTCTTCGCCTTCTTCGTCATTTTCATCAGCGAAAGCATCATCAAAGTCAGCAAGGCTTCCGGTCTCTTCAAGTGAAGAGTAATCTTCAGACTCTTCCTCAGCGACTTCCTGATAGAAAAGAATACGTGAGCAGTAAGGACAGAAAAGGATTTTCTCACCATCACGAACTTCGTTCGCAAACTGTCCAGGAAGAATCATATTACAGCCGGTACAGACACCATTCTTTACGGCTACGATACCTTCAGAATTTCGCTGGATAATTCGCTGGAATTTATAAACGATTTCCTGATCAAGGTTTTCAGTGATTTCACTCTCGTCTTTTTTAAGAGATTCAATCTGCTCTGTATATGACTTTACCTGTTCCTGAAGCACAGACTCACCTTCAGCAAGCCCGGTTTTCTGAGCATCAATCATTGCTTCGTCAGTTTTCAAAGAATCATTAATTTCATTAAGTTTCTTTTCTTCACTAAGCAAATCTTTACGGATTGCAGTCTCTCGTTCCGTTGCCTCGGTAATCTGCTTATCAAGAGCCTCATATTCGCGATGAGATGTGATTGAATCCATGCTTTTTTCGCCGGCCTCTTTTGAAGCCTCTGCAGCAGCAAGCTGAACCTTGAGCTCATCGACCTTAGCCTTCAATTCTTCGTATTTTTTATTTTTTTCAACATACTCTTTCTGGAGACGCTCCAAAAGCTCTCTCTGTGAATCAAGTTGTTTTGGTGAAGACTCGACTTTTTTCTCCAGATCGTATTTCTCGACCAAAATATCCTGCAAAGATTTAAGTTTGTCAAAAACTTCTGTCATTTCCATAATCAAAAGACCTCAAAGATTCAGAATTTTTTGTATAAAATTCCAAGGATTTTATCGAAGAATTATATAAAAAATCAAGTTTTCTGTCTATCACTTTGAAAAAGACTTTTTATTACGACGGGCAAGTTTCTGCGCCTTTTTGACGACCTGAGAAATATTCTTCTGTTCCTGCGGCATAAACCTTGCAAAACCTGTTTCCACAGAAAACGCCATCGGTCCTGAAAGAAGCTGTGCCAGGCGTGAATCCAGATTATCTATAAGAACATCGGCATTACTCAAATCAATTCCCTGAAGAACGACGGTAAACTCATCATCTGAAGTCCGGAATACCGGACTGTGCTTAAAGATTTCACAGATAAGCTTGCACAAACTAATCACGGCACTTTCACCCGCCTGCCCCCCGAATTTTTCGTTAAACCTTTTGAAATTAGCAATATCACAGACAAGTATTCCGATTTCAAGTTCCGGGTTATCTTTTATTTCTAAATTAATTGCTTCTTTTGCTTCATTGAATGCATATTCATTTCCGACGCCGGTTAAAAAATCTTTACTGCTCGTATTCTGAAGAAGCCTATTGAATTCCGCCGCCTGTTTCAGAGACTTTTGCCTCATGCACTTTATAAGTGTTTTCACGACACGTGAAATTTCAATCGGCTTTGTAAGATGCTCGTCCATTCCCGCTTCCAGAGACTTCCGGACATCCTCTTCAAAAGCATTTGCAGTCAAAGCGATAATCGGCGTGATTTTTGAATCCGTCCTTTCGAGCGCCCTGATTGCCTTCGCCGAAGCTATTCCGTCCATCACCGGCATCATTATATCCATCAGAATTGCATCATAATAATTAACCTTAGACTCCGCAAACATTTTCAAAGCGATTTTTCCGTTTTCCGCCGTAGTAACCGAAGCTCCGTAAGCCTCAAGCAGCTCTTTCGCCCCCTGTCGGTTAGTTTCATTATCCTCAGCCAAAAGAATTCTTGCACCGTTCAGAGTCTCAATATCCTTTCCTTCTCCCAGTTCCGTAGCACGGACAGTTTCAGTTTTATCGTCAATAACAAAAGGGATATCAATCGTAAAAGTACTGCCCTGGTTAAGTCTGGATTTTACACTGATAGTTCCACCCATAAGTTCAACCAGAGACTTTGCAATAGCCATTCCAAGCCCAGTTCCCTTGTACTCAGAGCGGGCACCTCCTTCCTCCTGAGAGAAAGTTTCCCATATATGATTTAAGAATTCAGGTTTCATTCCGATTCCTGTATCCTCAACCTCAAAACAGTAAGTAATGGTTTTATACCCTGAAGCAAGCTCTTTAATTCTGAAAATAATTTTTCCGCCATCAGGAGTAAATTTTACGGCATTTCCAAGAATATTAACAATCGCCTGTCTCAAATGCAGTTCATCCCCGATAAGAAAAGGGTGACTGAAATTATCAAAATCAGTTATGATTTTCAGATTGCGATTTAAAAGCTGTCCTTCAATGATAGAAAGACATCCGTCCGCAAGAGAAAAAATATTCAGCGGCTTATGAGCAATCTCAAGTTTATTGCTCTCGATATGACTCATATCAAGAATATCATTCACAAGGGAATGCAGATGAAATGAAGCAAGCATAATTTTACTGAGGCACTGGTTCACCTTCTCCGGATTGCGGAGATTTTTTGATGCAAGCTCAGCCATCCCGATAACACCGTTAATAGGCGTCCGAATATCGTGACTCATCCTTGCCAGAAACTCGCTTTTTGTGGCATTTGCCTTTTCAGCCTTTTCCTTTGCATCTTCAAGTTCTTTCTGAGCCATCAGTTCACGACGGATTTCCTCGTCCTTAATCGCAAACCCATAGACACACATTTTCTCTTTTGACCAGTCACCAACCTTTACGCATTTCATCTCACAATACTGGTTAGACTCGTTTCTGTAGCGGAATATAAACCTGTCTTTTGTAGCAAACTGCTCAAGCAAATAAGAAGGAGAACTGTGCTCAAGAAAAGCCTGTGTGTCATCCTCAAAAGTACATTTTTCGGCATAAATCTTCAACGCCTTCTCCGCCTGTATTTTTCCGGAACGAACGACGTCACCTATTTTATTATAAATCCTCTCGGAAAAGTTAAAAGTAAAAAATTCTCCGGTATCAAGATTTACAGAATAGACATTGGAATACTCACTGGCGAGCATTCCAAGAAAATCTTTAGTCCGCTTTTCGGCATCTTTCTTTTTTTTATCTTCGTCAATATTCCGCCCGAGAAGAATCGCCTCAACGTCATTAGAATTTTCCGAGCCGACAAAAATCAGCTGAAGCATAATCCACTGTTCTTTGCCATTATTAAATTTATAGGGAAACTGCAGAAACACCAGCGAATCACTATATTCCAGGGAAGAAAGGACTTTTTCACGGTTAAAAGTAGCACTAAAAAGGGCCGAGTAGTCTTTATTTTCGATTGATTTAAAAATTTCAGTTATTAAAGATGTGTATTTTCCAGAATAAGCAAGCGAATCATTCAGGACATTTTTGCTGTAAGATATAATCTGGTATGAATCGGCAGTAAGATTACAGAAAACCATAAGTGGATTTACGCTGTTTACTGCCTTATAAAGAAGTCTGTCGTAATTTTCCATTTTGTCGAAGAAAGCCATAAAGACATTTTACAACCGAATGAAAAAAAAAGCGAATTTTTTTTGACGTTTTATCTTGGATCGTCAGATTTCAAAACAAGGGATTCCTTATATTCTTTTGAAGCAACAGAAAAGACATTTACATTGCTTTCTTTTTCAAGCATTGAAATTTCACCTTCGAACTCAACGTCTTCAGCAATGCGTATCCTTGAAGTTTTAACATCACCATGTACAATACTGCCAGAACACATTTCAAGTCTCTCAGGAGCATCGATATCGCCGGAAACAGTTCCTGAAATCACGATTGAATTAGCAGTCATTTTTCTGACATTGCAGACAGAACCTTTCTCAATTTCGAGATCACCGGAAGCATTTATCTCACCTGAAAACTTCCCGGTAATTACAAGATTGTCGGTAAATTCAAGAATGCCGTCAAATTCCGTTTCCTGACCAAAAACCGTAAGATTTTTTTTCTGCTTTTCTTCTGCCATAGAACGGTATATTAACAAAAGAATTAAATAAAATCAATCTACATCGACATTCCGAATTTTTCCATAAGCTTAGAATGAAGACTTTCAGTCTCCCTGTCATTCAAGCCAAGTGACTGGGCATCAGTCAAATCTTTCAGCGCATTGTCGAAATCACCGAGTTTGTAGTACGAAACCGCACGCCGGAAATGCGCATGCGACTGATATTCGTTTATGCGGATTGACTCACTGTAAGCCTGAATCGCCTCTTCATGCTTGTTCATTATACTCAGAACAATTCCAATGTAATAATAAGAGCGGTAACCGTTCGGATCAGAAACAACACTTGCCTGAAAATCCTCAAGGGATGCAGTGTAATTATTCTGAGCGAAATACGCCATTCCCCTGTGCTTATGAATTACGGCAAGAACCGGAGCAGGAGGAGTTGGTTCAGAATTTAATATTATACTGTAGATTTCAACAGCCTTATCCAGATCTCCGTGATTATGAGCCTGAATTGCCTCAAGAATCATATCATCAATAGTTCCGTGAACATACGGAGAGACCCTGTTTATATTTTTCGGCTCAGGATTTTCGATTTTCTTACCACCAGAAGCAAGAGTCAGTTCATCTGCCTTTTCATAAAACGCTTCACGGCGTGCCTCAACTTCTCCCTGAAGTTTTTTCTGATAGTCTCTTATTTCCTGAAAAATGATATCTGCCAGAGTCAGGCTTGCATTCATTGAGGCAAGTTTTCTGCGCAGAGGCATGTCAAAGGGCGTAAACTCAGACTTGTAAATAAGCTCATGCTCCACCTCTGCCCAGGCATCCTGCAAAATCGTACGAATTTGAATTTCACATACAAGAGTTTCAGGAAGCGGCAGACTGCATTTTTTAGGCATACAGTCTTTTGGAATTGACACCAGAACATGAACAGATTCATAGCCGAATTCACGGAAACTCTGCTGTGCCCCCTTATACTCAACTTCTTTTACAACAAAATTATCCTTAATCTGCTGCTCTACTTCTGTCAGGTCTTCCAGAAATGCACAGATTACACGAATTCCCATCATATCGGTAAGTTCAACAAAATTATTTTTTTCAGCCTCATCACTCTTAAGCCTGAGAACCTTGCGATAATAACTGTTAAAAGACTTAACCCTTGATTTATATGTTGGATTTGAAGAAAGATGAATTGTTTTACGAAGTTTT
>JAFPUF010000040.1 GCA_017395545.1 Treponema sp. | reverse complement strand
TGTGACCCAAAAATCACTCTTTTCTCAAATGTCACAGGCAAAAAAGTCACAGAAGGTGCTCCTGCAAAAGTAAGCGCAGTTGACCATCTCACACACCCGGTTCGCTGGACAGACGAAGAGAAAGTCCTTGCCGACATGATTAAAGAAGATTCTGCAAACGAATGGGTAATCCTCGAAGTAGGACCAGGAAAGGTTCTTTCGGGCTTGTGGGGTCAGACAGAGCTCGGCGCAACTCTCGCTTGTACACCGGTAAATACCGCTGAGAGCATCAACGCTCTCTAATAGGAGAAAATTATGTTGTTGAAAAATAAAAAAGCACTTGTTACAGGTTCCAGCCGTGGTATTGGTCGTGGAATCGTTGAGGCATTTTTGAAGAATGGTGCTGAGGTTTGGGGCTTGTGCTCTAAGCCAAGTGCAGCAAAAGAAGATTTGGAAAAGCTTGCTTCTGAGAACGGTGTCGCTTTCCACGAGATTTATGCTGATGTCGGAAATGCTGAGAATGTCACTGAGGTTGTTAAAGCTGCACTCGCTGAAGCCGGCACATTCGATGTTCTCGTAAACAATGCCGGAATCACGCGCGACGGTCTTTCTTTCCGCATGAAGAAAGAGGACTGGGACGATGTTCTTCGTATCAACCTCACAAGCGTCTTCCTTATCAGCCAGATTGTTTCAAGCAACATGATTCGTGCAAAGGACAAATCTTGCTCAATCATCAACATGGCTAGTATCGTCGGTCTTCACGGACAGGGCGGTCAGGTCAACTATGCGGCTTCAAAGGGCGGTATCATCGCTTATACAAAGGCTCTCGCAAAAGAGGTAGGAAGCCGTGGCGTTCGAGTAAATGCAATCGCACCTGGATTCATTGAGACTGATATGACTGCTGTTCTCAAAGACGACATGAAGGCTCAGTGGGTCGAGGCTCTTCCTCTCAAGCGTGCTGGAAAGCCGGAGGACATCGCAAATGCGGCTTTGTTCCTCGCAAGCGATTTGAGCACATACATCACGGGTCAGGTGCTCGGTGTAGATGGCGGCATGGGCTGCTAATTTACAGAAGACGAAAAAATCAAACTGGACGGCGATTTGCTGGAGAGACCATGGAAATTTCAAACGGAATTACGTTTCCCAAAAAATATTCGGTTTTAGTTGTTGATGATTCAACGATGATGGTCTCTCATGCGCGCCGCATTCTCGAAAAAGATTATCTTGTTCATACAGTTTCTTCCGGAGAAGACTGCCTTGCTTTTGTAAAAGCCCGCCATCCACATCTTATTCTGCTTGATGTCACAATGAAAGGAATGGACGGGTTTGAGGTTCTTCACAATCTTAAAGGAAATACTGAAACTGCTGATATACCGGTAATTTTTTTAACCGGGGATGAGCATAATGAAACAGAGATTCGCGGTCTCAATGAAGGTGCAGTAGATTTTATTTCTAAGCCTTTCAGTCCGGGAATCCTGCTTCAGCGTGTAAAAAATACGATAGAACTTACAGTCCTTCAAAAAAATCTCAAACTTGAAGTTCAGAAACAGACTTTAAAAATCAGGCGTCTTACTTACGAAATTACCCAGGCGCTTTCAAGTACGGTCGATGCGAAAGACCATTATACCCGCGGTCACTCAGCGAGAGTCGCAAAATATTCAGCAGAAATCGCCCGTCGAATGGGAAAATCTGAAGACCAGCTGGAAGAAATCTATTTTATGGGACTTCTCCACGATATCGGTAAAATCGGAGTGGCAGGAAGTATTATCCGTAAAAATTCTAAACTCACAGATGTAGAATTTGAGGACATAAAAGAACATCCGGTTACAGGTTACAATATTCTAAAGACTATTAAGTCACTTCCGGGACTTGCAATCGGGGCAAGGTGGCATCACGAACGTTTTGACGGAACGGGCTATCCTGATCATCTTAAGGGCTACGATATTCCTGAAGAGGCCAGAATTATTGCAGTCGCCGATGTTTATGACGCACTTTCCAGTAAACGCTCTTATTCTGAGATTCGTCCGCAGGCAGTTGTCCGGGATATAATCGAAAAAGGCCGGGGAAGTCAATTCGACCCTGCTATCGCCAATATTATGCTTCAGATGATAGATGACGACAAAAATTACGAAATGAAAGAACAACTCGAAGAAGAATAATGATAGAACCACACAAACTTAATCAGCTTCAGCCAGGTCAGAAAAGACGAAAGCTTGCCCTTACTCTTGGCGCTTTGGAACGCGATATTCTTGGAATTCCTGAAAAAGGGAACGAATATAACATAAAAAGTATTTCAAGAGCAGAATATATAAAAAAAATTATCTCGATTGTCATTGAAGACCCGGAACTTCCGTCGGAAACAAAAAACTCTCTTGAAAATGCCCTTAAGGCAGAGCCGTTTGATGAAAAATATGCATGCAATATCGCACGAAACAGTCTGCTTGCAATTATCGGGACTTTCCCTGCCGAATGGGATTTAATCATTGCACCGCATAGTTCTCCTGTTGATGAAAACGGAATCGTTAAGAAGCGGGATTTTTTTCCTGGTGTTTATGTTTATGCAGAAGATATCCGCTCACCTTTCAATTGTGGTTCGATTTTCAGAACAGCGGAAGCAATGGGAGCTGAGAAAGTGCTGATTTCTCCAATGTGCATTGATCCGAATCATCCTAAAGCCCTGAGAAGCGGAATGGGTTGTATTGAGACAATCGGTTATGAGCGGAAATCTATCGAAGAACTTGAATCTTTCGCTCGGGAAAATGATTTGCCGGTTTTCGTCCTTGAAACTGGCGGAACTCCAATCGAAGAATTTAATTTTCCAAAAAGAGGAATCTGTATTATCGGGTCGGAAGAATTAGGTGTTAGTCCTGCAGCCCTCAGTAAAGCAACTTATGGAAGAGTCACAATCCCGATGAAAGGACTGAAAGCCTCACTGAATGTGGGCGTTGCATACGGAATTTTAATGCAGAAGTGGGTCGAGGCTCTTTTGTAGAGCTTCTGCTTCTTCTTCGGACATTGTATAACCGTGTTTTTCCTGATTGTTTTCGTCATATGCTGCGATTTCACCGCTTGATTTAACGATTTTTGTAGCGAATTGTCTCCAGCCGGTAAGCATAGAACCTTTTTCAGGATAAACAGCCCGGCTTCCGTTCTCGTCAGTCCAGAGGGCTGCGTCGTAAAGTTCTGAAATTCTGCAGTTTATAAGGGCAATGGAATCCCAGCGGTCAATACTGTCAGGTTTGCCGGTTCCCTGGGAGCGCCCGATATAGATTTGTGCATTTTCTCCCCTGTTTTCTGCCGTAAAATCACAATTTATGAAGACAAAGCCTGGTTTTCCGTTCAGTGCCCTGCTCTGTAAGACATAAGCTGGTCTGTCATTTCCACGGTTATCTTTTATTGTGTGAATGGTGCAATTCTTAAAGACTGAAGTGTCGCAATATCCCCAGATAAAATCGACATCACCGGAAACAAAACAGTTCTCAAAATAAGAAATACCTTTTACATGAATAGTGTCCTGCCTGCTTATGAAACGCATGTTTTCGCAGAATAGTTTTCCGGTCTGACAATGAAAACAGATTGCCTCAGCCTGGTTTCCAAGCGAGGCGTCGTCGCAAGTTTTTATATGCGTATTTTCTATCGTAAAATTCCTGAGAGTAACGGAAGTGCAATTCTCTCCGAAGGTCAGAACTGCACGGTTTTCAGTGTCCTTGTGAAAGGCTTCGCAGTTTTCAGAACTGAGAAGGCATTTTTCCGGGTTTTGCGATTTGCTTTCAATCAGCAGCGGATTCGGCAGATTGTAAAAAAGCCGTTCGTGAAAAAGACCGGAATGCTCCCCATCTTCCAGAATTATATGGATTTCTTCTTGTGAAGGGGTAATTTTTGAGAAAACTTCAGCGAGACTTTCGTTTTGAGTAAGGTAAAATTCCAGCATTTTTGTATTGATCAGTTATTTTTTCATTAAATCACGAATAGTGATAGAATCCAGATAGCCTTCGATAAGTTCGTCGAGTTTTGTCCACATTCCGATTGTGCGACAGTCTGCTTTTTTAGGGCAAAGTTCGGCTCCGGTTTCAAGACATGCGACGGGAGCGAGGGTTCCTTCGGTGAGGCGCAAAATATCCCCTACCCTGTAATTTTCCGGAGCCCGGTTGAGTTTGTAACCGCCGCCTTTTCCATGAGCTCCGTCCACAAAGCCGTTTTTGGAAAGAAGCGTCATAATAGATTCGATGTATTTCTGAGATATTTCCTGACGTTCTGCGACATCTTTGAGAGGAATTCTCTCTTCTTCGCCATGTTCTGCCAGATCAATCAGTACTCTGAGAGCGTATCTGCCTCGCGTAGAAACAATCATATAGACCTCGTGTTATTTGGAAAATCTTTCAACCTAGTATAACACAAGGTTTCTAAAAAGACAAATGATAGCCTGTCTTAAGAAGTTATTTTTCGATATCTTCGACGATGTAGCCGTCTTCTGCTGACCAGGAGATGTAGACCGTGTCCTTCCACTGAATCTCAGGACCGTCATCAAGATAATTCTGGTGCTGTTTGAAGACTTTGACGATTGTGCCTGTCTTTTCGAGCTTTACATAGAATTTTGACTGGAAGCCTGTGTAGACCGGTTCTTCGACGATTCCCTTGAAAACATTGATGTCCTTGCGGCCGTTTACATTCGGCTCTTCAAGCGTAATACGGATTTTTTCAGGGCGAACCGTAAAAGCAACCTTCTGCCCTTCGTCGGTGTGTTCGTAATCTGTTACGAGGATGTTTTTGTCTTCTTCTTTGGTTGCCTGAGTGTCGCCCTTAAGCTGAGCCTGCATTCCGAGTGCCGGAACATTGAGAGTGACCATGTGTTCGATGTCAGCTTTTCCCTCGACTTTGTAGCTCTCGCACTTAACGACGCTTGCCTCAAAAAGATTTGTCTCACCGATGAACTGTGCGACGAACTGAGTTGCCGGGCTTTCGTAAATTTCGTAAGGAGTTCCAACCTGCAGAACATGACCGTGATTCATTACTGCGATTCGGTCTGAAACGGCGAGTGCTTCGCTCTGGTCATGGGTTACGAAAATGAATGTGATTCCGATTTTGTCATGAAGGCGGTCAAGCTCAACAAGAAGATTTGAGCGGAGTTTTGCATCGAGTGCAGAAAGAGGCTCGTCAAGAAGAAGAACTTTCGGTTCGTTAATCAAAGCTCGTGCAATCGCTACACGCTGTCTTTGACCGCCAGAAAGCTGATTTGGTTTTTTGAAGATATGCTCGTCAAGCTCAACAAGATGAACATAGTGGCGGACTTTTTCGTCGATAATTTTTTTGTCTTCTTTTTTGAGGCGCAGAGAGAAAGCGATATTCTCATAAACTGAGAGATGTGGGAAAAGAGCGTAATTCTGGAAAACTGTATTTGACGGACGTTTGTTAGGAGGCAGTTCAGTGACATCAAGATCGTCAAAAAGAATTTCGCCGTCATCGGGAAATTCAAAGCCTGCAAGAATACGGAGAAGTGTGGTTTTTCCGCAGCCACTAGGTCCTAAAAGAGTGAAAAATTCGCCCTGCTTAATTGTAAAATCGATGTTGTGCAGAGCAATAAAATCTCCGAAAGATTTGTGAACATTTTTGATTGAAACCTGACTGCCTTTCATATAAATAAAATAGATGTAAAATGGGATATTTGCAATAGTTTTGATTATTTATTGCAATTTTTTTTGATATCGGGAAACCAGCTTTGGATCCAGTTTGTCTTCCAGGTGGAATTTTTTGATTGCCCAGCCGACAACATGAACAGAAATCGAAATTGTGGCAATTAAACCTATCAGAAGAAGAATAGGAAGGGCAATCTGAGCGAAAACAGATTCCTGAAGATTTGGATTTTCAGCAAAAAACATTGCCAGAGAAATTACAAGAACTCCTTCGACAAGAAGGCCGAGAATGATGTTGAAAATAATCACGCAGAGATTAAAAAGGAAAGTGCGTTCTTTTGTAGTCATTAGTCTTCTCCTGCCGTTCTGGATTTTTTCATTGCGATTATAAATGAGATGATGAGAAGCACACCGCAGACAACGACAGCGGCATCCGCAATATTGAAAGTTGGCCATCGTTCCCACCTCAAGAATTTGAAAGGAGATTTTTCAAGACCGAACCATTTAACATCGATGAAATCGACAACACCTTCACTTCGGAAAAAGCGGTCTATTAAGTTTCCGAAACCACCGCCTGCAATACCTGAAATGCTCCACCTCTGGAGACGGGTAAAGTCATCGTTGCGCATATAGACACCGAGAACTACGATAAGGACAATGAGGGGAACTGCTCTGAAAAGAATGCTGCGAACAGCAAGACTCCAGCCGTGTCCGATTGAAAACGCAATTCCAGGATTATTTACATGAATTATGCGTAAAAATCCTCCGAAATATGATGCTCCCATTTCGTAGAGAGGGATGTTGCTTGTAACTAAGATTTTTGAAATTTGGTCTAAAATTATTACAACAAGTGCGAGTACAAGAGGCACGATTTTTTTTGCTGTGAAATATTTTGGTTTAAACTGAACTTCGATAGTAGCGTCTGACATATTTGTGCTATTATACAGAAAAGGGATATGAATGTCGATAAATTGAAATGTCTGAAGAGGATTCTGACTAAAAAATTGCAAAAAAAATGCTAGACTAATGATAATTTTTGATGTAAAATGTTAAGAGTTATTTAAGTTGCATTTGAGGTGTGAAAGAATGAGCGGAAACAATAACAATCTTGTTCCAGGTTTTAACGACGAAAAAGACGACTCTCTTAAAATCACTCTGGAAAAAATTGATGATGTTGATAATGGACTTATTATTTATTTAAACGGCTATATCGACACATACAATTCAAGTTTCTTCCAGAAAAGAATTTCCAAGGTCGTAGAGTCTGGTTTCGTTAATCTTGTTTTCAATTGCTCAGCCCTCAACTATGTTTCCTCAACAGGTATTGGTTCTTTCACAGCTTTCCTTAAACTTATCAAACCAAAGGGCGGCGATATTGTCCTTCTCGAAATTCAACCTAAAGTTTACGAAGTATTCCAGCTTCTTGGTTTCTCACAGTTCTTTAATATTAAAGATTCTTTGCCAGATGCAGTCGGTTTCTTTAAGCAGGGTGCTCCTGTTGCCGAAAGCATTTTCCCGAAAATCTTCAGTTGTCCGGTCTGTTCAAAAAGACTCAAGGCAACAAGGGCGGGTCGGTTCCGCTGTTCAGAATGCAAATCAATTCTTGCAATTGACCAGCATGGTCAAGTGTTCTTAGGTTAAAAATCTAAATCTTCAGCCCTGCAGAATCCTGCAGGGCTTTTCTTTAAAATATTTTAAAAATCTCAATGAAAAAATGGTAAAATTTAAAGACCTGTGGTATACTTTTAAAGTTATATTTTGTTTTTTCAGAAAAGGAGAATACAGATGAAATTTGATGCTGAGAAATTCAGGGAGAATCTTTCCGCCCGTTTGAGACGCCAGTACGGAAAAGATATCTCTCAGGCTAATAGCCACGATTTGTTCGACGCAGTTTCTGCTTCGGTTCAGGAACTGATTATGCCAGCATGGATGGCTACCCGAAATCAATATGAAAAAAAGCCGGTCAAGCAGCTTTACTATCTTTCGGCAGAATTCTTGATGGGTCGTGCTTTGAGCAACAACCTCATCAACCTTGGAATTAAAAATGAAGTCAAGAAAGTTCTCGATGACATGAACATAAACTACAATCTCGTTGAGGATGAAGAGCCTGATGCAGGTCTTGGAAACGGTGGTCTTGGACGACTTGCTGCCTGCTTCCTCGACTCTCTTGCAACTCTGGATTATCCTGGACACGGCTACGGAATCCGTTATCAGTATGGTATGTTCGAGCAGAAAATCGAAAACGGCTATCAGGTTGAATATCCTGACAACTGGCTCAAACACCGCGACCCTTGGGAAATCAAACGAAGCGACCTTGCTGTTACCGTAAAATTCGGCGGCGAAATCAAATACGGAAAAACTCCTGACGGTCAGGACAGATTCTACATCGAGAACGCAGAAGAAGTCACCGCAACTCCTTACGACCTCGCAATCGTAGGTTATGACACAAACACAGTAAATACACTCCGATTGTGGCAGGCTTCTTCTCCGGACGGATTCGATCTTCAGCTTTTCAACGACATGCGTTATAACGAAGCTGTAGTCCGACAGAACAGTGCAGAGAATGTTACACGAGTTCTCTACCCTAACGATAACGGTCCTCAGGGTAAGGTTCTCCGACTCAAACAGCAGTATTTCTTCTGTTCGGCTTCATTGCAGGATCTGGTTCACCACTTCGTAAGCAACTACGGCACGGATTTCTCAAAATTTCCGGATTTGCACGTAATTCAGCTCAACGATACTCATCCTGTTGTCGCAATTCCTGAACTTATGCGAATCCTGCTTGATGAATACGGTGTCGGCTGGAATGACGCATGGGCAATCGTTCAGAAGACATTCGCTTACACAAACCACACAATTCTTGCTGAAGCACTCGAAAAATGGGATATTCAGATTTTCCAGAGCCTTCTTCCTCGAATCTACCAGATTGTCGAAGAAATCAACCGCCGCTTCATGATTGAGCTTCGTGCGAAATATCCGACTGACTATTCAAAACAGAATCACATGTCAATCATTCACGACGGAAAAGTCTACATGGCATGGCTTGCAATCCACGCAGGATTCAGCGTAAACGGCGTTGCTGCCCTTCATACGGAGCTTCTTAAAAACCAGGAGCTTAAAGACTGGTACGCCCTTTACCCGAAAAATTCAACAACAAGACGAACGGTATCACTCAGAGACGCTGGCTCTTGAACGCAAACCCGGAACTTGCTGAATTCATCACAAAGCGAATCGGTCACGGCTGGGAAAAGGATTTGACGAAACTCAAGGAGCTCGAAAAATTTGCTGACGATGACGCTTCTCTCGACGAGCTCATTCAGATTAAACGCCACAACAAAGAGGCTCTTGTCGAATTCCTCAAGCACAAGCAGAACGAATTCCTTGATCCGGATTCAATTTTCGATGTTCAGGTCAAACGACTTCACGAGTACAAACGACAGCTTCTCAATGTTCTTCACATCATGTACCTTTACAACAAAATCATCGAAGACCCGAGCTACAACGCGCCAAACCGAACATTCATCTTTGGTGCAAAATCGGCCTCAGGTTATCGCCGTGCAAAATCAATCATCAAGCTGATTAACACTGTCGCTGAACGAGTGAACAACGACCGCCGAATCGGTGGAAAACTCCGTGTAGTCTTCATCGAGAACTATCGTGTTTCAGTCGCAGAAAAAATCTTCCCGGCAGCAGATGTCTCAGAGCAGATTTCGACAGCTGGAAAAGAGGCTTCTGGTACATCAAACATGAAGTTTATGGTAAACGGTGCGCTCACAATGGGTACGCTTGACGGTGCTAACATTGAGATTTTCGAGGAAGCTGGAAAAGACAACGGATTTGTATTCGGTCTTACAACTCCGGAAATCCTCAAAATGGAAGAAGAGCACTCTTACAATCCTCAGCAGTATCTTGAGAGAAACCCGGCTTTGAACAAAGTCGTTGAGCAGCTTGTTGACGGCACTTATGACCCGACACGCCAGATTTTCAAAGAGATTCATGATTCCCTTGTTTACGGTGTTGAAGGTCAGCGCCCTGATGTATACTATGTCCTTGCAGACTTCGACAAATATGTTAAGGCTCAGGAACAGGTTGCAAAAGCTTATCTCGACAAAAAAGGATGGGCTAGAAAGGCTCTCATCAACATCGCAAACTCAGGCAAGTTCTCGTCAGACCGTACAATCGAAGATTATGTACGCGACATCTGGCATCTGAAGAAAGTTGTTGTTGAGGACAGCGAGATTAAAAACGCATAATCAAGGAATCGTTTACAGATTGTAATTCTTGATAATGAAACAGGCCAATGGCAGTTGACGCTCCCATTGGCCTGTTTTTTATTTATTATTTAGATTTGTGAAAGGTTATTCTCCGCAAGATCCACCACAGCCCGAACAGCCGCCGCAGCTTGCGCAGCCGGAACCACATCCGGAATTTACGAACGGCTCAAGTTCTGCTTCGGTAGCGTCGCGGACATCAACGACTTCAACATCAAAGCAGAGTTTTTTTCCGGCAAGCTCATGGTTTCCGTCAACCGTGATTTTATCGTCAGTAACTTTTGTGACTTTTACAATCATAGGACCTGTGGCTGTATCTGCCTGGAACTGCTGACCGACTTCAATTGGGAAATTTGCATCGAACTGGCTTCGTGGAACTTCGGCGACCAGAGCTTCGTCATATTCACCGTAACCAAGGGCTGGCTCAATTTCAGAGTGGAATTTGTCGCCTGGATTTTTTCCCTCAAGCTCTTTTTCAAGTCCCGGAATAAGAGAACCGATTCCGTGCATATATTCAAGAGGCTCGCCGGCTGTTGATGTGTCGAGTGTGTTTCCGTCTGTGTCCTTAAGCGTGTAATGAATCTTTACCATTTTCTGATATGCGATTTCCATAAAAAAACTCCTGTTTAACTGTATTTCTAATAAAGATAACAAATTTCCGGTCTTTAGGAAATAAAAAAAGTATGATATATTTTACCCATAAGGAGACTAGATAAATGAAAGTAATTCTTTTTAACGGAAGCCGAAACGAAAAAGGCAGCACTTACACTGCATTGAATCTCGTGGCTGAATCTCTCAAAGAAAACGGCGTTGAGACAGAAATTTTCTGGGTTGGCGGAAGAGCACTCACCGGAGAAATCGATGCTCTGGTTGATGAAGCTGTGGAGAAATTGCAGGGTGCAGACGGAATCGTTCTTGGTTCGCCTGTTTACTATGCTTCCCCAAGCGGTGAAATGGTCGCATTTTTGGACAGACTTTACTGGAAAGGTGAAAAATATCTTCGCTTTAAGCCGGCAGCCGCAGTCACTGTTGCACGACGGGCAGGAACTACAGCCTGTCTGGATGTGCTCAACAAATACATCACTTATGCACAGCAGCCGGTCGTAACTTCCCGCTACTGGAACATGGTTCACGGTTCAAACGGCGATGATGTTATGAAAGATGAAGAAGGAATTCAGATTATGCACACAATCGGCAAAAATATGGCATGGATTCTGAAAAGCATCGAGAGCGGAAAAGCTGCAGGTGTTCCCCAGCCAGAACCTGAAAAGAAAGTCTGGACGAATTTCATCAGGTAAAATTCGTCGGGAAGTGCTGATTAAAACTTGATGGTTTAATCAGTATTTCCTTACCCCAGTTCTGCCAGTTCTTCCCAGCGTGCGTAATCTGCGGAAAGTTTTTCTTCAACAGATTTGTATTCCTCGCCGGCTTTCTGTGCTGCAGCGTAATCGGAAGAAGACATCTCACTTTCAAGGACGGATTTTCTCTCTTCAAGTTCCATGATTTCTGCTTCGAGATTTTCAAATTCTTTCTGCTCTTTGAAAGTCTTTTTTCGCGGTTTC
This sequence comes from Treponema sp., assembly GCA_017395545.1. Classification (GTDB taxonomy): domain Bacteria; phylum Spirochaetota; class Spirochaetia; order Treponematales; family Treponemataceae; genus Treponema_D. The sequence goes on along the minus strand of JAFPUF010000040.1, from coordinate 16,316 downwards.
GGTGGCGTTGCGGGGGTAGGGAGCGACCCCGAAGGGGACAAATCCTGTGAGACAGGATTTGAGCGAGTCTCGTTGGAATTAGAACTATCGTTAGTTATTTTCTGTTCTTCCAGATAATCCAGATACTCACTGCATTTTCCGACGAAGCCTGAAACAGAGCCGTCTTCTTCCATGATGAACATGGTGTCGGCGATTTTATCCATGAAATACCGGTCGTGACTAACGATGAGCAGGCAACCTTTGTAGCCGAGCAGGAATTCTTCGAGGATATTCATCGTGAAGATGTCAAAGTCATTGGTCGGTTCGTCGAGAATCAGGAAGTTCGGGTTGGAAATCAAAAGACGCACGAGGAAAACCCGCTTAAGCTCACCACCGCTCAAAGTCGAAAGCATCGAATGCTGGATTTTTCCCTCAAAGCCAAACTGCTTCAGGAAAAGACTTGCGCTCAAAGTCCTTCCGTCGTTCATCTCAACGACATCTGCGGCCTCTTTGATGTAGTCGAGCACGGTCATGCTCAAATCTTTGAAGACCGGGTTCTGCTGGTAGTAGCCGAAAAATGTGTTCTCGCCTTTGACGACTTCACCCGAATCAGGCGGCAAATTGCCTGTGATTATATTTAGCAGGGTAGATTTTCCGGAGCCATTCCCGCCAAAGATTCCGATTTTCTCCCCTTTACTGAACGTGTAGGAGAAGTCGCGAAGAACCGGGGCGTTACGGGGTGTCCCCGTAGAAGGGGTAGCGGAAAACGCGCCAGCGGTTGTAGCGAGGGGAAGGCTTTCCCCTTCTGCAAAGCCTTTCTGATAATTCTTACTAATCCCATGCAATTCCAGAATCTTCCCGCCAAGACGACGGCCTGCGACCTCAAACTGAAAGCCCTTTTCCTTTGCGAACTTTTCACGGTTAATCAGCTGCATGTCACGCTGGATTCGTGCCTTTGCCTTTGTTCCGCGTGCACACGGACCACGACGGAGCCAGTCACGCTCAAAACGCAGGACACTTTCGATCCGGCGTTCGGTGTTTTCTTCAATCTCTGCCTCAATTTCCTTTTTTTCGAGATAGGTCGAATAATTGCCCTCGTAAAGCTTGAGGTGATATCGGGCAAGTTCGTAGATATTGTTGCAGACTGCGTCGAGGAAGTAGCGGTCGTGCGTGACCATAAGAACAGTGCGCTTTGTGTCGTGGAGGTAATTCTGGAGCCAGTAAATCGTCTGGATGTCGAGGTGGTTGGTCGGCTCGTCGAGAAGGAGGAGCTTTGTGTCCTCAACCAGAACCTGTGCGAGTGCAACTTTTTTGACCATTCCGCCCGAAAGCGTGTTCATTTTACGGCTAAGGTCGTTGATTCCGAGTGTCCCTAAAATAGAGCGAATCTGGCTTTCGTAGTTCCACAAGTTGCCTTTATCCATTTCGAGTGTGAGAGCATCAAAGCGTGACTGCTGACCGTTCGTCAGGCCATCGCCCATTTTCTCACACAAGTCTTCGTATTCGTTGATTATTTTGAGTTTTGGACTTTCTGACTTAAAAATATGCTCACGGATTGTATTTTCACCGTCAAACTCGGGGTTTTGTGGAAGATAACTAACTCCCGATAGTTTGTTTATAATTACCTGACCGTCATCAGCAGGCAGAACGCCCGCAATCACATTGAGAAGGGTTGATTTTCCGGTTCCGTTACGGCCGATAATAGCGGCCTTGTCGCCTTCGTTGAGTCCAAAAGTGACTTCCAGAAAAAGAGGCTTTTCGCGCCCCATTTTGGAAAGATTGCTAATAGAAAGAATATTCATAGTTAACGCTCTTCCTGCCAGTCATTGCTGCTTATAAAAAAATGGTCGCCCGAACGCCCGTCAATTCCTGTGGCGAATTCAATTCCGTCATCGGGACGCTGGTCTTTGTAATTTGAGAACGAATACCAGTAGGTACATTCAATATCGTTGTCGTCATTATCTACATATTCAGACGGAAACTCGTGGTAAAAGAAATAATTGCATCCGTCTCTTTCGATTAAAGAATTTTCATCGACGGGAAGTTTGATTCCACAATAATATTTCGCAAAATTTTTTGACGCTTTTATAAATTCTTCTTTTGTCATTTTATTATCTCCCAATATCCTGTTTTGTTTGAGCCGATACGTTTTATTTTCCCGTTTATGACAAGTTTTTGCAATGCGCGCGTGATTGTTGCCCGGGAAACGCCTAGAATTGCAGAAAGCTCTTCTTTGTTGCGGCGTGGATTTTCCCGCAGCTGATTGAGCACAAGAGATTCCGGCTTTTCGGACTTCTTTTCTGTGGCAAGGGGGCTTTTTCTGTATTTTTCTTCCAGCAGATTCTGAGCTTCGGCAATGCGCTCGCCCAGTTTTCTTGCCAGGGCCTCTTTTTTGTCCTGGGAAAGGCGGCGGAGGGGCTTTAGAAAATCTTTGTACCAGTCCTGAATGCCGTCCAGGGCTGAAAAATCCACCAGGCCGTAAAGTTTTTCCATTGGAAGAGAATTGAATTGCGCAAGCTGCTTTTCCTCAAAGGGCTTTGAATCAATCCAGGGGGAAGCCATTTCGTTAATTTCAAAATCAACCTTATTGAGGAACATTGACTTTCCTGAGTCGTAGACCGGGGCGACACCCAGCCACTGGAGCGTTTCGGCATGTCGCAGAAAGCCAAGGTTGTTTGAGTGCCTGTCTTCGTTGGCGATTATAAAATCCAGCAGAATGATTTTTAGAATGTTGATTTCTGCATCGGGAATTTTAAGAAAGTCGCAGCGTTCGACAAGCTTTTCAAAATCGTATTTTCCGTCGTTAAGGGGAAGCCCCTGATAGACTGATTCCATTGGAACAAGCTCCGTGTTTTCGTCTACCATGTCGGGACAAATGCAAAAATACTGCTCGTCACGGATTTCAAGCTCGTAGGGGACATAATTGATTTTGAGACGGCGGCAGATTTCGCTTGCAAGCACTTCGTTGAGAGGTTCCTGCTGCTCGGTGCCGGTTCCTGCCTTTTCGAGAAAATTCTTTCCGTTTTTGCGAACCCAGCGTTTGGGAAGCTCGCCGTTGGTGGTGTTGTCTGGAGAAAGAGAATTTGAATGTTTGTTGAGGGCTTTAGATGCGCTCATTAACCTAAGCCCGATTGCATCGTCATAGTCGTTGGTGAAAAAGTTGATGTCTTCCCACCAGATTCTGCCCATGTCGGTGACATTGCAAATCCAGTACTGGTCGGAAAGACTTAAATAGTAGCTTTTTCTTGCAAGTTCTTCGTTTGATTTGAGCTCAAGTTCGGAAAGCATGGTGCGGAAATCCCGGCGGGTATAAGGAATCATGCGGTTGTTGAAGAATTCTTCGAGCTTCTGACAAAGTCCGTATTCGTTTTCTTCGGATGCGATTCCATTTGTAAAAAGATGGGGCGGAAGATGGCGCAGATTAAAAATTTTTTTTATGGCAACGATGTATTCATCCTTGTCCTGTTCAAAGAGAAGAATCGGAATGTTCTTTTTGTATAGAAGAAAGAGTTTGTTCTCCAGAGCCATGCCTTATTTTATCGGCTCATTTTTGTAGATGTCAAGGGATTTGCGGGAAATAACGGCTCATTAATTTGGTTTATCGGCTCATATTTGGCGATTTTGTTTAAAATTCAGTGTTTCCCAGGAATGTTTAATTGGAACCTTTTGCAGGGAATTCTTTCTGAACGCCTTCGATGTCGCTTTCGGTTTAGCACAAAAGTTCTATTTGTCAATCTTAAAATTGAAATTCTCACTAATTTATGATAAAGTGAGTTTATGAATCCTTTCGAAATGGTAAAAAATCTTAAAAATCTTGAAGGCACGATGAACACAATGAAAGAAGAGCTCGCTCAAATTTCAGAAACTGGTTCTTCTGGCGGGAATATCGTGCAGGTAACTCTTAACGGAAAATTTGAAATCACAGCGGTTAAACTTGACCCGATTGCCGTTGATCCTCGTGACGTGCAGATGCTTCAGGATTTAATCGTTGCAGCTCATCATGCAGCAATGGACAAAGTTCAGGAAAGAATCAAAGAAAAATCCGGAGCTTTGCTTGGTGGCCTGAATATTCCTGGAATGGGGCTGTAGGGTTTTCTGATGACGGCGATTGATGATCTCACCGATTCTTTTTCACGACTGCCAGGTATTGGAAAAAAAAGCGCTGCAAGGCTCGTAAATTATATTCTCAAGGCAGATTCTGCATGGGTTTCTCGTTTTTCAAATCAGCTTGCAACTTTGCAGGAAAAAATTCACAGCTGTTCGGTGTGCGGGGCATGGACTGAAAATGACCCCTGCCCTATCTGCTCAAATCCGATGCGTGACCAGAGCATAATTTGTGTGGTTGAGCAGCCGCAGGATGTTGCCACAATCGAGAGCTCTCACGAATTTTCCGGGCTTTTTCATGTTCTTGGCGGCGTTATCGCACCACTCGAAGGAATAGGTCCTGACCAGCTCAGAATTGCACAGCTTCTGGAACGCGTTCAATCTGGAAAAATAAAAGAAGTTATCATTGCTACAAATCCGACAGTTGAGGGGGATACGACAGCCCTTTACATTCAAAGGCTGCTTTCAAGTGTGTCAGACCTTACAATCACCCGGCTTGCGAGCGGTCTTCCTGTTGGCGGCGACCTTGAGTATGCCGACCGTCTCACTCTTGCGAGAAGTTTCCGTGGCAGAATGAAATTTTAGGGAAACTTTAATCTGCTTATTTTACAACCATGACTTTTCGGGTTTCGTCGATGCCGTTTCCGCTGACCCGTACAAAGTAGAGGCCACGGGCGACAGTCTTTCCGCCGTTATTTTTTCCGTCCCAGTAGAAGTAGTGTGTTCCGGCTGTTACGGTTCCTTTTGAGAGCCGTTTAACGATATTTCCGTCGAGTGTCATTACATAGACATTAAGATTTCCGGAAGACTCCATCTCAACTTCGACAGTACATTTTTCTCCGATACCGGCATTTATCACGTTGTTGAGAATTGAAACTCCTCCCCTCTGCTTTGTGATGCCGCTAATTCTGAACGACCACAAGTCAAGGAATGAGAAATCCCCTGCGCTGATTTTTTCTTCAGGCATTCTGAATGCATAAAGCGGAATTTCTGCCGTCGTTTTGTCACCGTCGTGGTTTAGTTTGATAGTGTTTCCGTTTGAGTCCAGAATTTTAAAGAAGAACTGATATTCATCTTTGTTTGCAAAATTGAAATTTTCGTTTGAAAGAGTCATATTCTTTAGAAGTTCAGAATCTTCGACATCTTCAAAAATATCTCCGGCCGTTTCAGGTGACGGATTGAAGCTGTTAGAAAGAGAATTCATCTGGGAGTCGAGCCAGATTCTCCAGTCATTTTTCGTGAGAAGGTTGAATTTGCTGCTAATCCAGTCTGAACTTAGGTTCGCTTTTTTGTCGATAACGAGCTCAAGTCCTTCGTTGTTCTGTGGCGGGAATACGCCGGAATCATCCTGGCCGCCAATGAACTGCATCTGGAAAGCGATGTCGTGAGCTGAACGGAGTTTTGAGTAGTTGCCGCCGTCGGCACTGAAATCGTGTACAGCGTAATCTGAAGAAAGCGGTGCGAGTCCCTGCCCGTAAACGCCCTCTTCGTTCCAGTTTTCTTCGTCATCGCTTTTTGAATAAGCATACAGAACATTGACTGCGTTGACCGCAAAGTCTGAAATTGCGTGGCAGGTATGGAACGGAATTGCGTTACCGATTGAGTCCTGGAAATATGAGGCGGTTGTTTCTCCAGAGAAAGTATGAATTGTGTCTCCCTGGTCATTTATGCGCAGCCAGATTTTTTCAATATCATCAAGGGTGATTTTGCGGTTCAAAGTGAAGAGAAGAGAAGTGTAATCGGCTGAGTAAGATGAAAGTTCGACTTTTTCAATTTCAATAGCAGAATCTCCGGTGAGTTCGGCTGCAGAGTCGATGTCATCGTTTTCAGAATAAACGAATTCGAGGCTACCGCGTATTTTTTCCAGAATTTCATCGAGATTTGATAGTTCAGAGAGGTATTCTCCGTTGTAAGCGAGTGGTTTCGTGAAGACTGCGTAAATTTTGTTTTCACCGATTGGAGAAAGAACGACAGAGAACGACGGCGGAGTTATGTCCACAGAGCGGATTGTTTTTGTGCTTTTTCCGCTGTCCGTCTGAATGAGCCTGTTTCCTGCAAGATCCGTGATGAAAGATTTTTCCGGCGTGTATGTGAGGACGAAACCTGCGCGGATTGGGAGAGTGCTGTCTTCTGAATTCAGGTCGAGGGCAAGATAGAGTCCGTCATTTTCGGTCGTTGTTGTTGTCAGGTTTTCATTTCGGAAAAGAGAGCTTTTTGCATTCTGTGAGATTTCGGAAGTCTCAAATTCACGGTCCGAAGAAGTAGATCCGTCAACCGTATAATTGTAGGTGAACGCTTTTGAGGCGTTTGCGAGGCTTGAGCGGCGGATTCCTCCCAGAGTCATTCGTGAATCGTCGGTAAACGGACGTGATCCGCCCGAACTTTCCGGGGCTGAGTGAGAAGAAAGGGATGCAGAGCCGCTTGTCCAGCCGATTTGTGAAACCCATTTGTAAGTGTCGGAAGAAGAATAATTCTGTTTGTTGTCGAAGAGATGGAATTCAACACGGTCAAGATATGCGCTCGTGTTTGAATCTACCGTGCCGACTATTTCATAACAGCGGGTATCACTGTCTCCGTCCGTCCAGAAATAATTCGTTGAGTCGATATAAGGCGTAAAAACAGGAGGAAGCGTGTCCCAGTCTCCGTAGAGGGTTGTTGCAGTGTTGAGTGCGCTTGACGGGTCCGTCTGTGAAAGTGACTGAGATGCTTCGTTAATTCTGACTGTGCGCGAATCATTGCTCTCATCGAGTGTGTTTTTGAGAGCGTTTCCTTCGGAATCAACGGCAAGATCAGTGATGAAAGAGTTTGTGAGCGGTGTTACGAGGCCGTATGGAGTTTCTGAAGAATCGATATATCCTGTCCAGTTATTGAAAGTTGAGCCGCCATATGAAACAGGATTATTTTCATCTACATAGCCTGCGACTGAAATGCGTGCGCGGCAATCCTGAACGCTCTCTGCTTCCGATGCGTTTCGGGCAAATTTTCTGTAAAGTGAGTGCGGGAGTGCGGTGTCAGTTTTGTGGGTTCCGCTTTCCTGAACGCCTGCAGTGACTTCTCCGCCTTCGATTTGAGCGAATCCTGAAATTAAAAGTCCGCCGCTGCTGATGTTCGTAATCGCACCGCCGTGGGAAGATTCAGAGTCAAAATCTGTCTGAGCCTGAATATTCTGGTTGTTAGTGTCTGCTCCGCCAGCCAGATCGCCGATATTAACAGGTTCTGAGTATCTGAATTCAATAAAATTGTGCGAGTCATAAGGCTTTTGCGTGTCCGCAGTTCCTGTGTTTTTTGTGTGAAGTTCCTGCCCTGTAAAGACGTCGATTAAAACAGGCCGGGCCTTGTCTACAGTCGCAAAAACTTCAGAAGTTGAATAGTCTCCGGCCGTATCTTCATCTTTCCAGAGTCCGGTTCCGTAGTTTCTGCTCATCGTTTTTCCTTCTGCAGAATAGAAAAGTCCTTCAAAAAGCGATAAATCTGTTGTGCAGGTGCGGTGAGTTCCGCTTCTGTCGGTGCTGTCGGAGTTTCCTTCGCTTGCAGCAGTTGCGTCAGTGTTCCATTTGTTTTCTGCCGTGTTGACTTTCAGATAAAGCGGTGTGTTTGCCGGGATATCTGTGTTGTTAAGAGTGGAATCTGATAAACGAACTGAGCAGGTCGTTCCGTCAGATTCCGTGTAGAAAATGCCGTCAAAAGCGACGTTTCCGCCGTTATAGAAGATTCCGCCTGATGAAAGGTCTGAAGTGAGTGCAACAGCAGTTCCGGCTTCGTTGTTTGAGTTCTCAAGAGCCATGTCAAATTTTATGCAGAGAACAGAGTCTGAAACGGAGAAAGCTTCGCTGATTTTCGGGGCATTGAACTGAAAGCCGGTGTTTCCGTTTCCGTCAGTACAGCCCTGAGTTTTTGAGGCGGCGACGAAAGCAGAACTGGTGGTTGTGGCCGCAGAGACCGTGCAGTCAGAAATCTGTGAGTTGAACACTACGGCGTAAGGGCTTCCCCACTGTTTTTCGGTGACAGCATTTGTCGGATTGAAAACTGGTTTTGAAGCAGAATTGTCCGGAATGACGAAAGAACAACCGGAAAGGTCAGCCCCGTTTACATAGAGATTTCCTCTGACAGAAAAAGATGCAGAAGCTGCAAGTTTTCCTGAATGAAGCGCAAGGTCTGAATTGTATGAAAGCGAGTCCGAGCCGAAATAAGCGAATCGTGTGTCTGTGCCGTCAAAACGCGGATCGTCGGCGCTGTAATTTGTGCCGAATACGACTAAATCTTCTGTTACAGAAACTGCACTGCTGGTGGAAAGAGTTCCTGAAACTACGAAGAGGCTTTTCTGAAGAGAAACGGAAGAGCCGAGCGTGAGGGTTGTACTTTCGGTCTGTGCGGAGTAGAAATCACAAAGAATCTTGAGCGAGCCGGTTGAAGCTTTCCATTCTGAATCGGCTGTTCCTGAAGAAAGAATATAGCCTGCGTCAAACGTTATTGAAGAAGTGGCGCTGGCTGCAACAGCATCGATATTTGCGTCGATTTTCAGTGAGCAGTCAGAAACTGCTGAAGAAGACTGCGAAACTGACTTTTTAAATGTAAGGGTTTTTGAAGACGCAGAAATTTCCGTGTCTTTTAAGATAAAAATCTCGCTTACAAAAGTGACATCGCTGTTCAAAATGATTTTTCCGCAGAGAGAAATTCCGCCGGTTGGTGAATTTCCTTCGCTGTCATTTTCAAAAGTCAGGCTTCCAAAAGTAACTTCGCTGTCAAAATCAATCGTTTTCGGAGTGTCTTTCTGCGTTATCGTAACATTTCCGAGGTTTATTCCGCTTCCGCTTCCGGAGATAATTCCGTCAGTTCCGCTTTCAAAGGTCGTTCCGTTTGAAATTGTTGTTTCTCCGAGATTCAGTGTCTGGCTGTTGTGAGTGTATGAGCCGTCTACCGTAAAATTGTTCCTGACAGTAATTCCGTTTCCGTTTGTGAGGGTTTTTCCTTCTGGTACAGAAAGGTTATAGAAAACTCCAGAAACCTCTGCATCATCTCCAAGAGAAACATTTTTTTTGTTAAAGACGGTTTCTGCCGCATTTGTGCCTGTGACGCTTCCGTTTAATGTGAGGGTTCCGCCTTCAGAACCTGAATCCCAGATTACAGTTCCGTTATTTTCGATTGAAGAGACAGAGTGAGCGAGCGTGTTTATGCCTGTCTGCGTGAATGACGAGCCTGCGCTTACGATTAAGTTTCCGAGCTCGATTCCGTTCGTTCCGAAAGTGACATTTCCTCCGTTCGTTCCGTCGCCGGCCATAAAATTGTAGTCTGAAGTCTGTTTTACAGAATCGGCAGAAAAGTTAGCATTTCCCGTAAAGCAGAGATGTGCTGAAATTTCTTCATCGAGCTGAATTATGTCTGCTTCTCCGTCTGTCGTCGTGCACTCAAAAGTGAGGAGATTTGCGCTTGAAGAAGCGTCTGTCTCTGAGTCTGTGATTGCTTCGGTGAAATCAATCGTCGAGCCGTTTACGGTGATTTTTGCCTGTGTTGAAAGAGTTACCGGGACTGCGATTAAAACCGTTTCGCCTGTTGTGTTTCCGGCCGTAAGATTTATGCCGGTGCTGCCGGTCGAATCGCTTGAAGCAGGATTCAGAGTGAGTTTTCCGCCAGTACCAAAGCTTGAAGTATCCAGAGATTTTATGATTCCGTTTCCCTCAACAACGACTTCGTTAAACGTAAGATTTGTGACCGGCTGTAAAATGCCCGTTCCGTCGCTGCTTCCAAAATAAGCCCAGGTTCCCTCATCAACGCTGTTTTCCGGGAGAGAAATTGTTTCAGTGCCTGAAAGTCGTATTGTACCTGTATTTGAATAATAATCTGAAACAGTAAAATCGCTGCCGTTCAAAGTGAGGCTTGCATCTTCTTCAAGGTCAAGCCCCATAATTTCTACAGATTCGGTCAGTTCCGGGAAAGTTGTGACTGTTTGTGTCGAACTTCCGTCAGTTCCGGATTGCGGGCATGTTGTAGCGATGTGAACGATGGTCGATGTTGCCGGGAGTTTTGTAGACTGAGAATACTGGTAAGAGTATGTCGCGTTTCGTCCGAAACCGGTTTTTACGAGACCATAACTGAGCCAGTTGTTTTTTTTGCTCCAGTCTGAGTCTGTCGAGCCTGACCAGAACAAATCGTTTGCGAATATCCAGCCGTAAATGCGGGGTACTCCGGATTCTGCGATTTCTGAGTTGTAAGCGGAAATCGAATTTTCTGGCTGTGTGCCGTCCCAGCCTGACTGGGCAGTTCCGCTTACAGTGACATTTTTTGAAACCGAAAGGTATACTGCAGTCTGCGGGCTTTCAAGGTAAATGATTCCGCTTGAACCGGTGATACTTAAAAGGGAGTCGGAGTCTTTTCCTGAAAGATAGATTTCTCCGACATCTGTCGAATAGAATTCTCCGCTGAAAGAAAGTGTGTCGCCGCCAAGTGCAGTCGCAGAAAATTTAGAAAAGTAAAATTTACCGCTTCCAGAATTAGAGAATGTGTGTGTGAGGGCCGTAGTTCCTGCATCTTCGTTTTTTACTTCGAGATATGTGACGGTAAGATTTCCGCTTCCTGAGTGAGTGACGGTTCCGCCTGAGACATAAAGTTCTGAAATTGAAGATTCTTCTGAGCCTGTGACTTCGAGACTGCCTGCGTTCAAAAGAATTCCGAGAGGGTTGCTTTCGTCGGTCGTTGAGGATGTGACGGTGATTTTTTCAGCTGTGATTGTGCCGGAGTTTGTGAGGATTTTGCCGGTTTCAGAATTTTCGATTTCCGTTGCGTTTATTGCAGTTACGGCAGTTACAGTGCCTGCGTTCGTTATTTTTGTCGTGTTTGTGAGTGTTCCGCTGACAGTGACTGTTCCGTTCTCACCGACTGTAAGATATGCCTCGTTGTTCTGTCCTATTCCAAGGTCTCCTGTTACAGAAAGCGTTCCGTTTACTTCAAGTTCGCTTTTCGGATCACCTGAGTTTCCGTAGCCGCGGTAGTCCGCATTTACGGTGACGGTCTTTCCCTCGTTTATGGTGAGTTTTGTTCCCGAATGAGTGACGATATATCCGTATGCATCTGTGATTTCCGTGCTTACATCTGCATCAAAAACAAGATTTCCGTAAACTCCGTCCGTATCCGACATTCTGTAAATTTCGAGAGAGGTGGCCGTACCGTTCAGAGTCAAAGTTCCGCTTCCTGTCAGAGTTGCCGTAAAAGTTTCAGTCTGCTTGTAGTCGTTAGAAGCAGTATTCATTTCGCAGTTTGAAGCAACAGTAACCGCTCCGTTCAGAACTATTTTGACTTCGCCGCCGAAAAAGAATTTGTACAGAGCCATGTCCGTTTTTGTGGTGAAAGTGCGTGAAACGGAAGAATTTGCCGTTTTGTCGGCGGTTGTGCGGTAGAAATAGATTGTTCCGTTGAGGTTGTTGCTGAAAGTCTGGCAGTTTGAGAAGTCTACAGAGCCGTCTATAAAATAGTTTCCCCCACCAGAGGCTGAGAATGAACCGAATGAGAAATTCCCGGTGAAAGTTATGTCGTCACTGAGATGTCCTGCTGCATTTTCGAATGTGATTGATTTTGAAGAGTTGTTTGTTACCGATCCTGCAGAATTTATGGTGAGAGAGCTTATGGTTCCGGAAGCATTTTCCCCGAAAATAAGGGGTCCGGTGCCGTTGAGGACGATGGAGCCGTTTTCTCCTGAGCAGGCCCCGTTCAAGCTGATTGTTCCGGCAGTAGTCTTTACAAAACCAGTATTTGTGAATGTCCCGTTTGCAGTAAAAGCTGCTGAGCCGCAATCAACTGTTCCAGTGTTTGTAAAAGTTCCTGAAATCGTGAGTGCTCCGACACACCATATATAACTGTCATTCGTTAAATCACCAGTTACGGTAAGCGGGTTGTTGACCTGAAGAATACCGCCTGCAACAGTTGCAGATTGAATTTCACTGAAGTATGTTATGACATATCCTTTGGTTACGATGTTTGCCTTGTTCGTATTTGTTGCGCGCAGAAAAAGTCTTTTATCTATATCTTCGTTCGTAATGATATGGACTGTGTATCCTTCTGAATCTACAGTAAACCCGGAGGTGTCAGAAGTATCGTCTATGTTCGTGAAAACTGCGACATCGCCGAGGATAGTTTCGTCGCCATATTCGTGCTCTTCATTGTCGTAGCCGGGGTAATGGCCGTTATAATATCCGCCGTCGTATTCTGCCACGGAGACATAAAGGTCGCGGTCTTTGTCCTTGTAAGCCCAGTTTTCGCTGTTTGTCCAGGAAGTATCCGTACCAGCCCCAGTCCAGTAGTAAGTGTAGAAATCTTCGACTTCAGCTTCCGGGTAGGAGATTTCACCAAGTTTTAAACGTTTGTCAGGGGTGTAAATCTCAATCGTAAAATAATTGCCTGACTGATAAAGTGATGAATCTGTCTCTATTGAATAAGTCTTTTCAGTTCCAGAAGGTTCAACCGCAAGCTGATATTCATCTTCTAAAGCAAAGTATTCTCCATCAATTGCAAAAGTTCCTGAATCTCCAGAATACTTAGTTACTTTATAATTGTAATAAATAGTATCCCCAGTTGAAACGCCTCTTGTAAGAGTGATTTCATCATCTGAAAATGTGTAAGTGTAATATGTGGGAGAACTGTTAGCCACAATTGTAAGTGTTGTTTCTGTTTTATACATATCATCAGAAAGTTCGCCGACATCATCAAGATTTTCTCCGGAGCCAGGAATAGAAAGAGTTCCATCTCCCGTGAAATCAACTTTGAAATTGCCATCATTCTCTCGAATTCCAGAAAATTCATTTAGGAGCAGAGTTGAGCCTGCATTTATTGTTATGTAGTATGGGCTGCTCTCATCGATGCTCGTCATAGTTCGAGAAATTTTGCCACAGTTTAAAGTTCCGCCCCCATCTATAATAGTGTCATGTCCGCCATTCAGAAAAACAAGAGAGAAATCATTGCAAATTATTTTAAAATCAGTCTCAATTTCAAATGTTATGTTTTCATTCCCTTCTGAATGTACATAAAGCGTATCAAGAGATATATCTTCATCAACAGTGACTGTAACTTCTACATTCCCCGTAAAATAAACGCTGTTATCTGAACCATCTGGATATCGTGCTGCAGTGTAATAAGTCCCATCGTTTCCTAATTGAAGCCAGTTTGTTTCGTCTGTCCAGTCGCCGCTGTTATTTTCGGTATCGCCGATTTCGTCCCGCCATTTGAATGTATTTGTAAGGCTAGTCGTGCCTGCATTGTTGTAATCTTCGGTGGCGGCACCTCCTGCGCAAAAAAATACCGCCACAATGAATGACGCGCGCAGTATCCGAGAAAAATTTTTTTGAGGGGATTTGAAAAAGTTCACTACTTCCATTATAACACAGAGATTTAAAATTGTAAGGCTCTGCGTTGACTTCGGTTTTGTAGTGCTGTAAGAAGATTGTCCCTGCCTTTTGCCTTTATGTTTCCTGTCAGGTATGCGACATTCACTCCGACGGCTTCCAGTTGTTTTGCCGCATTTTCTGCGTGCTGCCGAGCAAGTAGTTCTGTCGGTGCCATAAGCGCAACCTGTCCGCCGTAGTCAATGACTCTAAGGGCGGTAAAAAATGAGACAAGGGTTTTGCCTGAACCGACATTACCCTGAAGCAGGGTTCTCGTTGAAAAACGATTTTCGCCTGCTGGCAGGGCAGAAGAACCTGAAAATCCGTAATTGCGGTCAATATCTTCGTTCATAATCGTAATTACGCTCATCTGGTCAGGGGTAAGAGTGTAGGGGAGGCGGGCGAGAAGTTCTTTCTGGCGCGTTGAAAGTGATTTTGTGAATTCTTCGTCAGATACTTGTCGCTGCGTATTTTCATTTGAGTCAATCTCGATTTTAGGGAGTTTTCCGCGGTGTGCAAGGGAGCGTTCTGCAAGTGTTTTTTGAAACAGATAGAGTTCCTCAAAAACAAGGGTATTCCTTGCACTGAGGGCTTCTGATAGCGAATTTGGAAAATGAATCTGCCGGATGGCTTCTTTTTTTGAAAGCAGATGTCGCTTTTCGATAATCTGTTCCGGAAGGTCGTTTTCAAGACCCAGGGAAAATTGTTTGAACGCGGTGCTGATTGTTTTGCTCAGAATTTTGTTTGTTAAGCCTTCTGTGAGCGGATAGATAGGAAAAACCTTGCTGTTCGGAACTTGGTCGTTCACAAAATCAGCAAGGTTTCCGTCTGCGGCGATTTTTTCAAGTTCGAAACTTGTCGCCTGGATTTTTCCATATTTAAATTCACATTTTGCGGTGAGCGCTGCAATCTGACCTACGGGATGCGTTTTTTCCATGAAAGGCCGGTTAAATGCAACCAGCTCAACACTTCCTGTGCCGTCGTTCGCAATCAGCTTTAAGGTTTTCATTTTGCCGTAGCCGAACCATTCATGACCGACAAGCTGCACAATGGTGTGGACTTTTCCGGTCTTGTTTTGTACGGCCTGAGCAATCGAAACTTTTTGTGTTCTGTCTTCATAGTCGCGGGGATAGAACTGAAGTAAATCCCCGACTGTGAAGATATTTAACTTTGCAAAAAGAGCGGCTTTTGCTTTTCCGACTCCAGGAATTGTTGAAGTTGTGTTATTCAGATTGCAGACATGCATTCTAGAACTGTACTACAACAGGCGTGTTATAGTCTATTGGCGTGGAAGTTTCATCTGTCGTACTGCTGCTTCGGAAGTAATAAGTTACTTTTTTTGCAGATGGCTCAAATACTGCGCTCCAGACAGAATGTTTCTGCTGAACCTGACTGAGTGCCCAAGCAACGGTCTCAGCAGTCATTTTTCCTGTAGTTTCACCATACATACCGGTGAGTATGTCATATCGATCGAAGGTTCCGTGGTTTCGATCGTCACCTGTTGTTGCATTCTGTGACTCATTGTAAAGGTTGTGATTCGTGACGATTTTTGTTTCAGTCACTTTTAATTCTTCATTGACCCATTCTGCTACAACTGATTTTCCTGTGTTGTCGGCAATCGCAAAGTGATACGCATCTTCAGTGCCTTCTTCATCAGCATAAACCGGGTACATGTTGATTGTCTTTAGGAAGGCAACGGCTTGGTCAACGGTAGCGCATTTGTCGAGAATATAGCGGATTGCGACTGTGGTCTGAACATCTTTTTTATTTGCGTCAGGTGAAGATGGAATTACAGCCGGAAGATTGTCATTAAGGTTTGCGATGTAAAGACCTTTTTCGTTCATGCCGTCCATTGGAACGTAGATTCCGCCGATTGCAGTTGCATCATGACTTGGATCGCCTGTTGGTGCCCAATCAGTGTCGTTTGTAAAAAATGCAATGAAGCAGGTTGAAACGGCTTCGTAGCCTGAATCTGGCTTTGTGTGGATGATTAATGAATTACCCGGTTCCCAGTCGAAGTTGCGTCCGTAAATGTATCCGTCACCACCATCGTTTTTAACAACGATTGAAGAGCAGGCAGCCCCTCCGACTTTTATTTTCAGGGCCTCTGCTGATTCTTTAGCTGTTTTCCATTCAGGGATGTTGTCGGTCAAATAAGAGACAAGCTCGTCCGCTGTTTTTAAACCTGCACTGATTGCGCCGTCAAGATAGTATTCGCCTGTGTATTCAAGGGTGTAAACTCCGTCAACACCTTCGACTGCTTTCAGCGATGAGAGCGCGTTTGTTGAAGGCTCTGTAGATGATTGTTTTGAAACAGTCTCTTCATCGTCGTCCTTTGAGCACGAGGCAAGGGCAAAGACCATCATCATTGCTGCAAATACTGCGGCAAGTCTTTTTGTTTTCATCATTTTTTCTTTCTCCTTTAAAATGATTTTTTGTTGGTTTTAAGTTTATCGCAATTATAAAAAGTTTCAACATTATGTTGCAGGAAAATTCTGAGTTTATAAGTGTTTGATTGTTTTCTTCAGAGTCTTCTCGACTGCGCTATGGGTGACAGGAAAAGACACAAAGTGGCATAGAAAGATTGCAATTTCACTATAATAAGTTTATCCCTAATATAATCCTCAAGTTTTAAAAACCAATCCTTTAAAATTTGAACACCTGAGGAGACAGCTTCAATGAGTTTCGTTTCCTTAATTTTTTTCAAATTACCTTAAGAATTTTCCCCGAAAGTCAAATTTCCGTGTTATAATATCTGATATGTGCTGTAATTTACGCAGAAAAAAGCAAATTTTCTCAAAACCTATTGACACTCTGTTAGCATCTGCTAAAATTCGCACAGCACAGCACAGCACAGCACAGCAC
>JAFPUF010000039.1 GCA_017395545.1 Treponema sp. | reverse complement strand
ACATATATGCATTCTTGAATTTCCAGGGTTTTCTTTCATTCGTAAGATGAATGAGATAGGTGCCTTTTTCCATGTTTTTTATTGTCTTATAAGTACTGCCATAAAAAGCATCAACATCATGAATCGTTAAACCTAATTGTTCTTGCATTAAGAAAAAATTTGGTATCATACAATTCCACTTCTGGGGTAAGAATTTCACCCTCATATCAAATACGTCATTAAAGACATCTTGATCCATACATAAATATTCGGGGTGGTCTTTTTTCGTTTTAAAAAGTCTATTTTCTAGGTTCTCACTCCTGAATAAACTGCCATTTAGTAAAAGAACTCCAGAATTAAAATAACGAGGCAGTGCGAGCCTTTTGTGGAAGTTACAGTAGACTTCTCCTGCCATGTCGACAACGACTGCGGCATAGTAGCCTTTGATGTCGATGTCATAGATTTCGGTAATATCCTTTTGGACGAGAACATCTCCATCTATGTAGAGAATCTTGTCGTATTCACTAAGAAGCCGTGGAATACAGAATTTTATTAACGCAGTTCCAGAAACATAGTACCCATCTTCATTATAACGTTCCAGATCTTTTGTATCGTAATCGATAATTCTGATTTGTACATTATTCTGTGCGAATTTTTTGAATAGAGATTTGTTTTGTTCGCTCACATTACAGGTAATGATGCAGATGACAAGTTTTCCATCCTTTGTGTATGAATCTATGACCGACTGAATCGCACATGCTGTAGGAATGCAGTAATTGTTATCTGTTATGAGAACAACAGGATATTCTTTTTGACTCATCATTTTTTCTCCCATGAATCTGCAATGATTCCAACAATCTCAAGTTCATCCTTAAGAGTAATTTCTTTGGACTCAACTTCTTTTATATATTTATACATCTGGTTGTTATCTAGTTTTTCTTTTAAGCGTTGCTGAGTATATGAAGTCTTTTCATCCAATTCTCTCAGTTTTTGAGCGATTGAATTGGAAAAATCCCTTAAAACAATATCGATAGTCTGATAATTTGGGCGAGTTCCAAAAGGAATTCCTAATATTTTCGTCTTTATCTCAAAGCCTTCGCTCATAACTTTTCTCACAGGGATACCAAAAAATTTTATTGTTGAACTATTATCGGTTCTAATCTTTCTTACTATTGGCATACCAATAAATCTGAGAGATACACTGTTTCCTTCATATTGTTTATAAAGGATTGAAAATCTTTTTGCATTATGGATTTTTTTTATCAATTTATGATTTTCTTCTAAAGATGTCAGATATGTTTTTTCAATGTAGTTTAACATCTGGTTTGTACAGATGTCCCAAGAGAAGTTTTTTGCTCTTTCAAGACCTTTTTGAGAACATTCATTCCTGAATTTTTCATTTGTATACATGTTTTTATAGGCATTAAATAATGCAACTTTATCATACGGATTTACTTGTATCCCTGCGTTACCTATAACTTCTGGAATTGAAGTTGTACTACTTGTTATAACCGGGCATCCACATTGCATGGCTTCGAGAACGGGTAAGCCAAATCCCTCATATAATGACACATAAACGGTACACAACGCTCCGGAATATAAAGGTGCAAGGTCTTCATCTGCAATATAGCCAGTTCGTACAATTCTGTCTTGTAATTCACCTAAATCACTTATTTCTTTTTTTAGCTGGTCTATAAAAGCATTCCAATGTCCCCCTCCTAATACAAAGATAAGGTCATCGGCTTTATTTTGCCTTATAAACTCGGCAAAAACTTTCACGGCATGTATTAAATTTTTTCTTGGTTGGAGAGTACATAATGAAAAAATATATTTTTTGTTTTGCGGAATATTATACTTTTGTTTTATGTTTTTAATTAAATTATCATCGGTACAGTGATAAAAATTGCTTGATGCTGCCAAATAAGTTATTGGCATTTTATTTTCAGATAAGGCAGGGTAAAAGCGCAGGAAATCTTTTTTTGTATATTCTGAGATACAAAAATAATGATCATATGAGTTTAATGACTTTTCAAGTAAATTAAACCAGAATGTATTTGGAGCCTCGATATCAGGTAGTGCAAGTGGTGTGACATCATACAAAATCATATATTTTGCTATATTAGTATTCTCGGCAATTGAAAGTGGAGGGGGGGCAAAAGATGCAAAAAATATAGCTTTTTCATTCTGCTTTATTTCATTTTCTGTGACGACGGGCACTGTGTCAAATCCAAAAGAAACAAGAGCCTTTTTTACATCGATTTTTCTGTCTTCTTGTGAGAAAACTTCGACAGGAAATGGGGATGATTCCATAAGTTTGAGGAAAACATTATAGACCACAAAAAAAACTCCTGTGCGGTCTGAATTTGAAGTGGAGAATGTATTAGCAAGAAGTGTTCCGTCATAATAAAGTGTTGGTTTCATTTTGTTACTCCCTCAAAATACTCAATCGTGCGCTTTAATCCCTCATCAAGCATAATCTCAGGCTTCCAGCCAAAGAGCTTTCCTGCCAGCGTAATATCAGGCTTTCTCTGCTTCGGGTCATCACCTGGGAGCGGCTTGTGAACGATTTTTGATTTGCTTCCGGTCAATGCGAGCACCTTTTCAGCTAATTCAAGCATAGTAAACTCTCCCGGATTTCCCATGTTAACTGGTCCTGTTATGCTGTCATCAGAATCCATGAGGCACAGAAAGCCCCGGATAAGGTCATCAACATACTGAAAACTTCTGGTCTGATTTCCATCACCATAAACAGTGATGTCCTCACCACGCAAAGCCTGCATAATAAAATTACTTACAACACGACCGTCTTCCGGATTCATGTGCGGACCATAGGTGTTGAAGATTCTAACTACTTTAATCCTGGTGCCATGCTCACGGTGATAGTCAAAGAAAAGCGTCTCAGCTCCGCGCTTTCCCTCGTCATAACATGAGCGGATTCCATGGGGATTAACATTGCCCCAGTAATTCTCCGGCTGAGGATGAACCAAAGCGTCTCCATAAACCTCGCTTGTTGATGCCTGAAACACTTTAGCATTCCATTTGTCTGCAAGCTCAAGGGCGTTCATTGCACCGTAAATGCTTGTCTTGTATGTGGAAATCGGATCTCTCTGATAATGTGGCGGAGAAGCCGGACATGCGAGATTGTAAATTTCATCGACATAAAAGCTGTATGGAAGAGTGACATCATGAATTACAAGGTCAAAATCCTGATTTTTCTTGAGAGCTTCAATGTTTGACATTCTTCCAGTAAAGAAATTATCCATACAGATTACATGATTGCCCCTGTCGAGCAATGCCTTACAGAGATGAGATCCTACGAAACCGGCTCCGCCTGTGACTAAAACAGTCTTCTTCGTCATTTTTAATAACTCCTATCAAACAAGCCCACGGCCAATACAGTGCAATTCGATTCCTTCTGTCTGCATCTGTTTCGGGTCATACTGGTTTCTTCCGTCATAAATGACAGGTTCCTTAAGCAAACTCTTGATTTTTGAGAAGTCCGGTACACGGAACTGCTTCCATTCGGTTACGAGAATGAGCGCATCAGCACCATTGAGGGCACTCCACATATCAGGTTCATAGGTAATCGCATCTTTCGGAATATGGGCAAGATAGTGTTTTGCCATTTCGTATGCTTCCGGGTCATAGCTTTTGATTTTTGCCCCGCGCTTTGTGAGTTCAGTTAGTATTGTGATTGACGGGGCCTCACGCATATCGTCTGTCTCAGGCTTAAAACTGAGTCCCCAGAGTGCGAATGTTTTTCCATGTAAATCTTCGCCATACTTTGCTATGATTCTGTCAGAGATGATGAATTTCTGGCTGTTGTTCACATCTTCAACAGCCTCTGCAATTTTCATTTCAAGGCCGTTGCGTTTTCCGACAGATACGAGTTCTTTTACATCCTTCGGGAAACATGAGCCGCCGTAGCCGCATGAGGCATGAAGGAATGACATTCCGATTCGTGAGTCTGTTCCGATTCCTCGTCTGACTGCACGGACATCTCCGCCAACTTTGTCGCACAGGCGGGCAATCTCGTTCATGAAGCTGATTCTGGTTGCGAGCATAGCATTCGCAGCATACTTTGTGATTTCTGCGGATTTTATGTCAGTGCAGATAATCGGGTGCTCGTTAAGCGTGAACTGTTCATAAAGCTGCTTCATAATAGCTTCTGCACGTGCGTTGTCACATCCGATTACGACACGGTCAGGACGCATGAAGTCATTTACGGCGACACCTTCTTTTAAGAATTCCGGGTTAGAGACGACATCAAATTCAATTCCCAGGCTGTCAGTTCTCTCATCAAGAACTTTTCGGATTGCAGCACGGACTTTTTCCGATGTTCCGACAGGAACTGTTGATTTATCAACAACAATAGTATATCCCGACATATATTTTGCAATGCTCTCTGCAGCTGCAAGGACATAGCGCGTGTCAGCAGAACCATCTTCTCCCGGAGGTGTTCCGACGGCGATAAAACAGATGTCAGAAGAAGGAATTGCCTGGGCATAATCTGTAGTAAAGTCAAGCCGTCCGTTCTTGTGGTTTCTAAGAACCATTTCTTCAAGACCTGGTTCATAAATAGGAATCTTTCCGTCCTTTAAGTTGTTGATTTTCTTTTCATCAATGTCAATGCACCAGACATGGTTTCCCATCTCTGAGAAACAAGTACCGCTTACAAGACCTACATAGCCAGTTCCGATTATTGATATGTTCATTTATGTACCTCCAAAAAATCATCTATATATTTCCAAAATAAAGATTTGACTTTGTCATATTGAAAGTCTTGTAACCTTTCCCGTTGGTTTTCGAGTATGGTTTCTTTTAATTCATTGTCTGAAAGAATTTTGTTTATAACGGCTGCAGTAAGGAGAGGATCTTTTTCCTTCATTAAAAAGCCACTGCCACCAAGGGTTTCTCCAATTGCGGAAGAATCATAAGCAACAATGGGAAGGTTAATTTCGTCTATAATCTCTGCAACTGGGATGTTTTCCATCACTTAACCTCTCATTCGCCACCAGTCAAGTACATCGCAGATGGTGTCATCGATATTTATCTTTGGCTGCCAGCCGGTTTCTTTTTGTAATTTGTCTGTGTTTGGTTCAATTTTGGGGACATCTACAGGACGAAGCTTTTTCTCGTCAACTTTTACCTGAATTTTTGCACTTGAGTGAGAGAGAATGCGGTTTAAGATATCCTGAATCTGAATGGCATGTGCGCTCCCGACATTATAGGTCTGGCCGCTCGTTCCTTTTTGAGAAAGGAGAACATAGGCCCGCACAACATCACGAACATCGGTAAAATCACGGTATGCGCTCAGGTTTCCTACATACATGACAGGTTCTCTTTTCCCAGCCTCAATTTCTGCTACCTGATGGCAAAAATCTGAAACAACGAAAAGATCGCTCTGTCCAGGTCCGATGTGGTTAAAAGAGCGAACGCTGATAATGTTGAGTGAGTAGGCTTTGGCATAAATCGTACCAAGCATATTCTGACATGCTTTTGTGGCGGCATAAATGTTTCCGGGCCGGGGAAGCGTTTCTTCGTCTATCTGACCTTTTTCTGCTCCAGAAGCACCGTATTCCTCACCGGAACCGATGAGGAGCACGGTAGGCTTATAATCAAGTTCACGCACTGCTTCAAGCAGATTAAGCGTTCCCTTTATATTTATGTCTACCGTAAGCTGCGGATTTTTCCATGAGAGGGCGACACTGGACTGGGCAGCAAGATGGAAGATAACATCAGGATGGTAATTTCGCACGAGCGAAATTACATCATCTTTTTCAAGAATGTTCAGATCATACATCTGACATTCTTCATGAGAAAAATCTTCCTTCGAAAGTTTTGTACCGGCTACTTCATAACCGAACTCATTTTTGAGACAGTCAATGAGATAACCGCCGACAAAACCTGCCGCTCCAATTACGAGTGCTTTCATTTGCTTTCCAGTTTTAAATCGTTTTCGACCATGCGGCCGACAAGTTCATCAAAAGAAATAGTGCGTTTCCAGCCAAGGACTTTTTCTGCCTTTGCAGGATTTCCCAAAAGAAGTTCAACTTCTGCCGGGCGGAAGAACTGCGGATTCACTTTTACGATTACTTTACCAGTTGCGGCATCGGTACCTTTTTCCTCAACACCGCTTCCAGACCAGTTGATGGTAATGCCGGCTTTCTTACAAGCTGCCGTTACAAAGTCGCGGACGCTTCTGGTTTCTCCAGTTGCGATAACATAGTCATCAGCTTTATCCTGCTGGAGCATCAGCCACATGGCGCGGACATAGTCCTGAGAATGACCCCAGTCGCGTTTTGCATCAAGATTTCCCAGTTCAAGACAATCCTGTTTTCCAAGTTTGATTCTGGCTATTGATGCAGTAATCTTTCTGGTAACGAATTCTTTGCCGCGTCTTTCACTTTCATGATTGAAAAGAATACCTGAGCAGGCATACAGACCGTAGCTTTCACGGTAGTTTTTTGTAATCCAGTGGCCATAGAGCTTTGCAACACCATACGGACTTCTCGGATAGAAGGGAGTTTTTTCACTCTGGGGAGTTCCCTGAACTAGACCGAACATTTCGCTGGTAGATGCCTGGTAAAAGCGAGCTTCCGGTTTTACGATTTTAATTGCTTCGAGCATGTGAACGGCACCGAGAGCATCGATGTCAGCAGTAGTAATGGGCTGTTCCCAGGATGTTGCGACAAATGACTGTGCCGCAAGGTTATACACTTCATCTGCCTGAGAGATTTTCATTGCAGAAATGAGGGAAACAACATCGGTCATATCTGCATAGATAAAATGAATTTTGTCTTTCAGATGGGCGACATTACCGTAGTCGATGACGCTCTTTCTTCTCCAGATGCCGTATACTTCATAGCCTTTTTCAAGCAGTAATTCGGCCAGGTATGAACCGTCCTGTCCGGTAATTCCAGTAATAAGAGCATGTTTCATTTCTTTTCCTCCATAAAACTCTCAGTCGCGCAGGGATTTCCTGCTTCTTTAAGGGTATCTACTATGTGTTTTACATCCTGTGATGCTTCTTTTTTGATGACGAGAAGGGCGTCGGGGGTATCTACTATCACGAGGTTGTCTACTCCGACCGCGGCGACAGTGCGCTTGTGGGCATGGATAAGAGAGCCTGTGACATTGCGTAAGACTACCGGGCCTTTTACCACGTTCCCGTCTGCGTCTTTTTTTGAAACTTCCCACAAGGATTCCCAGGAGCCTACATCGTTCCAGCCGGCATCGAGGGGGACGACCTTACCGTGCTTTGTTTTTTCCATAACGGCATAGTCGATTGAGATAGAAGGATTTTTAGTGAATGAGTCTTTTTCGAGGCGGATAAAGTCTGAATCTACAGAAGCCTTTTCCATGCTTTTTGCGGTGGCTTCGTAGATTTCCGGGCACAAGGTCTTTACTTCATCAAGGAAGGAAGATGCCTTAAAGACAAACATGCCGGAATTCCAGTAGAAGTTTCCTGAATCAAGATATTTTTGGGCGGTGGCTTCATCGGGTTTTTCTACAAAGCGCTTAACGGTACCCGTGGTTCCTTTTGAAGAGCTTTCGATATAACCATATCCAGTTGCTGCAAAGGTGGGGGTAATGCCGAATGTAACAAGGCTTCCTGTCTGTGCTTCCTGTACTGCAATGCGTGCTGCTTCAACGAAAGCCTGTGTATTTTCGATGCAGTGGTCAGATGGCAGAACGAGGACTACTGATTCCGGATCGATTTTTTCTGCATGAATACAGGCTGCGACGATTGCCGGAGCGGTATTTTTTGCGACGGGTTCGATGATAATAGGGGCGTGTTCGATTCCGATTTCCCTGAGCTGCTCTGCGATGATAAACCGGTGTTTTTCATTACAGACAACGATGGGAGAAGCTGTGTTAAGACCCTGAACGCGCTCAATAGTCTGCTGAATCATGGTCTTCTCTCCAGCGAGCGGGATAAGCTGCTTGGGGTAATCAGCTCTTGAAAGAGGCCATAAACGGGTTCCGCTTCCGCCCGAAAGAATTACTGGTATGATTGTCATGATTTTTCTCCATTTCCAGTCAGCAAATCCAATACCTTCTGACTGCATTCCTTCCATGAGGTGAGTTTTATATTTGTTGATTTAGGTTCAGTCCCTGACTGGTAAAGAGAAATCCATTCCTTGATTTTTCCGGCAAGAACTGTTTCGCTTGTGCCAGAGAAGTAAAAGGCATTGTCACCCGCAATTTCCCTGAATACTGGTATATTCCGCAGAATCAGTGGCTTTGCGAAATGCGCACCTTCTGCGACCGCAAGCCCGAATCCCTCGGCAACTGAGGCGAAAATTACCGCATCGCATTTTTCGTAAAGAGAAGCAAGCTCCTCATCGCTGATTCCCGTGTCGTACCAGACAAGTTCCTTTCCAAAATGAGTGTTTTCTTCTATCAATTTGAATGTCTTTTCGTTTTTCCATCCGCGCCTGCCGACAATCCACAAGTTCACGGAAAGCCCTTCTTTCCAGAGAAGTTCAAAAGCTTTCACTGCCTGTGCATACATTTTGCGAGGCTCAACCGTGCTGACCATAAGGAAATTTATTTCGTCATTTTTCGTTGACTGAATCGAGTCGAAGACAGGGCGGGGGAGGGTAGAGAAATCACTTCCGAGCATTGAGTATGAGATTTTGAGATTTGGATTGCGCTTGATTTTTGGATGATTTGCAAGATAAGCATTCAATTCGTCTGCAGTCGATTTGCTGTTGCAGATTATCTCTGAAAAAAACAAGATTTTAGAAAGAAAATTCTTAAAATCTTTAACATATCCACTATTACAAAGTTCTGGGCGTAATAACGGAATCAAATCATGAAAAAATGAAACAACTTTTATGCCGTTATCCATGAGATGAATAAAAAGATTGAAGTTGTTGCATACAACTCTGATTGGCTGATCCAAGATGAAAAATATGTCACCCTTGCAGAAATCAATACCGTTGCCATTAGCGCATGAAA
Organism: Treponema sp.; assembly: GCA_017395545.1. GTDB lineage: Bacteria > Spirochaetota > Spirochaetia > Treponematales > Treponemataceae > Treponema_D. The sequence goes on along the minus strand of JAFPUF010000039.1, from coordinate 4,744 downwards.
AATACCAGTTATCTTTGAAATAGACTCTATCGATTTCATAGTCTGTAACTAGTTTTTCGAGATTCTGAGCGATGTTTTTTGCGACCCTTTGAATGCCAGTTCCCTTGTCATCTAAAAAAATGTCTGAGAAATCTACGTAAATCTTCTTTTTTCTACCAAGATTTTCTTTTACGATATTTCCAGCAGACAACTTTTCTTCAAGTTCTTTCGTTATAACCGCATTTTCTTTTTTGAGTCGAATCTTATGTAAAATCGGGTGGTAAATTCTTCCGAGAGTCGAATTGATAACTTTAAGCACAAGTTACCTCCGAAAGAATTCCTTTTAGGCGAGTCTCAAAATTTTCATTCGTAAAGAAACGGCTTCTTTCGATGGCTTTAAGACGGATTTTTTCTGCTTCATCCGGATTCTTTATGAGCCATTCCGTCCTTTCTACTAATTCTTCAAGAGAATTCCACCTGAATCCAGTTCCGTCCGTAACGATTTCTTTCTGCCCGCCCTTGTCGATTACGACAGGAACACACCCAGCACTCATTGCTTCGACAGTGGTGATTCCGAAATGCTCGAATTTCTCCGGACTAGTTTCATTAAGTCCCATCGCATGGACAAAAAATGATGATTCCAGATAAAGCTTTTCAAGATCCTCTCTTGTCGGGTCTAAATGCAATTCGATAAGCGGAAAATTATTTCGTATGTATGAAATAAAACTTTCGTCCTCACCGACAGCTGAACCTGCCAGGACTATTTTTGCATTCTGTTTCAGAAACTCAGATTCCGTAAGAGTAGAAAGAATTAAATCAATTTTTTTAGGCTTGCAAATCCTGGAACAGAGTAAAATTTGATTAAAAACTTTTTTTGAAGAACCATTTATGCTTTTTACAGGCGGATACAAGACTTTTATTCTAGAAGCAGTCGCTTTCCAGCGTTCTTTCAGGTTGCTTGCTGTAAAAAAGGAATTTGGAAGATACAAATCATAGGAAGACCCATACTCTGAATCTCGTTTTTCAGCCTGTTTTCGGAACCATGGAATTCTTTTGTTGATTCCTGATTCACAGCTACGCGTTCTTGGAAAATGAACGATACAGATATTTTTCTTACCAATCCCAGAGATAATATTGAAAGAACAATTTATGAACAAATCTGAATCTTTCGAAAATTCCTTGATTTTTTTGAATCTATAATTTGCATATATTTCTTTTTTTATAATCCGGAAAATTCTTGATAACTTATTTTTAGATTTTTGCTCTTCAATTTTCTCAAAAGAAAAATATGCGACAGAGAAGTTTTCTGACTGAATGTTTGTCCCGTATGCTAAGTTTTGCATCTCAGCTACTCGGGCGGGAGTGAGAAGTTTATGATTCTTAAGATGTTCTGTTATGAGTGCTATATTTGCTTCAGGAAATTGCTTTTGCATGAAAGAAATCAAGTTTGCTGTATAAGCTTCAGCCCCACCGTATTTATAAGCAATTGTCTCCATGTAAACAGAAATCTTCATGTCCCCGTAAAAGAATCAGCCGCCACCATCCGGGCAGCATACTTCCCCCCTAAATTTGCTATGGTAAGCACTATAACGCATTTTTATATTTATTTCAATAACTAAGGATTTGTTTATTTTTGAGGACAGGGGGTTAGTCCTTTACAAGTTTTTCAATTTTGCAGTCATGCTTTTTTGTGTTTTCATCATAGTTTATTCCGACAAAGAGCATGTTGCCTGAATAGTTTTTTAGGGAATCAAAATATTGCTTTTCTTTTATCTGGCTCAGGGCGGTCTGTGCGCATTTGTTGTGCTTAAGCTCGATTATGAGGGCTGGTAAATCTTTTGAGAGCGGAACATAAACCATGTCCGCAAATCCTTTTCCTGTCGTAAGTTCCCTGAAACAGGTGTATTTGTTCAGTGCATAGATGAATGAAAGGTAAATCGCGCTCTGAAGGGCATATTCATTGTTGTAGCTTCTGTTGCTCGTAACATGGATATGGCTTTCGTCAAGTGAGGCAGCGACAGCTTCGGCATTCCCTGCAAGTGTCTCAGAAAGTAGTTCTTTAGAGGCTTTTATGATTGCGTTTGTTTCGGAATAATCCTTGTCTGCTTCGAGTGCATTGATCCATTCCTGTCGGACTTCTTTGTTTGGTATCTTGCAAGTGCTATCGTTGTCGTTGTACGCAAGATAGCCAAGATGAATAAGATATGTGAGAACATCGCTTTTCGTGACAAATGATTTCATTGTGTTTTTATAGCTGGTTACATTTACATCAACACTTTCACCTGAAATCATACGAATTACATCATCTTTTATTCCTGCAAAATTCTGCTGTATTCTGTCTGAAATCACCTCGTAAGAGGATGTCGCTCCCCAGAATCCGGCGAATTTTCCTGTTTCGATGCTCATAACAACCGACTCAGGATTGTAGATTTCGCATTTTTTTTGCGTGCCATTTTCGTTCCATGCAAGGTGATAGCCGTCATACCAGTTGCGGCAGTCATCAAAATCAATTGAATATTTCTTGCAAAGTTCCTGAACCTCAGATTCAGTGAATCCAAGGTACTCTGAGAGCCGCCCCGAATCAAGGATAGTGTATTCACGGAAATTGTTCAGTTTTGACTGAACCTTATCGCGGATAACCGGAAGAATGCCTGTAAGATAAGCAAGGGCAATCGCTGGTCGAACCGTGTCGCTCTTGAAAAGCCCGTTCAGAAGGTCAAGGTACTGCGAGAAAAGAGCGTCCGATACATTTTCACGCACAAGAACATCGTACTCGTCCATGAGAATGACGAACTGCTGGCCTGTTGCAGCAAAGATTTTAACTATTCCATCTGCGACAGAATCATCTTCATTAAATGTAAGTTCAGGGAACTGCTGCTGCATTTCTAAGCGTATCGCTTTGGTAATCTTTAAGATAAGTCTGTCCTTATCCAAGGCGTTCCTGTACTCACTGTTCACATCGATTTTTATGACATTCAGTTTGTTCAGGTCTTTCCCGAACAGAGGACTTTGAGAAATCTTATATTTGGAAAAAAGTTCCCGTGAATCGCATCCCTTTGAATAATATGAGGCAAGCATATTGCTGTTGACAGTTTTTCCGAACCTTCGCGGGCGAGATACGCATATATATTTGTTCGAGGAGCGGATGATTTCATCCAGAACAGCAATCATCATGCTCTTGTCTACATAAATCTTTGCGCTGGTAATCTCAACGAAATTCTCATTCCCCGGATTCAGATAGATCCCCATCCTTCTTGCCTCCATGATGTAAATATATCACAAAAAATCTGAAAACTCCACCAGTTCTGATTCATATATAGAACTTCTGTGGAACAATTTAAACACGCTATGAAATCCAATAGAAGGAGGATAATTATGGGAAAAAGCGTGCATATCAGGAATCGGAACGGCCGGCTTTACATTGAGGTCTACTTGTACGGAAGGCAGATCCGGAGAAGCCTTGGGCTTAGGCTCACAGAAGATAAGGTACAGAACCGGAAGGTCTTGCGTCTGGCGGAAATCATTCGGTCAAGGCGGGAAATGCAGCTTGCATGCGCTGAATGGGGAATTCCTGACATGGTCGGGAACGAGAAAAGTCTGAGCACCTATGTGGAAGAAAATTATCAGAGAAGCGGAAATTACACACTCGGACGGTGCCTGCACTATCTCAAAAAATACAGGTTCGGCTCGGTGTCGCTCAGGGCTGTCACTCCGCAGTGGGTCGAGGATTTTCAGGCCTGGCTTTTGGGCGGAACAGGTCTTTCTCAGGGGACTGCCAGCCTTTACTCAAGCGCGCTCAGGCATCAGCTGAGGCTTGCGGTTCGGGACAGGCTTCTTTCATCAAGTCCGGCAGAATTCGTCCGTAACATCGCAATGCCGGAGTCAAGGAAGCAGCCTCTCTCGGTATCGGACTTGCGGCGACTGGCGGAAATTGAGATTAAGGGAGAGCTTGGGGAGGAAGTGAGACGGGCTTTTTTGTTCTCGTGCTTCACTGGGCTTCGGGTTTCGGACCTGAAATCGCTGAGATGGTGCATGGTTCGGGAGCATGACGACGGCTCTTTATGGATTCACAAGGTTCAGAAAAAGACTGGCGCGGGAGTTTTCATTCCGCTGAACGGGAGCGCGACTTCATTGATGCGGAAGTCAGATGATAAATGTGCTGGCGGAGGCGGCGTTACCGGGAATCGTGCCGTTGGCAATGGTGATGATTTCAGTGATTGCGTGGTCAGTAAAGACGGAAATGACTTCGTTTTTCCGAGGCTTGCGGCAACAAAAACAAACACCGACCAGTATCTCGCGAAATGGGGGCTAAAGGCCGGAATCGAGCATGTGTCATGGCATACGGCGCGGCACACGATGGCGACAATCGCTCTGGAGCACGGGGCTGAGCTTCGTACGGTGAGCGAGCTTCTGGGGCACTCGGATTTGTCCACTACGTTGAGGTATGCGAAGGCAACTGACTCTCTCAAGAAAAGCGCGGTGAATGCACTTCCGGAGATTTTTTCGGAGGAGAACTGAGGCGTGATTTAGGACAGTGAAATGCAGGATGTGTTTCAACTCCTTGCCTTGCAAGGAGTTGAAGGTGGGGAGCAAATTTAGGGGGGAAGGATCCCCATTGTAAGGTACAGCATGATAATCACACGAACACCATTTAGAATCAGTTTTGTTGGCGGGGGAAGTGACCTTGCAAGTTTTTACGAAAAACACGAAGGTGCCGTTCTTTCAACAACCATAAACAAATACATGTATGTTACGATTCATCCTT
>JAFPUF010000005.1 GCA_017395545.1 Treponema sp. | reverse complement strand
GAAGTTTTCCGTAGCCCAGTTCTCTGAACTTGCAGAAAAAGCTTTGAAGAGTGCTTAAAATAAAAAAAACAGGGGCTTGACATAAAACATAGGAGTCTCGGAAAAATCTATGATTTTTCCGCACGGAGCGACCCGGAGCGACAAAAATCGTGCTATAATGAAGTATGCCGAAAATTCTGATTGTTGAGGACAACGAAGGAATCGTCTCTTTTGTTAAAAGCGAACTGGAGCTGGAAGATTTTGAAGTTTGTGTGGCTCTGGACGGGCGGAGTGCGCTTGAACTGTTTGCCGCTGAAAAGCCGGACCTTGTTCTTCTGGACATAATGCTTCCGGAACTCAGTGGAATTGAAGTTCTGCGGCGGATAAGGAAGCACGATGAAGACACGCCGGTAATTCTGGTTACTGCCCGCGACGGAACTGATGACAAAGTGACAGGCCTTAATCTTGGTTCTGATGATTACATTACAAAGCCTTTTAAGATTGAAGAGCTGCTTGCAAGAATAAACGCTGTTTTGAGGCGCTCAGAAAAACTGCGGAAGGCAAAAGAAGCACTTGAAAACGCTGATACGACTTCTTCGGGCGAAAAGAAAAACGGGGAGCTTGTTTTGAACCAGGCTTCGATGGAAGTGACTGTCAAAAATACGAAAATCGAACTTTCTAAGACTGAATACCTTCTTTTGAACTTCTTTATGGAAAATCCCGGGTCAGTGCTTGAACGCGATACGCTTTTGGATAAGGTCTGGGGGAAAAATCATGCGACGAATCCCAACAACCTCGACATTTTTATAAGTACGCTGCGCAAAAAGATCCGGGAATATTCTGATTTTGAATACATCACAACGGTCAGGGGCGTTGGTTTTAAGATGGAGAAGGCAGATTGAAAAAGGCGGTAAAATATTCCTTTGTTTTTACATTTGCATTTCTCATTCTCGCCCTTAACCTGTTTTTTTTAATGCGGATTTCCATGCGTGACAGTCAGTCAAAACGGCTTGAAGATGCGTCCACAGAAATCTTTGCACAGATAAAAAACGACAGTCTTTCCGACATACAGCTTTCGCAGAAAGACATTGACTATGTAATTTACGCCCGCACTTCCAGAAGGGTTCTTTCCTCAAATACTGCAAAGATTCCTCCTCTGCCTTTTGTCCGGGGAGTACAGAGATATTCCTTAAAAAATGAAAACGGCGGTAAAGAAAGTACGGACATTCTCTACCTGTGCAGAAGCTATGTGTTTTCTGACGGAAAAGTAATCTGCATTCAGGTTTCTATTCCTGCTGAAAAAGAGATTTCACAGGTGCTCTTTTCGATATTTCCCCGCTCGCTCCTCAAAGTCCTTATTCCGCTGCTGCTGTTTCTCTTCCTCTCCTTCTCCCTTTATTTTATTGTACTCGAAAAAAAATACGACTCGCAGAAAGAATTCATCGCTAATGTGAGTCACGAGCTTAAAACGCCGGTTGCAGTCATTTCAGGTCATGCCGACCTGCTTCGCCGCCACGGAAAAAAACTGCTCGAAAAAGATGACGGCCGTTTTGACGAATCTCTTGCAATGATTCTAAAAGAAAGCGGTAACATGACAAAAATTGTCGGCACTCTTCTGGAACTGACCCGGCTTGAAAATCGTCTTACAAAAGTGCAGAAAGAAGACATCTCTGTACGGGACTTTTTTGAAGAAATCAAGGAAGAGCTGAGCGCAAGGCCAGCGGAAAATGGCGCAGATATTCTGATTGAAATAGCCCCGCTTCCAGACGACTACATCATCAAAACAGACAGAAACCTGCTTAAACAGGTTTTCAGCATTGCAGTCGAAAATTCTATAAAACACTCGAATTCTCAGAACCTGAAAATCACGCTGGGGACAGAAAAATCGGGCCGGAAAACTACGCTTTTTATCCGCGACAACGGAGAAGGTTTTTCAAAGGAAGCGTTAAAAAGAGCCTTCGACCGTTTTTATTCCGGGGACAAATCCCACAAAAAAGGAAGCGGAATCGGACTGAGCATCGTAAAGTCAATCGCCCGGGCGCTGGGGGCAAAAGTGCGCCTGGAAAATGACGGCGGGGCTGTGATAAAGGTTATCCTACCCTCTTAAAATACAAAACGCCGGAAATGGATTTTTACAAAGACATGAAAGCCTTCCTCAAGATGCGCCTGGACTGGGCACACAGGACTTAAGATCCGCCTTTTCTGAACTCCGTTGTGAATGCCGGGTCGTAGAGTTTTGACCGCTCGTAATTCGTATGGGACACCGCTTCTCCCACGATAATCAGGGCGGTTTTTGAGATTCCGTTTGTCTTTGCTGATTCTGCGAGAGTTCCAACCGTACAGATAACCTTTTTCTCGTCAGCCCAGGTCGCCTTGTAGACGAGAGCCACCGGAGTTTCTGGAGAAAGACCTGCGGAAAGCAATTCGCCCTGCACTTTTTCAGTCATTCCTGAGCTCAAAAAAAGAACCATTGTTGAATTGTGCTGCGCAAGCGAACGAAGGCTTTCCTTCTCAGGAACATCCGTTCTGCCCGCAAGACGGGTGATTATCACTGACTGGCTGACATTCGGAAGCGTATATTCAAGATTCAGACTTGAAGCCGCCCCACAAAAAGAGCTTACTCCCGGCACCGACTCGTATTTTATGCCGATTTTATCAAGTTCGTCCATCTGCTCCCGGATTGCACCGTAAATGCACGGATCGCCCGTATGCAGACGAACCGTATTCTTTCCGGATTTTTCGGCTTTCTGCATGACTTTGAGTACGTCTTCAAGAGTCATCATCGCACTGTTATGAATCTCCGCATCTTTTCTGCAGAATTTTAAAAGTTCTTCGTTCACGAGAGAGCCCGCCCAGATTACGACATCAGCCGACTCAAGAAGTTTCTGCCCCCTGACAGTAATTAAATCCGCCGCCCCGGGCCCCGCACCAATAAAATAAATCATTTTCCTTTCCTCACAGAATTAAAATATCACTCAAAAGTCACAGTAACCGTAGTTGACGCGTCGTGGGTATTTTCATAAAGATAAACGCCGCAAACGCAAAAAGAGAAAAGAGAAATGCTGATTTAAAGATATTTTTTTCAGATTTATTTCAGATATTGCTAAACTCTCTCGAAATTCTCAGGCTTATAGGCATAGTCCACACCCTGCTCATTGATTACAAAAAGCGAGCCTTTCTGCGGACCAGAGGTTATCTCACCAACGCAGAGGTAAACCTTGTTTTTTTCAAAATAATCACATTCCTCGCCGATGTAACGAATTTTGTAAAAAGTTCTTTCTGTCTTATTTTCCATAGCAATATATTATCGGAAGATAATAAAAAGAACTTTAAAAACCAGAGGGGGAAAGCCTTCCCCCTGGGTTCAGCCCCATGGTCTTCACCACACCCCCTTCTCCTGGGGGAAAGCCCCCAAGCCCCCCAAAAAAATGACAAAATCTTGACTTCCGCAAGTTTCTTCATTATCTTAGAATCTTTCCCAATATGTTTTCTGCCATAGACTGCGCTTCTGTAAATCCTGTTTTTGATAATTCTTCTGCAGAATCCAGAAGAGCTTTTTTAATACCGTCGTGCAGTTCATCATAAATTTTCAACGCAATTTTAGAACCAAGGCCGCAATTTTTTGCTTCCTGCGCTAAATCTTCCCTTGTAATCTGATTTATGTTCTGTTTACCATTTATGATCACAGACATTTCATCTGTGCTGCTTTCGTAAAGTTTTGTACATACAACATCATAGAATGGCGCAAGACGTATAGATGATAAGTCTTTGCCGTAAATAAGAGAACTGTTTTTTATATGATTGTCTGTATTGCCAATTATGCAGTTAAAAACGGCACGTTTCCAAAGTTTGAGGGAATCTTCAATTGGATTTGATGAATGCTTCTGCAACAGATCAAACATTCTTTTTAAGTAGCCCTGCCCTGCTTTTTCGTATTTATCAACAGATTTAATGCCTAATGCCTGAGCAAAATCTTCCTGATGCAGACGATAAGGAGTCTTTAAGCCATCAACTATACGCGAATCTTTGTCAAAATTCCGGTCGAAACGTCGTGTGGCAAACAGAACGTCTTCATCATTAACCTTCCCTTCCTGTGCCTGAAGAATAAAGCTTTCTGGAATTTCAATTCCCAGTTTCCCAGCTGCAAGCAGACAAAGTTGTTCATTTAATACGATATTTTTGTAACGGACATGACTTTGCTTTACAATATGAGTACTTGGAGCGAGCCCTTGAGGTTTATACCAGTTCCCAGAAGTCTCATCACAATACAATCCGACTTTTCCAGAAGCTCCAGTCAGAGAAAGATGACTTTTTACAACTATTTCAGCTGATTTGCCTGCACCTTCTTTAGCAAGCTCCCTGATTTCTTCAATAGTGAGAGGTGTATAACCTGCTTTAATAGCCGGTTTGTCTTCATCAATAATCTGAATAGCTCCAAGGCATTCACTTCCAAGTTCCCGGAGAATAGAGATATAATCATCAGAAGAAGCATGAATACTGTCTGCAACACACTGGCGGGTAAAGCCTTCCGGTAAAAGGCCGTCAAAAAAGGTTTTAGTTGCATCCGCATCAAAGTTTTTTTTTGCAACAGGTAGACTCAATGAAATTGCCCGGGCTGCTGTTGAAGCAATATACGACTCATCATAGGCAAAAACAGCATCCTGAGAACTGCTTCCTGTGATGTGCCCTGCCTGAACAAACTGGCCGTTGATTTCTATCTGTACTTTAAGATTTATTCCGCTCATTTATCCCCTTGCCTCTACGTTTATATTTAAGCCCAGAAGATTCATGAGATGCAGGGTTTTTCCAATTTCACAGGTTGCTTTTCCATTTTCAAGATCAGAAAGAAAGCTCATACTAAAGCCAGTTATTTCTGAAATATATTTCTGTGTGTATGATAATTCTTTACGGCGATTTCGAATTGCCTGTCCTAAAGAAATGGAATCGTTTACCTGCATAGAAGCTCCTGTGTAAGCGGTCATATAGGCGAACGGCTAAATTCTATTTCTTGCAAATAAATATAGTCGTTCGGCTAATTTTTCTTGTTTTAACTATAATATAGCCGAACGGCGATGTCAATGATTATTTATTCTTTGGATACTGTCCGTTAAACTCCCCTACTTTTTCTGCACCCCGGTCATCAGCACTGCAGACAATGCGCAATTCAACTTTTTCATATGCACAAATTCCTTTTTTAATAAAAAGAATTGTAACTCAAAAAGGGGTAGTTTTATGAGTATGGAAAATATTTCAAGATTCTCGCGTTTTGCGCGTCCCCTTCTCTTTGGATTAGTGCTTCTCCTTCATGTCGTGGTGATTTATGTCTTTAATTTTCAGGAGAAGTCAGAATCAGTCGAGACCGTAGATTTCCGTGAAGCCGAAGTTTTTAAGCTCGTTGATGTTCAGGAATTCGTTCCACCGCCACCAGCCAGGAGCAGATTGATTATCTCCCTCAGCACAAAATCTCTTCCGTGCCGGTCATTCCGAGCCGTGAAGTGCTTTCAAGGATTGTCTATCCGCCGATGGCACTCAAGCAGGGAATTGAAGCCGTGGTCTATCTGGAGCTTTTTATCGATTCAAACGGCGCAATCCGTAAAATAAAAGTTCTCAAAGACCCGGGACACGGTTTTGCAGAGGCGGCCGTAAAAGCCCTGGAAGGTCTCACCTGCATCCCCGCAAACGCAAACGGCAAAAACTGCGCAGTGCGTTACAGATATCCGGTGAAATTCACATTGAATTAGGCTTTGTTTTTCCTTTGGACTAAGACACAGACGTGTCTTTATCTTAACTTACATTCAGAAACATCTGCAAGGAAAATCCAATATTCACTGATTGAATCCGGAGTTTTTTGCTATTTCTGCATTACCTCGCTTTTTTGGGCAGTGCCGTCAGCGTAGTGTGCTATTACAACGTAGCAGTCACGGTTATTAATCTTATCCAATGGTATATCATAACGTTTGAAATTGCCTGTTGACGGGAATTCCATTCGCTTTATATCAATTTCTTCCGGGAAAGATTCCCACTGTGCAATTGACCAGTCTTTGCAGTCACTCAAGGCCCGCGTTGTTACCAGCGTGTGCACCAGAACAGGAGCATCACTGGAAACTGCAATTGAAGTGTTAGATGAGGCATTAGAAAAGAGCAGATTGCACGAGCTGTCTCCTGAATAATCACCGGTATAGTAAATTTCATAATTATCATACAGATTCTCAGAAAATTTATATGTATATCGAATTTTCACGAACTTATTTTTTTCTACAGAAAAATCCGTGTTCTCAGGTTTAAGCAGTTCAACTCCTGTTCTTTTAAATGTACGACTTGGTTCTGTTCCCCATGAATCGTTTTCAAACTCATAATAATATAACACAGCCCGCCATTGCGAGAATGCACTGTTGACAGTAAGAAGAGGTTCTTGCTTATAATTAAAGTTTGGAGTCCATTTATCCTCACTTACAATATATTCAGGACTTTCTCTCAAAATAGTCATAGGTGACATGTCAAAGTTTTTAATGCCGGTTGTAGTATTTCCTGCTTTATCTCTTACTGTATAGGTAAAGCTTCTCTGGTAAGGTTTTATTAAATCTACAGAAATCCTTACAGCATAATATCCGTTAATATATTCAGTTGTGGGTGCTACAATATCAGCACTTGCCGGATGATACTCAAAAGTATAATTACCCGAAGTTAGAGTTCCGTCTGCTGGTCCGGATTCTTCGTCGTAGAAATAAAAGGTAACAGAATCTTCATCAGTCCATTGTATAAAACTGTTTGGAGGAGAAACATTATCATAGGCAATTCTGTCTTCGTCATCTTTAAACCTTATATTGTATTCCAAAACCTCTGAAAGTTTGCCGTTTCTTATTCCGGTCATTTTTATCACCGGCTTATACGCTTCCGCCTTATACAAGTCACTTGTTTTTATGGTAACTGAGACTTTGCCTCCTTTGCTTATAGTTTTTTTCACAGTAGAACTCGCTTCTGAGCTATATTCCAGCATAATGGAATCATATACCTCATCCCACTTCTTTAATGTTCCGTTCTCATCGGGACCTTCTACATCAAAAAGAACATCCATATAATCTGACTTTTGCGGGGTTAAGGTCCGGTCTTTTACAACGGGTGCAGGCAACTTTTCTTCACTAAGAGAAGCTAAAGTGAACGGTCCTGTCTGATTTCCGTATAGCCGCTGTGTATTCCAGATACTTTCATCTATTGCAGCTATTGCATATACTTCATAATCATTACTAAGAGGAATTTCATCATTATTATAACTTCTAAATTCAGATTCCGTAGATTTTCTTATATAAATTCTTTCTTCACCCGTCGACGCAAATTTTATGTACTTTTCCCCGTTCTTTTCATAGACTTTTTCGACATAAGGGGGCTGTGGAAAATTATATTCTCTTGTCCAGAGTGTATATTTGCCATATTTTACAAAAACTGTGAAAGTTTGTGCCTCAAGATTATTCTCATCGATATTTTCAAGTTTAAGGGAATATGAATTGGTATCTTCCGCCTGCACAAATTTCTCATGCCTTTTTGTTCCGCTTTTATCAAGATATTCACATTCGTAATCAAGTCTTCTTCCGGAAATATATCCCTTATATCCCTCCGGTACCAGGTCATCCCTTAAATTATAGTAAAGAGCAAAACGTACCGCATCTGAATGTCCAGAGCCTTCAACGGGGGTCGAAAAATATATTGTAGAAAGCGAATCCATAGAATTTGCCACTTCAAAATTATCGTTGTAATTAATTGCACCGTGTCTGTAAAGGTTTGAAGTCACCACACAAGAAATTTTTAAATTATCTCCCCTTTGTTTATTTCCACAGCTATCTTCTGCCATAATTTCAAAGAGAATGTCGCCGCCAATTCTACCAGGTACCAGTAAATCTATTTTTATACAAAAAAAGGTGTTGCCTTTGCCGTCATTTATGCTCTGTATATTGTTACCGCCAATGATAAATTCTGTGATATTTTCGGTATCTTCATTTAAAAATCCATAATTATTCAGATGATATTTCTTACGGTACTGCCTGACGGTAATTTTATGAAGTTCCGTGTCTTTATCATAAACTTTTCCCCAGAGGTAAACACACTCTTCTGCAAGGTTTGCAAACAAAGCTTCATCCATAAAATCTTCTTCGTCGGCAGTTTTTTTGATGAATTTCTTATCGTCATCAAGGGAAAGGGCTGTTTCAGGCGTTATTTCGTACCGTGTCATAAACCAGTCTGCAATTACAGGAGGCTCAGTGTCTTTTCCGGCTTTGTATTGAACGGCTATTTCAGAATCAGTTCCCTTTAGTAAAAGTTCCATGCCATTTTTGAGCAGTACTATGTCTCCTAAAGAAATTTTCAGTGTGATGGTCGGGAACTCGGACGTATTTTCGATATAGTCGTTAAGCTTTGAATAGTTCGGCGTAAGTGTGAGTTCAGTTTTTTCCTGATTCAAAGTGACCGAAGAAAAATAATTTTTAAAAGATACATCCCCCAGTTTTATGGAAACAGTATCAAGAGAGAAAACAGGACTTGTGCCGTCATCGTTTTCCAAAGGTATGTTGAATTTTATGACTACCGGTTTATAGCAAATGACAGCATCATTTTCTGCCGGAGAAACCTGCAAAATTTTCGGAACAAGAAGACAGCGCGGCTTAATTACTATACCGTACGCAGCCCTCGCAAAAGTCGCCGTCACTTTGTAAATTCCGTCTGTGCTCTCTGTATTGTAGGAAAGAAATTTTATGTACTCAGAGGAAAGTTCTTTTAATGTACCGTCAGAAGAGCGTGTGTAAGCTTGCCATCCTGCGAATTTATGACCGGAAGAAATCTTGAATTCTATATTGAACTCGTCAGTCACTTTTTTTGAAAGGATTGTTTCCGTAAGGAATGAGCCTGAGCCCTCATCGCATTCCACCCTTATTTCGATCGGCTCTGCGTTGGCGTATGCAATCGCATCATCCAGTTTTTGTTTCGTTTCCGCTCCGTCAAGAAAATTCTCACAGCCGGCAAAAAACAATGCCATACAAAGGTATAGCACTCCCCCTATAGACAATGCGTAATGTTTAAATCGCAATGCGCAATTCAACTTTTTCATATGCACAAATTCCTTTTTTAATAAAAAGAATTGTAACGCAAAAATAAGAAAATTCAAATTATTCCGGTGAAATTCACATTGAATTAGGCTTTTCACGGCATTTTCCCTCCGCCGGGGCCTCCCCTTTGTCATCATCGCTTTTTCTGCTATACTCTCCTCATGCAGGAACCATTCTATAAAAACGGGCTTAAATTCGGCTGTCAGCGCTGTTCTTTCTGCTGCGGACATTCACCCGGCTTTGTTTATCTCTCACATCGCGATTTAATAACACTTCTCAATCATCTCAAAATGAGTGTAACCGACTTCGTCCAGAAATATTGCCGCTGGGCTGACTATTACGAAGGAAAACAGGTTCTCGCACTTCTTGAAAAAAAGAATTACGACTGCATTCTCTGGGAGAACGGCTGCTCCTGCTACGAAGCACGCCCTGTCCAGTGCTCAACATACCCTTTCTGGTCATGGATGATAAAAGACGAAGTCACCTGGAAAGAATGCGCACAGGACTGCCCCGGCATGAGAAACGAAAACGGAAAACTCTGGTCCTTTGAAGAAATCGAAGCAGCAAAAAAAGCTTATGACTCGAACACTCCCCTCACAAGGCAGGAAGTCGAAAAAATGATGGCTGAAGAGGCAAAATGAGCGAAAAAAATCAGTTCTCCAGAACCGAAATCCTTCTTGGAAAGGCTTCCATCGAAAAACTAAACTCATCCAGAGTTGCCGTCTTCGGAATCGGAGGTGTCGGAGGCTTTACCGCTGAGGCACTTGCAAGAGCTGGTGTCGGTCACCTTGATTTAATCGACAACGACACGGTCTCCCTCACAAACCTCAACCGTCAGATAATCGCCCTTCACAGCACAATCGGGCTTCCGAAAGTCGAAATAATGAAGAAGCGTATTCTCGACATAAATCCTCAGTGCGAAGTCCGCACATTCCAGTGTTTTTATCTTCCTGAAACACAGAATCTCTTTGATTTTAAAGACTACGACTATGTTGTTGACGCCGTTGACACCGTAAAAGCAAAAATTGCCCTCGTCCTTCAGGCAAAAGAAGCAGGCACTCCGATAATTTCAAGCATGGGTGCCGGGAACAAGCTCGATCCCACCCTCTTTGAAGTCGCCGACATCTCAAAAACCTCAGTCTGCCCGCTTGCCCGCGTTATCCGCCAGGAATGCAAAAAGCGCGGAATCAAAAAACTCAAGGTCGTTTACTCGAAAGAAAAGCCGGCAGAATCAAAACTTTCCGAAGAAGACAAAAAAAACGCCGAGACAAAAGGAAACGGAATCGCTCCTGGAAGCATTTCTTTCGTTCCCTCTGTCGCCGGCCTTATTATTGCGGGCGAAGTCATAAAAGACCTCGTCAGTTACGGCAAATGTTAATCAGCACCTGTCAGTAATATCAACCTCTTTTGCAAAGCGCAGGTAATACAAAACGCAGCGTATTTCGCTCTCAGAAAGCCCGAGCATCTGACTGATTGCAGTTCTGTAACATGCAAGCTGGGAATAATAAATTTCCGGCTTAATGTCCTGGTTCGTCTTGTAATCCACAATCGTGTACTTATATGGCGAGCCTTCAGCGTTCTTGTAAACCAGGTCAATCTGACCTTTTATGATTAATTTTTCAGCATAGGTTTCACCGTCATCAGGTGACTTTCCTTCATAAGAGCCCCTGAAATCATATTCAGCTTTCACCCATTCAGACGAAGAAGCCTCCCTGAAAATTTCAGAATTTTTATATTTTTCGGCCATATCAGCGCAAATCTCACGGATTTTCCAGATTTTTTTCTCACGGAGAGTATCTCCCTTCCAGTCCTTCATTTCAATTCCGGGAAGCGGCCTGTTGTTAATACCGGAAAAATTCCTTGCTCCGACATCCGCCTCTTTTCCAAGAACCGCCGCCTCCATATATTTGTGGGCAATAGTACCAAAATCAGCAAAAGAAAAATCAGCCGGCAACGGGGGTGTTGCAAGTGTCGGTTCACCCCCTTCCTTATCATTTATCTCGTCTTCACCGTCGTCCTTCAAATCAGGGAGTTTATTTCCCGCAGTCAGAACCGTGCTTGCGACAATTTTATTGATAAGGGCGTAATCCTCGCTCGCAGGAAGAAGGCCGGAATACTCCCCATCCGCAATTTCTCCGATTCCGCCGTCATGATTCAGTTTGCTTGGCTTTATATACACCGCCGGAGAAAGTTGTTCGGTAATCTCCTCAACTCCGTCCAGACTCAAATTTTTGATGAAATCAGATTTTTTAAGCCCGCCAGCCTCTTCCAGAGAGACTTTTGCAAACGCTTCTTTTTCATACACAAAATTAAATGCCGGGCTGTCCGTTCCCTGATAAAGTACCGGAAGCAGAAGCTGGTAAATCGATTTTGGAGAAGAATAGTCTTCGACAACATCTTTCGGCTCATCGAGCGCTATCAATTCTCCGGTTTTCTTATCTTCCTCAAACCGCTTAGTCCAGGTAAATTTTGTCTGGTCAGGAGTATGAAGCTCATACCTGCGGCATTTTCTCTCACCTTCAACTTCATCGTTAAATTCTCCCTTAGAATTTCCGACAATGTAAAGTTTTTCCTCAGCACGGGTAAACGCAACATATGCAAGCCGCCTGAGTTCAGCGCTTTCCTGCCTTTCATTCTCCTCATCGTTCTTTACAAGGAAATAGTTTTTGTCAGTAAACTGTTTCTGGAAATCCTTAGAGAGTTTTTCCGCCGCTTTAACAGCTTTTCTCCAGGATGGCGTTCTGAGACAGTACCCGGATTCTTCGGTAACTCCGTCATTCACGCCGAATTTTTTTGGCACAGCGCTCGCCGCACACACAAAGACGACCTTAAACTCAAGGCCCTTTGACTTATGGACAGTAAGAATCTGAACCGCGTCCTCGGCATCCATAACGACATCAAGACCGTCGAGTTTTGTATCTGACTCTTCATAAGATTTTACCATGTCGATAAAACCCGCAAGACTCTGAGTTTTTCCCTCAGAAAGGCGCGCCATCTCAAACAAAATGTCGTAAGAAGAAGCATGCATCGCGACAGATTCATTCCACATCGTCTCGTAACGGTAACCAAGGTCGTACCAGATATAAGAAATCGTTTTTGTAAGCTTTTCTGTGGAAAGCATGGCTTTTATTTCGTCATACTTCTTTTTAAGGCTCATCACTTTTTCGTAAAGACCTGAATCTTCTTTTAGAGCCTCAAGCATCTCCTCAGAAAAAGGCTTTTTAAAAGGCTCCTTCGTATTCAGAAGAACTTTTTCAAGTTCCGCAAAAGTCAGTGAACAGAATGGAGAGCGCAGAAGTTTTGCGTAAGCATTCTTGTCCTCAGGGTAAACGCAGAGTTTTAAAAGCGAGAGAATATCGTTTACCGGGCCGTCAGAGAAAAATCCCTTGTAAACTTCGGTAGAATACGGAATTCCCGCCTCAAGAAGAACATTCTCATAGTCCGCAGTCGGCGACGAAGTCCTGAAAAGGAGGGCGATATCCCTGTAATGGTATTTCTGAACGACATTTCCGTCCTTGTCCGTCGTTTTCAGATCGAGAAGTTTTTTTATCTCAGAAGCAATGTAACTTGCCTCGTACTCGTAACTCTTCCTGTCATCACCAGACTCAGAAGAATTTCCGTTAGTCTGAGTTTCCTGCGGCTGCTCGCCTCCCTCTTCCGTCTCTTCATCACCTTTCGGGTAGAATGCGAATGTCACCTGCTTTTCAGAGAATGAAGTCTCAGAAATTCTGAATGAAGGGGTCGAAACTTTTTTGTAGTCAGCCTCATAAACCGGGATCTGCTCAGTAGTAGTGCCGTCGGGAAGAATTTTTTCAGGAAATTTCGCTTTTGTCATAAAGACAGCCTGAGAAGCTGTATCAACCTTTGGCTGAAGGGAATCCATCGCCTTCTGAAATTTTCGCAGTTCGATAAGTTTTTCAGAATCTTCTGCCGCGGGGTAGCCGTAACCGCCAAAAATCGTGTTGAAACCGGCGATAAGCTCACAAGACGAGCGGTAATTTGTCTTCAAATCAAGTGACTCGCTCACAGACGAAGAAAGGTTTCTGAAAACCGAAACATCGGCACCACGGAAACGGTAAATGCTCTGCTTGTCATCCCCGACAAAGAAAAGTTTGTGTGTATCGAGCCTTTCGAGAAGGTCAGGATCAGAAAGTTTCGGAAGAATATATTTTCCGTCCACATATTTTTCTTTTTTATCAGAAAGAATCAGAAGGACATCGCACTGAAGCTGGTTGTCGTCCTGAAATTCGTCAATCATTATCGCATCGAATTTCGCCTGCTCAATGTGCCGGATTTCAGCCCGCTCCGAAAGAATCGTCACTGCAAGAAGCGATACGTCCGAAAACGAAAGAAAGCCGCCCGTGCGTTTTGTTCTGTTGACTTCTTCCTGAAAGCGGGAAAGATGCGCAAATATTTTTTTCTCAAGGAAGAACCCTGAGAGAGAATTCGCAATCAGATAGAGTTTTTCGAGAAGCGGAAGAAGGGCTGCTTGCAGAAGTTTATACTCCCCTACCCTCCAGCACTGCGCTTTTGAAAATTTACTTCCAAAAATTTCAGAAACGGTGTGACAATAATTAAAGAACTGATTGTCAAGGAAAGACTTTATGCTTTCCTCACTTTCAAAAAATTTTTCCGTAAGAACGGGCGCCTGAGGGTTTCCGTTTTCGTCAATGTATTCATAAAGAAACGTGTGATAGTTTTTCAATTTTTTTGAATTACTATCGAGTCTTTTTTGGTTAAAGTCGCTGTCAATGAAATCCTGAAAAGCTGCTTTTATTCCGCTCGTAAGATTTTCATACCCCTCAATCAGCGCAATTTTCTGCTTTTCAAGGCTGCCCTCAAAAGCAATCGGCGTGAGCACGGTCGAATATTTTAAAACCGGATTTGCAAAAAGTTCCCTGGCAACATTCTGAATCTGAAAGATTTCGGCAATCTGCTTTATTTCGTCTTTTTCGAGATTCTCAAGGACATATTTCGTCGCCATAAAATTGACTTTCGAGTTGATTTTTTCGTCATCGAGAGTAAAATTCGGCATGACTCCGTAATATCTCGAACCTTTTTTTGCGATTTCAGAAAAATAACTGTCCAGAGTCTGAATGTAAGTTCTGTCGAAGCGCTCAACTGCCGTCTTTGCACGCTCTTTTATTTCTTCAAGATGAGGAAAATTCTCTTTCAGCTGCTTTTTTCCCTTGATGTCACGCCCGTTGAAATGATTTCTGAGTCCGTAAAAAATACGCTCTTTCATTTCGTTCGCGGCTTTTTTCGTAAAAGTGAGCGTAAGGATTTTTTCGCAGGGAACGTTTTTTGCCTCGACAAGATAAGCGTAACGGCTTGCAAGTACGGTCGTTTTTCCGCTGCCCGCACCCGCACTTACAACAACATTCTCAGTTTTTTTTACGGCCGCAAGTTGCTCGCTGTTAAGCCCGCTCGAAAGAACGGCAAGATTCTCGTCGTCAATTTCAAAAGAATCCGGTTTGTTTTCAATCATTTTATTCTTTCTCCTGATCCGCAGAAAACTCGGTAAACCCCTGATTTCTCAGCAATTTTCTGAAGGGCAATTCCCGTCACCTCGCGCAGTTTCCTCTGAAAAGCGTCAACTGGCACTACTCCGCAGAAAATATCATCGCAGATAATGATTTTAACATTTTCGCCCTCAGATTCAAAGTCTGTTCTGGGCAAAAGATTGTTTCTGATGCAGTAAGCGGCATAATTTTCGTAGTGAACCAGGCATTTTCTGGAAAAATCAGGCAACCGGTCGTCCGTACAGACAGAAATTTCATCGTCAGAAAGAAAGAATTTTTCTTTCGCAAAAGCAGTTTTCCCCTGATAAGCGCCGCCGACAACCAGTGCATATTTCGGAATGCGAAATTCAGAATTATTCTCCGTCTCCCTTTCCATATCTTTCATAACGCCTCCCTCCTTTCGTATTCCCGAAACCATCTCAATCACTCCGCATTTTTCTGCAAGGAAATTTTCCGTCTCCGCAAGGATTCTTCTGTACATCTCCGTAAACTTGTCATAAACTTTCCCGTCACTGAAGATTGAATCGCTCACAAAAATCACGGATTCCGCCTTTTGAATGAGATTCCCAAGGTCAGATTTCAGTTTCGCAAGAATTTTTTCTTCTTCTCCCAAAAGACTTTCCAGATTCTTCCGTCCCTCAAACATTTCATTCTGAACAAGTGCGGTAAGAGAATCAAAAAGCACTACCCTTCCCCCGATTTTTTCCGCAGCCTCAGAAATATTTTTTCCGCATTCGACAGTCTCAAATCCAAGATTCTTCCGGTCTTCACGGTGTTTCCTGATTCTTTCGTCGTCTTCCTCATCATGAGAAATCATAGTCGCAAAATAAACAGGCGAAATTCCCAAAGCTTTAGCTTTTTCAAAAGCCATAGACTGTGCAAGAGAAGATTTCCCGTTTTTGCAGCCGCCGGTCACAAGAAAATTATTTTTCATTTCTGATTTCTTCCAGATATTCATCGTTGATTCTGGCCTGAGAAAAAGTTGCCATTTCATTCATAATCGCGCACGCTGCGTCCATAATCTCAAATGCTAGGGGACAGCCGCTCCCCTCCCCCAGCCTCATTCCAAGATTTAAATACGGAGAAAGACCAAGTTCCGAAACCGCAATTTTATAGCCCGCTTCCTCAGAACAGTGCGACGGAAAGAAAAATCCGGCCGAAACAGGGCAGAGACGATATGCACATAGAGCTGCGACCGCCGAAATATAGCCGTCAATCACAACAGGAAGCCTGTTTTTCGCGCAGCCAAGGAAAACACCGCACATCGCCGCAATGTCAAACCCCCCGACTTTTGAAAGGACATCGATAACATCATCTTTTTCGGGCTTATTAATCTCAATTCCTTTTTTTATGACTTCTTTTTTATGAGAAAGCATCGCATCCGTAACGCCTCCGCCACGCCCGGTAATTTTTTCAGGCGAAAGATTCTTAAGAACTGCGAGAACCGCCGTTGAAGTCGTAGTGTTCCCGATTCCCATCTCACCGACGCCGACAACGGAAACCCCGTCATTTTTTGCCATATCCGCAAGTTCAAGTCCGGTTTCAATGGCACGCACAGCCTCTTCCTTTGACATCGCAGGCCCGCGCAAAAATGAGTCCGTTCCATTTCTGATTTTCCGGTTCAGGATTTCCGGGCAGTCGTATTCACATTTTATTCCAGTATCCACAACCAGAACCTCGTTACCAAAATGTTTCGCAAGAACGCTCATTCCGGTAAGTCTTCTGGTCATATTCACAGCCTGGGCAGCAGTAACACTCTGTGGAGCAGAAGAAACCCCCTCATCCGCAATCCCGTTGTCAGAAGCAAGCACTATTATCCTTTTTTTAGGAAGAGAATTGTGAAGGATGCCGCTTATTCCGGAAAGTCTGGCTCCAATTTCAAGAAGTTCCCCAAGGCTTCCCGGCGGCATTGCAAGCGTCGTCTGATACTTTTTTGCCTCAAGAACGGCGTTTTCATAAAGCGGAAGAATCTGCTTAAGATATTCGTTACTGAATTTTTGCATCGAAAATCCTGAAATTAGTGTCATCAGACGGCGGACAGTAAACCGCGAATTCAATCACTTTGAAAGACCTTGAATATTCATTTACAAGCGAGAGCATAACATCGGCAACTGTCACAGGATCATTATAAAACGCACCGCATCCGAAAGCCCCGAGAACCAGCGCTTCAACTCCATTCTGAACTGCCACATCAAAAATACGGCGGTCACGCTTTCTGTGGATTTCGGCAAGTTCCTGAGCTGACAGTATAACTTTTATATTTCCGTCACAACGGTTAAACAGATTGCTCGGCTGCGCACGGAGATTCGGGGCAGCACAGGTAATCACATCGACATTGTACCAGTCTTCTTCAGGTAATGTCTTCGGATGATATGTGTCACTTTTAAAAACAGTAATATCAGGAGAATAAAGAATATCATCGTTATGAAGCGGATCCTGGCTCTGTCTGTGAGGCTTATAAAAACGATTCCAGTTTTCGTCAGTATCGAGCGTAAAATAAAGGGTTGAAATTCGGCAAAGGCATTCTTCCTGAGCGCCAGCCCCGTTTACAACTCCTCCGCCCGGATTTGTGCTTGATGCAAAATTCAGCACGGCAGTTTTAAGTCCGCCTTTTACATATGCGGCGGAAGCCTCAAATGTGCGTTTTTTTGAGACAATGATTTCTGCCTCAGTCTCAAAGCGCGGGTTTTTGCTTCCGTCCGGGACAGAATCCCCCTCTCCAATAAAGAGCTGCTTTGCCCTTGAAGATTTTATGCTTTCCAGAAGACGCGGTATTTTCTCACACAACTCAACGGTATCCTCAAAAATCCGTATATTTTCTTCTCTTGCCATTTTTTTCTCCTTTCTTAATAGTAACAGAACTCCTAATTTCTCAAGCACCCGACCGGCACGACATAAATCCCGTCTTCCCTCTGGTATGCAAACTTCCCGGTTCCTGTAAGCACCATGAGGCATTGGTGTAGGCATAAACGGTATCTTCTGTCAGGCTTTCTGCGTCATTTGTGAGGATATCATCCCGAAGGACTGTATAAGCGGTTTGGGTTCCCTGATGACGGGAATATGATTTCATCAGTCGTTTTGCGCGCTCAGAATCCCGCTGAACGCCACGGCAAATCAAAAAAGCAAGCCTGTCTATGCTGTCGGTTTTATTCTCAGCAAGAAGTTTTTCCTTCCAAAAGTTTTGAAGGATTTATATCAGCAGCCGTTAAATTTGATTTTACATCTTCAGGTTTCGACATATACAAAATGCTTTTTGCCACCTGTTCACCCGTCGTTGTTTTTCCGCACCATTTAGGACCTTGTATAAGGACCGCACCTTTTCCTTTTAATCTGCGGGCGAGAATACTATCTGCGATTCTGGGTCTGTACATGTCTGTATCCTACATTTTATTTGGCGATTTGGCAAGTTTTCATGCGGATTTACTCTCGAAGAAACCCAGACCCTGATAAAATCTGTATTTCAAATCTTGAAGACGGCGTTGCAAAATGGCTTGAAGAAAACATCCTTTCTCAAGATTCTCCTAAAAGTTCTTCAGGAACAGTATCAGCCATAAGCCGGTAAGCTTTTTCACTTGGATGA
Organism: Treponema sp.; assembly: GCA_017395545.1. Taxonomy (GTDB): domain Bacteria; phylum Spirochaetota; class Spirochaetia; order Treponematales; family Treponemataceae; genus Treponema_D. The sequence goes on along the minus strand of JAFPUF010000005.1, from coordinate 24,494 downwards.
AGATGGTCCCCGCTGTCAAATTCAGGAGCAAAGGCTTCCGGTTTTGATGGGTCGCGCAGAGCTTTGTCAAAGTCGACGCATCCGTCAAAACCCCGGAATGTTCGGAGCCATTCGTTGAACTCGCCCCTCACTTTTTCCCTGAACGGCTCGTAGGTTCTCCATCCAAAAATCGGAAGAAGCGTTCCAGACCACACTTTGTAGCCTAGTTTTTTTGCGTGCGCAATGTAAAAATTCTCCACTCCCCTTTCAAGGTCTTCCGCTGTCGGCATGTCAGACCATGGACGGAAAATATTCGTCTCTACACCAACAGGATGAATTATGTCGTTTATTCCGTGCTGAATGATAACTGTATCAGCTCCGGCAGTATTCATTTCTATAGGAAATCTTGTCTCACCCTTCAGGCCGTATGCAGCATATGTGAGACAGTCATACTGACGTAAGATTCTGGTTCCGCACACAGCCCGACGGATAATCGACACATTCCGAAATCCGCCCTCCCACGCTCGAATCGCAAGATAATCAGGCCACGATTGCGCCGTAATGGAGTCGCCGTAACAGATAAGTGCCCTGTTTTTTTCTTCCGTGAGTATATCCACCGTGTTCAGGAAATAAAACCAGTTTGTGCCGCGCCGCTTTTCTTTCGGAAATTCCTGAAGTTCTGCAAAATCTCCGTAAGCGTACTCACCTTTTGAAAGAGGTCCCTCCACGAGAGTTCCGGCATTCATCTGCGTAAAATCAGCAAAATACATTGAAATGTCAACAGTTTCACCCGCAGTCACTTCAAGTGCAATTTCGTCAGAGCAGACCTCCTTCCCTGCCGGAATCGTAATTTCTGATTTTTGCCCGAGCGTAACAGAAACCGGCTTACAGGAACTTTGTTCCTGCACATTGCCGCCACATTCCGTCTTTCCGCGTAGCGCAACAAAGGCCTTAGAAATTTTTACATCTTCCGTACCAGTCAAATTTGAAAAATGAAAACGGAATTTACTCCCTGAAAAAACAACGCGCACAGGATAGCGAAGTGTAAGGTCTTTTGCCCACACAGCTTCTGTTCTGTTTGTTATTGAAGTTGCATTACCCCAGCAGGCAACCCATTTTGTAAACGATACATCAGACATAACTCAAACATTCTATCGATTCAAAACTAATCCTACAACAGCAGGGAAAAGCCTTTAAGTCTTAAAGCTTTTTGTAGGAGAATCGTCAAAAACCTTCTCTCTTCACTCCGGTCATATAATTTGTCAATTTTCAAAAATAAATCGATTATACACAACATTTTAATTGTAAATACAATATATACAATCTTTTTTATTGTTATTATTGTATTTTTTACTACTGTTATTATAGTATTTTCTACAACGTTTTTTACAATAGTTTTTACAATATCTACAATAAATATAACAATACTTGCAATATTTTTGATTGTGTTTTATATTGGAAGTACAATATAAATTGTAAAAGGTGGGAAAAATGAAAACAATTGCAGTCTCTATCGAAAAGGGCGGAAATGGAAAAACTACAATTTCCATGTCACTTGCCGCTGAACTTACAAAAAAATACAAAGTTATCCTGGTAGATGCCGACCCTCAGGGTAACTCATCTTCAACACTCATAAACAACCTTCAGTACGAACTTGCCGATGTCCTTACCGGAAAATGCTATCCAAAAGAAGCAATTTTACAGACTTCTGTCGAAAATCTGTTTATCCTTCCGACAGCGGGCCTTACAGATGTTGAATCCGGCCTCCGCGATTACAGAGACAGAAACGCCGCCCGCGAACCAAATGTTTTCGAGGAACTTTGCGAAGAGTTCAAAAATCTTGGCTTTGACTATTGTATATTTGACACGAGCCCCGCATTCGCCGCTTTTGAAGAAAACATCTATCAGGCAACAGATGAAATCATTGCGGTCATAAAACCAGACCAGTATTCTCAGGATGGTCTCGAAACCTTCAAAAATAACCTGAACAGTTTCTATCGCCGGAAGATGAAAAAACAGATAAAACCCGTTTTAAAAACAGTCGTAATGAATGACGTGAACCGTTCCCACAAAATGACAAATGACCTGCTCAAACTCCTGGGAATGCAAAATGCCTACAAAATCGTTACGGTACCGACTGATCAGAACTTCAGGAAAGCCCAGATGGAAAAAAAGACAATTCAGCAGTTCTATTCACAGAAAACTAACCGCGAGAAAAAGGCAACTCTTGATGCCATTACAGAACTCGCAAAGATTGTTGAAAACGAATAGAGAAAAATAAAGGGAGGAAATTATGGCATTAAAAAAATCAGAACCTGCAGAAACAGAAACAACAAAATCTTCACTTTCACCAGAACTTTTGAGTCAGTTTCAGAATAACTTTTCATCAACTTCTGATGCAGTAAATGAAAGTTCTGGTGATACAACAACAGAAACTGTTAAAACCACAAAAAAGCCGAACTATAAAAATATATTCAATGTCCACCTGGGAACAGGGGATAAAGCACGTCTCAAAGCTTTCTGCGCTGCACATGAAGTCCCGATCAATACATTTATTTTGTTTGCTATCGAACATCTTATAGACGAAGTAGAAGAGGGCAAGTGTACAGTTTCAAAGAGTGGTATTCGGACCATAAAGAAAGAGGCATAAAATGGGACGAAAAAGAATAGAAAGTGAATCAACAAGTTTAATTCCAATTGATAACTCTACAACAGAATTATTCCAGTCATTCAAGAATGAAACTCATACCCCGGCTCTTTACATGAGTTATATTCCAAGTTTTTTTACAACAGCTTCGTTACCTTTCAAAAACGTAAATAAAACAACTTTTACAAGAAAGGGAAGTCAGGGAGTAACATTAACCCTTACATCACCAACAAATGTTCCGTATGGAAAATACGGCCGCCTGCTGCTAAGCGTACTTACGACTCATGCCGTTCTCTCTAAAGAAAAAAACATTCCTGTTATGATAGAATATAAATCCCTTGCAGATTTATTAAAAGAGCTCCAGCTTCCAAAACAGCGTGGAAAAGAAATAAAAGAACAGCTTGAATGTTTTAAGAATGCAGCATTTTGTTTTGAACAAAGGGTTGAAACATTAAAAGCCGCATATCTGTTTGAAGATTTAATGGAAAAACCTTATCCGAAAGAAGATGTTCTGGTCGAAACCGTAACAACTGGTAATATTCGTTTTACGACAGGCGTTCAGTATCAGAAGGTAACAGATATTGCTGAAAAAAATGGTTCATGGTTCGGAAATTTTAAAATTCTTCTGTCCGGAGAATTTGCTTCTTTCTGCCAGGAACACGCAGTTCCTATTAATTATACTGTGTATAAAGAAATCTCCAGCGCAGCGGGAAAAGATATTTATGCATGGCTTGTTTACCGAAATAACGGACTAAAAGATAAAGTTTTTATTCCAAGAGATAAACTCGTAGAACAGTTTATGCCGGTAAGCGATGAAGCCGATAGAAAAATTTTAAGCGTTAATTACAGCAGAATTATTGATGAAATAAGAAATATTCAGGAAAAATATTACCCTGAATTAAAAGTAGATCTTTCTTCATCTGCGGGAATTACTTTATTTAAAAGTCCAACTCCAATTTTAAAAGATGATACAAGATACGCTTTGATAACTTCAACAATATAAGGTAACACTGTTGTTGTATAATAATAAGGTTTTCCACAAATCTGCTGTTACTACTATTAGTTCAAAATTTATATTAGAATTTATTAGATATAATAGTAGAAATAACAGATTTGTTACCTTTTGCAGCAAAACTGTTACCTGTTAAAAATTTGTTTTTTTTATTTTCAAATAATACTTAGATTTAGAAATACATAGAAATCAACATTTCTGTTACCTTACAAAAGGTTTTCCCACAGGTGAATGTTGATAATGTCAACGATTCTGTTACCTTTTTAATTCAACAAAACTGTTACGTTTATGATTGAAGAATTGATTGTCTGTACCAGGCTGTTTTCTTTTTTTCTGTAAAAGTCAACAAAGTTGTTACCTTTTAGTTAAAAAAGTGGATTTACAAGTTTCAGAAGTCTGCTAAGAGCTTAAAAAATATATAATTAAGTCTATTCCTGCATAATTCAACAGAACTGTTACCTTGTAAAACAAAAAAAATGGCCTGAGAGAGGCGGTTTTTATAGAATATTCAACAAGACTGTTACCTTCGGGATTTCTGACAGAGCTAAAAAACAACAAAACTGTTACCTTTATTTCATAGAATCATACAAACACAGATGCAGATTGCGATTCGTAAATAATTCAACAAGATTGTTACCTTAAGAAGATGAAGTGAAATCCTGACGGGAAAAACAACAAAACTGTTACCTTTTTCGGTTGCATCCCGCCTTGCGGCGGAAGCTTGCAATCCTTTTTTCTGATTTTATTCAATGAAGCCGATTTTGTTTCCGCCTTCGTTATTTTTTTCGTCCTGAATTCTGCACAGTTCTTCGGTGATGAAATCTGCAGAAAGGTCGGCTTCGTCCATGAACCGCATTTTGTTCGAGAGCACTCCGAAATCGCCCGGAGTGACGGAAGAGCGGCGTTCGAGGCGGCTGATCTGGCTTTCGGTGAATTCGTAGCCTCCGAAGTACCGTTCAAGCATTCTCCTGATTCCGTCGTGGTCGAGAGGCTTGAATTCGACAATCATGTGGAATCGGCGGTTCATCGCACTATCCATGATTTTTTTGAGGTTTGTCGTGCATATCATGATTCCGTCGAACTCTTCCATTTGCGTGAGGAATTCGTTGACCTGTGTACGCTCCCAGCTGTGATGTGCGCTGTTTCTGTCGGCAAAGAATGAGTCTGCTTCGTCGAAAAGGAGGATGCTGTCGGTGCGGCTGGCTTCTTCAAAAGCGTCACGTATACTTTTTTCGGTTTGGCCTACGTACATTCCGAGGATGTCGCTCGCCCTTTTCAGGAGGATTTTTTTGCCGAGCCGTTCAGCGATATAGCGTGCGAATTCTGTTTTTCCGGTTCCGGAGATGCCGTAGCAGAGAATTCTGATTCCGTTTTCGTTCGTGCGGTTTTTCTCGGCGAATTTTCGGGCATTTTCAATCATTCTGACGATTTTCTCGGGATCCATTGAGGCATTGAGGGCTTTGAGGTCATAGCTTTTTGTGACGGATTCGCGCATTTTTGCCTTTCCGCTGATGAGAAGTGAGTTTTCTTTCAGTATGGTCTGAACGCAGTCGAGAAGTTCTGAATTTTCTGCACCTTCGAGACTTTTTATTGTTTTTACCACATTGTCAACCGAAGCGCCAGTGATGCTGAATTTTTCCATAAGGGAGAGAATTTCGGAATTCGTGCTGTCTTCGAGGTGGAGCGGGTCAAGTTTTGAGCTTGTGATAGAGCGGAGCTGGTCTTTTGACATCGACTCGAATTTATATGAGAAATTGAAACGGCGGAGGGTAGATTCGTCAATCTGATTCGTGAAATTTACAATCCAGACGATTTTGTTCCTGCTTTCTTCGAGCATTTTGTTGACCGTTCCTTTTTCAGGGGAGGCAATTTCCATTCCGAGGAAAGAGACTGATTTGGTTTTGAGGAGCGTGTCTGCTTCGTCAATTATGAGGAGAGTGTCCTGCCTGTTGATTGAAAGGAGGAGATTGAGGCGGCAAAGAACATTTTTGCTGTTCTTTCCGTTCTGGGAAAGTTCTGCCTCATTTTTGAAAACAAGCGCTTTGAGGCCGAGTTTTTTTGCGAGGGATTTCGCGTATTCGGTCTTTCCGCTGCCCGGTTTTCCGTACAAAAGAATTGAAATGTTCTCGTTTCCGGCAAGCATTTTTTCGATGATTGTGCCGGCGTTTTTGTTGATTTGGAAAGTATCAAGAGGGTAGGCGTTTGAGCAGTCTGCTTCTTTTACGAGGTCTGAGAAGAAACTGTCAAGACTCTGGTTTGCGATGCATTCAACGATGTCGTCTTCAATGTCGCCGTCGTCATCGATAAAGCCGAAAGAACGCAGGGCGGCATTGCTTTTCGTGAGGCTGTTGTATTCACGGCGCGTGATTCCAAGAATCGATATTCGGCACTCCATTGCAAGGTCTGCTGAAAGCTCGTTGAGAAGGTTGTGAAGGGCTGCCATAAGCGAGCACCTGTAAGAAAAGAGGAGAAAATCACTTTCTTCTTTTTTAAGCTCAACAGAATCCATGATGAATCTGATAGAGCTGTTATCGTTGAGCGCTTTCTGAATATGAGAGGGAATTTTTTCGATTGGGGCGAAGTCTGCGACCGGATTTTTACGGAGGAGAAAATTGGCAACGAGACGGCAGAAAAAGTTGTCTTCACCGCTGATGGTATGGATGATACGGTAAAGATTGACCATATCGGTGTCGAGCTTGAGTTCATTTGAAGGCATCTGGCGGTCGATGTCGTGGTCTTCTTCGAATTCGTAAGGAATATCTGAGTAGTCGAAACTTGAGATTCTTTTATGACGGAATTCAGACTGTGTGTCTGAGAGCTGGTCTAAAGGTGGAATAGGGGTGAGTTCTCCCAGTTCGACGAGTTTTTCAACTTTTTCTGCAAGGAATTTTGAGACAGCTTCCCTTCTGTTCATTTTGTCAACAAATTTAAAGAAAAGACGGGCCTGAGGTGCGTGAAAGTCGTTGTTGTCTTCTTCTGCAATGAGTTCTGAAATTCTATAAAGATAGTAAGAACCGGCTTCACAGTCTTTTCTTGTGAGTTCTGTTGTTCCGGCAGCGCTTTTACGTCCAAATCGTCTTCTTCTTAACATTTCAATTCTCCTTCTGAAATTTGTCATACAAGAGAATATATGGTGAACCGTGGAAAAGTAAAGTGGATAGTGGTAAAGAAATTTTTTTTAAGAATTGAAGAAAATCGTGGAATTCGTTATCATAGCCTAACTTCTCAAAACGGAGATTTTATGTCTTTTCAATATAATACAATCGAAGAAGCCGTAGCAGATTTAAAGGCTGGAAAAATCATTCTTGTCTCAGACGACGAGGACCGTGAAAACGAAGGCGACATGATTTGTGCCGCAGAATTTGCGACTCAGGCCAATGTAAACATGATGGCAAGTCACGCCAAAGGCCTTATCTGCATGCCGATGAGCCAGGAGCTTGCGCTTAAGCTCGGCCTTTATCCAATGGTTGCCGAAAATACCGACAATCATGAGACCGCTTTTACAGTTTCGATTGACCATATTTCCACAACAACAGGAATTTCAGCTTACGAGCGTTCAGTTACAGCATTGAAGTGCGTTGACCCTTCTTCTGTTGCAACAGATTTCCGCCGTCCGGGACACATGTTTCCGCTTATCGCAAAAAAAGGCGGAGTTCTCGTGCGGAATGGTCACACTGAGGCAACGGTCGATTTGTGCAGGATTGCGGGTCTCAAAGAGTGCGGCTTGTGCTGCGAGATTATGGACGACGACGGAACCATGATGCGTGGAGAAAAACTCCAGGAAATGGCAAAAAAATTCGGCTTTAAATTCATAACGATAAAGGCTTTGCAGGATTACCTTCGTGTTAACGAAAAGCATGTTGTTCGGGAAGCAAAAGCTAAGCTCCCTACAGAATACGGAGAATTCGACATCTACGGCTACATAAACGACATCACGGGCGAGCATCATGTTGCTCTCGTAAAGGGAGATTTGACCGACGGCGAGAATGTCTTGTGCCGTGTTCATTCAGAGTGTCTGACTGGTGATGTTTTTGGAAGCCGTCGCTGTGACTGCGGTCCTCAGCTTCAGGCTGCGATGAAGCGTGTCAACGAAGAGGGCAGGGGAGTGATTCTTTACATGCGGCAGGAAGGCCGTGGAATCGGTCTGATTAATAAACTCAAGGCTTATAAACTTCAGGAAGAAGGGCTGGATACGGTCGAGGCAAATGTCAAGCTCGGTTTCAAGCCGGACCTGCGGGAATACTGGATTGGTGCACAGATTTTGCGTGACCTGGGCTGTAAGTCTTTGCGACTGCTCACGAACAATCCCGAAAAGGTCTACGGACTTGACGGATTCGGACTCAAAGTGTGCGAGCGGGTTCCAATCGAAATCCCTGCCCAGAAATACGATGCCTTTTATTTAAAAACAAAACGCGACCGTATGGGGCATATTTTTACAGAAGAATTGTAATCAGCTTTTTCCGGAACGCGGACATTCCCATTTTAAAAATAAATTGACAACAGAACGAATGGCGGTTGCCGGGTGCTTCGGATGACGGAACTGTAAAAGTCACATGGGATTCTACGGCTGCCGGAAATCTTGCGAACTGAGAAAACTTAAGACCTGTGTAGAAAAATTCGGTTTTTACGCTATAATATCTGTATGAGCAAAATTTACGATGCATTTGACTATGCCATTGAAAGCGGAAATATCGAACTTTTTGATCTTCTTGCAAAAGAGTTTGACAAGCTGAATCAGTCCGAAAAGAATATTCTTCTTGAAAAAGTCGTGATTAATTCTCCGGATATCGAGCTGGTAAAGCATATTTTTGATTACGGCTTCGATATTAACTATCAGAATTCTGACAAAAATACACTTCTTCACTTTGCGGCTGTCTCCTCATATCCCGAGACTGTTCGTTTTTTTCTGGATAAAGGTCTTGATATTGAGGCCAGAAATGAATGGGAGGCTACTCCTCTGCTTGCGGCGGCAAAAGAAAGCGACAATCCTGAAGTTCTGAAAGAGCTCATACGCTCGGGGGCTGACATCCACGCAAAAAGTTACGGCGGAATCACGCTTCTTCTGACGGCTTCGGCTTTCAACAGTAATCCTGAAATTATAAAATATATCCTCTCCCTTGGGTTTGACATCGAAGAGACCGATGATGACGGAATCACTCCGCTTCTTGCGGCAAGTCTCTGGAACAGCGAGACTGATGTCATGAGTTACCTGGTTGATTGTGGAGCAAATATCCGGGCAAAAACGAACAAAGGCGAGAATCTTCTGCATTATGCGGCTTTCAACAGAAGTCCCGATGTTGCAAGGTATATTCTTCCTTCGTTTACGACTTCGGCTGTTGATAATTCTGGTGAGAGTGCCATAGAGAAAGTCCTGAGTTACGGTAAGTCTCCGGATGTTGCGGAACTTTTTCTTCGCAAAATGAAAGAAGAGCACATTCTCTATGCCTGCGTGAACGAGAATCCTCAGATTCTTGAAACACTCTTTAAATTTGGATATGATTCCAATCTGTCAGACTCGGACGGGATGACGATCATGATGATGGCCGCGAAAGTGAACAGAAATCCGGACGTAATCAGGATGCTGAGGTATTACCGGGTAAACTGGGACACGCGCGACAGGGACGGACGGAATGTCCTTCACTATGCTGCCTCAAATTCAGATCCTGCGATTTATGACTGGATGACCGGGGACGAGGATTTTAAAAAGCTCGCTTCTGAAAAAGATTCGTCTGGCCATACGCCGGACTATTACCGGGAACACCCCGCGGAGTTTTAGAAAAATGCCAGATATTTACGGACGAATGAACAGGATTATGGACTCTATGCTTACGGTCTATAATCATCTTAAAAAATACGCTTTTACTGTCAGCCACACTCCTAATTTTGACATAGCGTTCAGGCATGTAAAATCTTTTTTCTCTCTTCCGGATGACTCAGAAGCCGCTCTTTTTGTCTACCTTTTCGTTAATTATTTTGACTGCAACGAACGGCCTGTAAGCATTTCGATTCTGGCGAGCGATGCACAGGCGACACCTCTCCGTCTTCTTGAATTTCAGGAAGAATTTGCATCTCTCGAAAAAAAAGGATTCATCGTTTCTGATTCCATCGATGATCCGCTTTCAAAATCAAAATTTTACCGTGTCTCCGAAGGTGTTGTGAAAGCCGTCGTTAAAAATGATTCTCATCTTCTTGCAGAGGGACTTTCAGCCCGTGAAAAAGAGCTGAAATATCCTGACCAGATTGTCGAGAAAGAACTTTTCTACATGGAGAATATAAGGGAAGATATCTCAAACCTGTGCGACTATCTTCAGAAAGACAGGTTTGACGCGATTCAGGCACGTCTTGCTGAACGCTCACTTCCGAAAGGAGTGTGCATAATGCTTTACGGGGAGAGCGGCACCGGAAAGACTGAGACGGTCCTTCAGATTGCGAAAAAAACAGGGCGGCCGATTTTTCATGTTGACATCGGCTCTACGATAAGCTGTTGGCACGGCGGTACGGAACGCAATATTTCGCTTCTTTTTGAAAAATATGCGCATTTTTGTGAAGAGGCACGCCTTCGCGGGCAGGAAATTCCGATTCTTCTTTTTAACGAGGCCGACGCTCTCTTCGGAAACAGAATTGCCCGTCCGACACAGGGATCCGAAATTGACGAGAATCACATTCAGTCTGTTCTTCTTGACTGCATCGAAAACCAGCAGGGTATCGTAATTGCGACGACGAACCTTGCCGGAAATTTTGACGATGCTTTTGAAAGGCGATTTCTGTTCAAAATAAAATTCGAAAAGCCGAATCTCGAGATTAAAGAAAAAATCTGGAAAAGCAAAATCAAGTGGCTCGATAAAGCTTCTGCGAATCATCTTGCTTCAAGGTACGAGCTTACGGGCGCCGAAATCGACAATGTTGTGCGAAAGGCGACAATGAATGAGGTTCTTTCCGGAAAGAAGACAGCCGTAAAAGACCTTGAGACCTACTGCCAGAAAGAAAAATTCGAGCACAATAAAAAGGCCGGCAGAATTGGTTTTGACCTTTAATTCAAATCTGAGAATTTTCCCGCTTCATTCAGCGCAAGGAATGCTTCGACGACCTGAGGGTCGAACTGAGTTCCTGAGCAGCGTTTGATTTCTCCGACGATAAAATCTAAGGGAAGTTTCTTTCGGTAGGGGCGGGTAGAGCTCATCGCGTCGAAAGTGTCTGCTACGGCGATGATTCTTGCTACCCACGGAATTGAATAGCCTGAAAGTCCTGACGGATAGCCTTTTCCGTCAAAGCGTTCGTGATGGAATCTTGCTCCCTGCGCAAGGTCTTCCTGAATCTTTACATCCTTTAAGATTTCGTAGCCTTTCTGGGCGTGGCTTTTCATGATTGCGAATTCTTCGTCAGTGAGTTTTGCCGGCTTTTTTAAGATTTCGTCCGGGACTGCGATTTTTCCGATGTCGTGCAGAAGCGCGATATTGTAGAATTTCGTGACGATTTCCTTTGATTCGCCGAGCTGTTCCGCCAGCATTCTTGTGTATTTCGCAACCCGGTGCGCATGGCCGTTCGTGTATTCGTCCTTGCCGTCGATGCAGTTTGCGAATGCGTCGATGATTGCGCTTGTGAATTCCTGATTCTTTTTTGCCTTCAGTTTAAGTGAACGGAATTTCATATAAACTGACTGGGCAGTAATCAGAATTACAATAAGAATGACCACCGGCCAGAACCAGATTGTCTGCCATATGTAAGGATTTTTTATGATGTAAAGCGGTTCAGAAGGTTTGCTCTGGACTCCGTCGTTATTCTGGGCGATTACACGGAATTCGTATTTTCCGGGCTTTAAGTTTGTGTAAGAGGCGAGACGCAGGTAATCCCATTCAGAGTAATTTTTGTCGAAGCCCGTGAGGCGCTGGCTGAACCTGACTTTATCAGGAGCGACGAAGCTCAAACCTGTGTATTTTATGGAAAGTCGCTTTGCAGAAGGCGGAATTACGATTTTCTGTCCGTGATAGTCAAAAATTTCGTTGTCGATTGCGAACTGCTGGATTTCGATGTTCGGCGGAAGCTGGTTTTTGTAAAGTGCGTTCGGGTCATAAATTGCAAAGCCGTCAACAAGAGTGAAATAGATTCGGCCCATTAAATCTTTGTGGGAGAATGAAGTAGACGTGACGCCGCTTGTCGAGAGTCCTTCAGATTTTCCGTAGACCTGGACAGAGAATTTTGCTCTTTTGCCGGTGATTACTTCTTCAAGTTCGCTCATCGGCACTGAGAGAACGCCTTTGTTTGTGGTAATCCAGGCCGTGCCGTTCCTGTCAACGAGAATCTGGAAAACGCTGTCAGTTCCGAGACCGTTTTTTGAATTTACGGAAGAGAAGGTATCTGTCTTTTCGTCATATTTCGAAAGACCCGTTCCGGTTCCAATCCAGATATTGTCATTGATATTTAAGATTTTGAAGATTACGTTTCCTGAAAGCCCGTTCTCAGTCGTGTAGCGTTTAAGGATTTTTTCGTCCTTTAAGATGAAGATGCCGCCACCGTTCGTTCCGACCCATACCTGTTTTTTGAAATCTTCGTAGAGCCACATTATGTAGTCGTTTTCAAGACCGTCTTCTTTTGTGAGGGTTGTGATTTCACCATTTTTGTGGATTATGCTCAGTCCCATTGCGGTTCCGACATAGCAGTCACCAGACGAAGTTCTGATTGAGACTCTTCCCTTGAAGCCTGCGATTCCGTCGGAGACCGAGTATTTTTTGATGGTTCCGTCTTCAAGGAGGGAGATTTGCGGTATGTCATAAGAGAAACCTGTGACAAGAACTTCCCTGTTCCAGGTCATCGCAACATGCCGGATTCTTGTGCCTTTGGTGAGCCGGGTCAGGTCGTTCTGGAGGAACTGATCGTCTTTCCAGCAGTAAACGCCGTCATCAGTGGCAAGCCAGACTACTCCGCGGGAATTGTCGGTGCAGATTGCGTTGACGGTGATGTTCATGCTGATTGTATGGAATTTGCTCAGCGTGAGTTTCTGAAGGCCGCCACGGTTCATGGCAAGCCAGATGTTTCCTTCCCGGTCTTCGAGCAGGTCGGTGACACCGTCGTCGTTGAGACCGTTCCGCTTGTCGATGTAGGATATTTTTCCGTTGTGGAGAACCGTAACTCCTGCCTGGGTCGCAAACCAGAGGTTTTTCTGAGAATCTTCAAGAACCTTTGAAACCTGAGTGTTTGATTTGTGGTCATGTGATACATCAAAAATTGTCTTTTCTCCGTCTTTGAGGCGGATTGCGCAGTTTTTTCCGGTGCAGAACCAGAGGGCGCCTTCCTTGTCTTCGGAGACGTTAAAAATTTCTGAATCCGTGAGACTTTTTAGTTCTGAGTAGCGTTCAATTTTAGTCTGTTCCGGGTTGATTACGAAAAGATTGTCTTCGTGTCCCGTCGCGACCCATATTCTGCCCCTGCTGTCACAGGTGATTGATGTGATTACGGTGTAGTCTTTTCCAGTGCTTTTTAAAAAATCCGGGATGACCGCCTCAAACTGCGGGTTGATGTAACAGAGGCCGATAGCAGTTCCGAGCCAGACATTTCCGTTTTTGTCTTCACAGATGGAATTGACTTTATTGTTTACGAGACCGTTTTCTTTTGTAAATTTTATGATTTCACCGTCAGGCTTAATGCATGAGACTCCCTCATCGTTGTGACCGATCCAGATATTGTCACGAGAATCAAGAATGAGGGCGTGAGCGGAAGCAAAATCATATTTTTCGTTGAAAGTGCGGCTGAAAACAGTGAATTCAACTCCGTCGTAACGGACAACTCCGTCATAAGTGGCCGCATAAATGTAGCCCTTTCTGTCCTGGATAATTTCGTTTACTGTCATTCCGGGAAGACCGTCCTCTGTCGTCCAGAATTTCGAGACATAGTTATCGGCGAAAGACGGGTCAACTTCAGGTTTTATGGTAACCTGTGCGAAAGTCTGAAGAGAAATCAGAAATGCTGAAATTAAAAAAAATGGCTTTTTCATAAAATTATCTTTAAAGTATATCAGACATAATGAAATCCGTCAAAAAATTTACTTTTAGAAAAAACGCACTATACTTTTCTTTATGAACCGGTTCTGGTCTTTTGACTCCAGGAATAATTCCTATACGCCTACGGAAGGTGAGCCTCTTTCTGTTTTCCCTACGATTCTTGATCTGAAGAAAAAACTTGTTTATTGCCGGCGGCACAAGCAGTGGGAGAAAATCCTCGGAATTTCTACAAATAAAGTCATGTCTCTCTGCGGAAAAATCTATTTTCCGCCTTTTATGCATGACTATTCTGTTTTTCATTACGGTTACGATGTTGTCAGAAGGGCAGAAACTTATTTTGTTCGTGTCAAATCGCAGAAGGTTGCGACAAACAGACGTCAGCTTGTAAATACAGATTTTTCGATAAACCTGGAGCAGAAAAAAATTTTCCACGGAGAAAATGCAGTCTCGAGGGATGATGAAATTGCGGGAATCCTTTGCAGGGAAGTATCCCTTCAGATTGTCGATGAACTTTCTGAAACTGTCAAAAACCGCTTCGGCTATAAGCCTACGGTTACTTCTTCGCTTTCGGGGTTCCCGCTGATTCTCGGGTATATGCTCAGCCCCTTCAACGTGAATTTTTACAGAATTTCGCACCACTGGGGGCTCAATCCTTATGATGCGGATTTTACCTTTCTTTCGTCTGGTGACACTCCGACCGCTGAGAACGAGATGTTCTCAAGTATGGGCGTAAAACCGACAAAAACTGTCAGAAAGCTTTATCAGAAGTTCCCGGAGGGAATGGTGGCCTATGCGGCGATGAAGGATCTTGGCTTTTCAGACCCGAACCTTCTTCAGAAAAGCGCCACAAAAGATTTTTACAAATTCTTCAATTCTTTCAATATTTCTTTTGCAGGCGGTGACATTGCCTATGGAATGCGTGAGACCATCCGTCTTTTTGTTCAGGATATGCTCCAGATTGCGAATCAGAAGACTGTGTGGAATTCAATAGAAAGGACGGTGAAATTTCACCAGCAGAAGCGGAATAACTCAGATTTTGTCATTTACGGACATTCTGGAATCGTGAACGATGCCTTCAATATGTACCCGCCGTGTGCACCTCATCTTTCTGAGCGGGAAAAGCACGAAATTTTACGGGAAGGAGTCAATGACTACACCCATGATTTTCTTCTGAGGCGGAACAGGGAACTCCAGAATGAGGGAATCATCGCAGGTAAAGATGAAGCCGTGGACAGGAACGTGGTTTTCCCGCTTGAGCAGAAATTCCTGGATCTGGAATATAAGTGCGGGGAAGAATATAAAATGAATTCCGCGACTGGCAAAAGGGAGAAAGTCCCTGACGAGGACAGATGGTGTTTTTATGTCGCGAAGGATTCGGACACCCTCAAGACAATCGGAAGCGAGATGAGTAACTGTGTCGGCTGGGGCTACAAAAATGCGGTCAATGAGAGGCGGGCAACAATCGTTTATGCGATGTACAAAAAACAGTACAAAATCTGTATCGAAGTGACGCCGGGATTTATGATAAGGCAGGCGTTCGGTCCTCATAACTCGAATATTTACGGAGAAGCGCAGAAAGCCTACAGCGAGTGGTGCAGGGAAAAGAACATCGTTTTCAGGAAGGTTTTCAGTCAGAGACTTACGGCACCGTAAAAATTCTTCCGAAATTTTGAAAAAAATAGGAAACTTTTTGCGATTTTCTGGTATATGTTAGTGCACATTAAAATTATGAATAAAATCACTGTTATCATCTTCTAACCCACATCTTTTTATCACCAAATTTTACCGCGGGATTTGATCCTGCTTGCACAGCGGTGCGTGCCATTGGGGTGCGCGAATGGTGCTAAAGGGAGAAATCAATGGAAAAAATAAACTTCTCATCATCTCTTTACGAGGGAATCAGCGCCCTGTGTATGGCGTCTGCTTCACCACTTACTATCGCCGAAGAAAAAGAGCTCATCATCCGGGCAAAAAACGGCGACACAAAGGCAAAGTACCGGCTTTTTCTGGCAAACCTCCGCTTTGTCATCAGCGAAGTCAAGCCTTACAGGGGACACGGGCTTGAGTGGGACGAACTCGTGGTTGAAGGAATGTTCGGCTACGAAGACACGCTCAGAAAATTTGATGTCACGAAGAATGTCAGGTTCATTACTTTTGCTCACTGGGATGTCAGAAATGCAGTTCTCAAAGCACTCAACCGCTGCGGTTACAGAATTGGACAGACTGACAAGGCTCAGCGCAACACAATCAAAGTAAAGAAATTCCTTTCACAGAACTGCGGAGAGTCTCTCACAATGCAGGAAAAACTTCAGTCGGCTGCCGCTGAACTTAATATTTCTGTAAAGGAAGTCGAAGGCCTTCTCGAAGAAAACCTTACTCACCAGAGCCTTGACGCTTTAATCGAAGAGTCGGACGGTTCAAGTCTTCATTCACTTCTTTCAGACGAAGATGCAGTTTCTCCAGAAGACTACGCCATAAACGAGTGCATGAAGTCTCAGATGTTCCGGGAACTCCGAAAACTCCCGCCCGTTGAGCAGGATCTTCTCGCCCTCTACTACGACCTTGACAATACGGGGAAAAAATACAATTTTGCTGAGCTTGGCCCGAAATTCGGCAAAACAAAGCAGTGGGCGTGTCTTAAACTTCATCAGGCAGAAGAACACCTCGAACGCCGGATGAGCGGTTTGGCGGCTTAAAAAAAACTTTCTTAAAAAGCAAAAAGGGATTATAATTAGAGCTATGAAAAAAATTGCCGGTATTTTTGCAGGATTTTTAATCAGCGCATCCCTTTTTGCTTTGGATGTCAATAAAGGCGAGCTGGAATCGGCTCAGAAAGATCAGGTTCAGTTTGAGAATTATTCAGGTCCACATGCGGTTATCGAAAGCCGTTCTGCGATTATGGGAATCGGAACCCGCCTTGGAGAACAGGTCGCAAAAGATGTCGAGAATCCTCAGTCTGTCGAGCCCCACGCAAAATATTCCTTGTATCATGTTGTTGGCGGAATTGACGAAAAAGGGCTTGATGCCGATATTCTCTTTTTGAACGAAACTGCCGGCGTTGACCATATCACTAACCTTCGAAGGATTATCACGGGCTACTTAATGGCGGCTTATGGTTATTCTCAGGAAGATTCCGAAACTCTCGCAGTGTTTATCACTGTGTACAATGCTGTCTACCGCGGGCTGCTATCTCAGTTCTCTTCAAAATACAAGGCTGCTGTTCTCACATATCTTACCGAAGAATCTGTAGGTCTCAGTACGAACTGGGAAGAATGGGCTGGAAAAACTCAGATTGTGATTCCTCTTGGCGAAATCTCTGAAGAAGGGGCGGTCGTCGAAACTTCTGAAATCAGTGATGACAAAGTAATTGAGGCAATGCGGAAAGATGAGGACAAAAGCACCGAAGTCCGCGAAAAAATGACTGACATAAAAGAAAAAGAAGCCGGAAATGCAACTGAAAAGGCAAAAGCGGCTCAAAAAGAAGCGGCTCAGGAAAAAAAGGCCGGAAATGCTGAGGCTTCAAAGGCTGCTGCTAAAGAATCTCACGAGCAGCAGAAAATCGCTGACCGCAAAAATGAGGAAGTAAAACAGGAACGGGAGCAGATTTCAAAAGATAGGGAAGAAGTCAAAAAGGAAGAGTCTGCAAAAGCTTCTGAAGCCCGGAACAAAAATTACCTCACGAGTCTTTTTGTTGTTGACGAAAAAAACAAGCTTTACTCTCTTATGACGGTTGATCCTGAGAACGGGTCAGTCGTAAAAAAATCTCCGGTCAAACAGATCCGCGATAAGACGATAATTCCTGTTTCTGAAGGTTTCATCGCTGTCTGTGGAATTGACGACAAGCATTCGGCTGTAAAGCTCTGCCTTGTAAGCGAAGAGAACCTTGAAATCCTCAAGGAAAGCAGCGAGACCCTTTCTGAAAATTCTTCACTGGTACAGAGCGGTGACAGTTTCTATGTAATCGTAAGCGAAGGCGGAAAGAATTACCTTGCAGCATACGACAAAAACCTGGATCTCAAAAAGAAGAGTGACATCGCAATCAAAGGGTCCAGCCCGATTAACATTTACGGAGAAGGAATTCTTGTCACCGATGAAAAAGGAAATCCAGTTCTTCTTTCAGTTCCAAACCTTACGGGCGTCTGGGGAAATAAGGCTGGCCAGTCTGTGATTGACGCAAAATAAGGGAAAAATCGTGGATTCTTCCCGAATTCTCACATTAAAAAATCTCTCGGCCGGTTATGATTCTCCGCTCCAAAAAGAGTTTTCTCTTGATGTGCATCGCGGGGAGTTCCTTGCTCTCATTGGTCCGAACGGGGCAGGAAAGAGCACGCTTTTAAAAACCATTCTCAAAGAATTAAAACCGCTTTCCGGAACGATTTTTTATGACGGAAAGAATCTGGCGGAAATTCCTCTTAAAGATTTTTCAAAAACAACTTCGGCACTTCTGACGGTTCCTGTAAAGCCTGAGCTTATGACAGCCCGTGAAGTAATTGCGGCGGGACGCTACCCTCATACGGGGCATTTCGGCCGTCTTTCTGAAGACGACCTGGCCGCCATTGAGAAAGCAATCCGCACGGTAAAGGCAGAAGATTTTTGTGAAAAACAGTTTCTTCATTTGAGTGACGGCCAGAAACAGCGGATTCTGTTCGCGCGTGCGTTGTGTCAGAATCCAGGCCTTCTGGTTCTGGATGAGCCGACATCTTACCTTGATATACGCTGGCGGCTTGAAATGCTGAAAACTATCCGGGAATTGTGTAAAACCGGCGTTACGGTGATTGCATCCCTCCACGAAATTGACCTGGCACTGAAAAATGCGGACCGGATTCTGTGCGTGGGGCAGGGGGAAATTTCTCTTTTAAGCGGCAATTTTGAAGAAAGCAAAAACCAGATAAAAAATCTTTACGGTCTGGAAGAAAGTTTTTTCGAAGAAGAAAAAGCCTATACAGCACTTCTGAAAAACCGGTGCGAAAAGCCAGGTATTCTGGGGGTACGGGGGCTTGCCCCTGTAGAGGGGGTAGCCGATTCTTTAGATGAGGCGAAGGGGGAGACCTCCCCCTGCAAAAATTCTTCCATCATGATTCAGGGGACGATGTCGAATGCCGGAAAAAGTTTTGTTGTGGCGGGACTTTGTCGTGTTTTCAGGCAGGACGGCTTTTCTGCTGCACCTTTCAAATCGCAGAATATGGCACTCAACTCGTTTGTGACGGAAGACGGTCTTGAGATGGGACGGGCACAGGTAATGCAGGCGGAAGCGGCGGGAGTCGAACCCAGCGTTCTGATGAACCCGGTTCTCTTGAAGCCGAACAGCGACTCTGGAAGTCAGGTAATCGTAAACGGAGAGGTCCTTGGCGACATGAGCGCGAGGGAGTACTTTGCTTTTAAAAAATCCCTTGTACCGCAGATAAAGTCCGCATACGAAAAACTTGCTTCTGAACATCAGATTATCGTGATTGAAGGGGCGGGGAGCCCTGCTGAAATAAATCTCAAAGAAAATGACATCGTGAATATGGGAATGGCGAAAATCGCTGACAGCCCGGTTATTCTTGTCGCAGACATTGACAGGGGCGGAGTTTTTGCACAGCTTCTGGGAACGATTGAACTTCTGGAAGAGGACGAAAAAAAACGGGTCAAAGGCTTTATCATAAATAAATTCCGCGGTGATGAGTCAATTTTAGAGAGCGGAATCAGAATGATAGAAAAGAAAACAGGAATTCCGTGTGTCGGAACGCTTCCGTATATCAGGATTCAGCTAGATGACGAGGATTCTCTGTCTGAAAACCTGCAGATTGCGTCCAGATTCCAGGAGAACAGTGACAGAATACAGCTTGCGGTGGTCAGACTGCCGCATATCTCAAATTTTACGGATTTTATTCCGCTTCAGAATCATCCTGCCGTGAATCTTTATTATGTAAAAGAACCCAAAGATTTAGGTTCTCCCGACGGAATAATTATTCCCGGAACAAAAAATACAGTGGCGGACCTTGAATGGCTCAAAAAAAACGGCCTTGCGGAGCGTATTGTGGAAGAAGCCGGAAAAGGCACGGTAATCACAGGCATTTGTGGCGGATTTCAGATTTTGGGGAACAAGCTTGAGGAAGAGGGGGAAGGCTCAGTCTCTGGACTGAATCTTCTTCCGGTTGAGACGGTCTTCTGCGAAAAAAAGACCCGCACAAGAGTATGTGGCAAGGTTCTTCAGGCAGGTATTTCTGTCTCGGGGTATGAAATTCATCAGGGACAGACCCGTTTTATTGAAGGGGCAGAGGAGAACTATTTTTCTGAGATTACGGATTCTGTCACAGGTGAGACTAAGATGGATGGGGCTGTTCAGGGGAATGTTTCTGGAACTTATATACACGGACTTTTCGATGAAAAAGGCTTCTGCGAGGCATATCTTGAAATGCTTGCCAGGAAACGGAATGTTGACATTTCAAAATCAATGGAAGATGAAAAAATCCCTCAAAGTGAGGAGAAACACCGGACTCTGAGGGATTTTAAGGAAAGCCAGTATGATCTGCTCGCCGAAACGGTAAGAAGCCATATTGACATGAAAAAAATATACGCACTAATCAGGCGCAAGGGAAGTTCTTATTAAGCGTTAGCCATCCAGAGCCCATGCTTGTTGCAGTACTCGTAGGCGGCGATTAATTTTTCATCTGAAAGTGCGAAAGTTGCTTCGGGTTTTTCGCCCGGTTTCAGATATTTGCGCTGAACGCCCTTGTCGGTTTCGATGACAATCCACTGAATGTAATGGTCGTCTTCCATCGGGTGAACTGCAGAGCCGACTTTGACCGTGATTTTATCTCCGTTTGCTTCGATGACAGGAACATGTTTTTCTGTAGCGCCGTCGCTAGTATTTGCCTTGAGTGGCGTCATTTCCTCTCCGCAGCAGACTACGACAGGGCAGCCTTTATTCACAACCTCAACAATTTTTCCGCATTTTTTGCACTTGAAAAATTCAGCCATAATTTGTACCTCCAGATTTGTTACCTTAATTTTAGCTGAGTTTTTCCGTAAAAGCAAAGGAAATTTGCGGAAAGGAGAAGGGTATTCTGCTGCAGGTAGAGTCGCGCCAATTTTGATAAAGCGGAACATCCTTAAAGCACCGTCGTAGTAGGCTTCTTTGGAGTGCGCCAGGGCTTCTTCCAGAGTGATTGTGTCTACTACTGTTGGCATCATTGAGCAGATTCCGTGTTCTGCAATCGAAATGCTTTTAAAGCCCTTATCGAGAGCGTCACGCAAAAGCTCACCGGTTCCGAAAGTCGTCGTGTTGAGAGGATTTCGTTTTTCCGGCGGAACCATCGGCAATCCCGAAGCGACGGCCATCTCCATTACGGCAGATTTCCTGCCATTCTCGTCGGTTCCGAGGTCTCCGTAGTAAGCTTCCACGCTTTCCATGAGAGGTCCGTGAACGCCCACAGAGATTTTCTTTCCATTGCAGGCGGCAATAACGGCATCAGTCGTGCCTTCTCCACCGTCAGCGACAGGAATGCTCGTACATTCAACATTGTCTTTTCCAAAAATCTCTCCGGCAGCCTTTTCAAGCATCGCAGACAAGCCGAGAACAAGAGTTCCCACAGTCTGAGTCTTGTATCCACGGTCAGGCGACATAGCACCGAAGTTCGTGACAACCCAGAAGTAGCTGTCGTTCGCATGAGAAACGGTCATCGCACCCGCACCGACGGAGCCACGATTCCAGCTGTTGTTGTAAGAGCAACAGTTGAAGAACCCTGAGCAGACTTCAAGATAGCAGCAAGCAGGAATGGGAAGAAGATTCCCATTGCGCTGAGAACTGTAGCATGTTCCTTGATGTAGTTAACCATGTCAGAAGAAGCGATGACTTTTCCGAGGACGCCACCTGCAATTGGAGTACCCAGGAATGTGAGAAGACTTGCGCAGGCTCCGGTGACTTTTGCCATAGCGACGATAGAAGAAGCCGCCATCAAAATAATCGGGACGATAATCGGAGCAAGGTTTTTTTTCCGACAAGCTTGATTACGATGTCAGCAAGTTTGAGTGCGGCACCTGTAGCCTCAAGAATAGAGCCAATCAAAGCACCAAGAATGATTACGATACCGATGCTTGAGAATGTGCCCGAAAAGCCCGCACCGATGATGTTCGCAATGCCAGAAACCTTTTTACCGTCAACCATGCGGTCAGTAATCGGAATTCCTGCGACCAGGCCCAGTAAGAGCGAAATCGACATGATTGCGATAAATGGATGCAGCTTCCATTTAGATATGGCGACAATCATAAGAACAATCGCCAAGACAAAGACAAGAATTAATGGTAAACCTGTCATAAAGCCCCCTTTGGCACATCGTGCCTTCTTTTTGATTATAGAATAATGTTAGGGGCGAATTTTTGATTCCGCCATATTCAGAATAATCAAAATCGGGGGTGATTTTTGTATCATTGATGCAAATTTTTAATCCGCATACTTTTTAAAGTTCTCAGCCTGCTCAAATACCTCATTGTAAACTTCGTTTCTTGGAACAGGCGGATAACCATTTTCATCCAAAAGAATCATCAAGTCGGCTTCCATTTCGGCTTTTACATCAATTCTCTGGTCCCAGTCAGTATACTTTGTCTTATCATCAACAAGAGCTTTTACTTTCTTTGCCAGGTCTTTCATCAAGGCAACAGGATATTGATTTTCAAAATGGAATTTCTGTGCGCAACTTACAAGAATGTCGTAAAAAGCTTTTTCTTCAAAAGTGATTCCAAGTTCCTTAAAGTGCTCTTTGTCTTTTTGAATATCATTGAGTAATTCATTCAACTGCTTTGTAACTTCATCAAGAACCTGTACAGTAAAATCATCAAGATGGCGGTTGTTATATTCTTCAACAAGCTTCTTCATTCTCTCGCTGAATTCCATCGCCTTGATTTTGTTTGTTCTCTTATAATCTGCAATTACCTGCTGGAGCAGCTGCTGCAAGATTTTTATTTTTGTATTTGGCAGCTGGATTGCATTTATCTTCTCAAGATATTCAGGTGTAAAGATAGCACATCGTCCGCTATTCGCGTCCGCTGTGGCCTCATAAGGTATTGCAGTCGGGCTATCCAGTCCTCCGCACGGCTCAAAGTTTACATTCTTTCCAACCTGGAAGAGTTCTTCTACTCCGTCCGCTTTTATTGCTTCATTTATAAGCTGTGCTACATGATGATTCATTGTTGTGATATCAGGAGCATCACCTTTAGTCAGCTTGAACAATATTGAACGAATTGCAATGTAGAAGTTTATTTTATCTTTATCACTCTTTGTAATAGACTCGCTGGAAGAACAAAGATTAAATGCCTTCTTCATTCTGCGGACTGCATCCATAAACCGCTTTTCTAATTCTTCACTTGCTTGAACAAACTCTACAGCCTTGTTCAAACACTCAAGCTGCTTAAGCGGACTTCCATTGTAATAGTCAGAAGAATCAAACTCATTTAACATTGCATTCAGTACACTAATCTGGTCTTTTACAATTGCTGCAGCTTTGTCTGTATCTTCAAATTCTTCGTTATCGTCGCCGGTATATTTTTTAAGGGCTTCATTCATTGCCCGTTTGATTCCGATGTAGTCTACAATCAAACCTCGGTCTTTGCCTTTGTAAGTTCTGTTTACACGGCTGATTGTCTGAATAAGAGTATGTTTCTGCAGAGGTTTATAAATGTAAATTGTGTCGAGAGAAGGTACATCAAAGCCTGTAATCCACATATCAACTACAATTGCAATCTTAAAGTTTGATTCTACTTTCTTAAACTGACGGTCCAGTTCTCTTCTGTATTCGTGATTACCAAGAAGTTCAAAAAGACCTTTTGTATCTTTTGCTTTGTTCTCGGTCATTACCATTTTGATTTTTTCGATAGGTTTATAGTCTTTGTCACCGCAGTCTTTCTTTTCATTCCATTCAGGGCGAAGCTCAACAATCTTCTGCCAGAGCTTATAGGCAATCTCGCGGTTTGAACAGACAAACATTGCTTTTCCTTCAACAGTTGCTCCTTCGCGAACACGAGTTTCATAATGATGAATAAAATCCTGGGCAACTTCTGCAACTACATCATCATCACCAATAATTGCATCAAGATTTGCGACGGCCTTTTTACTTGCAGCAATCTGAGCTTCGTTTGCACCTTCATCCTCGCACTGAGCATAATACTCTTCAATCTCGCGGACTTTCTTCTGGTCAAGAATTACTTTAGCGGCGCGACCTTCATAAACAAGATTTACAGTAATTCCATCGGCTACAGATTCTTTCATTGTATAGGATTCAACAACCTCACCAAAGACCTGAGCCATTTGGTCAATCGGAGTTCCTGTAAAGCCGACATAAGTTGCGTTAGGAAGTGAATCATGCAGATATTTTGCAAAGCCGTATTTATGTTCAACACCCTTATCTGTAATTACAGTTTTCTCTTCAAGATTATTCTGACTTCGGTGTGCTTCATCACTTATACAGATAATATTTGAACGTTCAGAAAGAAGCTTTATATCTTCACAGAATTTTTGAATTGTAGTAAGGAAGACCCCGCCGCTTTTTCTGTCTTCAAGTTTTTCTTTCAGCAGGGCACGGCTTTCAATACATTCAATATTTTCATCACCAATATAGTTTTTGCTTTCAACAAAGATTTTACTGAGCTGGGCATCAAGATCTGTTCGGTCAGTAATTACAACAATTGTCGGGCTGTTCAAATCGCGGGACTTCATCAAAAGCCTGCTCAAGAAAACCATACTGTAGCTTTTACCACAGCCAGTTGCTCCAAAGTAAATACCACCCTTACCATTTCCCTTAGGACGGATTGCAGAACCAATACTTTTATATAAAGATTCAGCGGCGAAGAACTGAGGATATCGGCAGACAATCTTTGTTTCCTT